>JANQPR010000194.1 GCA_028285385.1 Phycisphaera sp.
TCGGCCCCGGGGCCGCGGACGACGCCGGCGTGCCGCGCAGCCGGTTCGACCTGGAACCCGGGCGGCGTCGGCTGGGCTACGATCCGCGGGACGCCTTCCCGTCGGGTTCGTGGTTCGGCGACGACGGGTTTCTGCGGCTACCTACGGAAGCCGAGCGCGGCAAAGCGTGAGACCGCGACCCCCGGACGCAACGGAGCACACGCCATGCGGACACACGCTTCGGTTTCAAGTGACACCCACCAAACGTTCAACTGCGGCTGGCGTGTGGTGAACACGCTCGTGCTGGTTGCGGTCGTGTCGGGACTGTCGGCGTGCAAAAGCACCGACCGCGTTACTTCGGAAAGGGACCCCATGCCCGAGGCTTCGTCCCCCACGGCCGATTCGCGTGACGCGCCGGACCGTGTCTGGTCTGACAACCCGCTGCGGATGCGCGACGCCACCCTCCGCTTTGATGCCTCGGCCTGGGACGCCGGCGAGCACGACCGCACCGCCGTGGATGAGCAAGGCCGGCTGGTCGTCGCGTCGCCCGACACGGCGTACCCGGCGTCGGGGCGGTGGACCTCGCCCGTGTTCGAGGCGGATTGGCCCGTCACCGAACTGCTCCCGTCGATGAACCTCGACGCACCGGCCGACACGGGCGTCCGCATGCTCTGGCGGCTCCGCGTCGACGGCGAGTGGTCGCCCTGGCTCGACCTCGACGGCTGGGGCGACCTGACCGGGACCGGCCGCGGCAGCACCACCGACTTCGCTCACGGCACGGTCGAGATCGACTGGGTCGAACTCAACGAACCCGCCGACGCGCTTCAGGCCCGACTCGAACTCGTGAGCTTCGATGCGGCTTCCCCCGACGCGCGGCGCACGCCGGCCGTGTCGCATCTCGTCGGCGTGTACTCCGGGTCGCTGCCCGCCGACGTGGTCCTCGCGGCCGATTCCGCCAACGACAACGAACGCGGCGACGCACTCGACGATCAGACCGGCACCGACTTGGCCGTCCCCATGTTCCGGCAGGGCAGGAACGGCCCGGCGCTCGCGCCACGCACGTGCTCGCCCACCAGCGTCACCATGGCGATGGCGTTTCACGGCGTCACGCTCGACCCGCGCGCCGTCAGCGAAGCGATCTACGACCGCCGCTACAACATCTTCGGCAACTGGGCGCGGGCCGTCGCCTTCGCCTCCACGCACGGCCTGCACGCCGAGCTGCAACGCTTCCGCACCTGGGACGACCTCCGCGACACACTCGCGTCCGGCGCCCCGGTTATCGCGTCGATCCGCTTCGAAGAGGGTGAGTTCCCCAGCAACAAGATGAAGCGGACCAGCGGCCACCTCATCCTGATCCGTGGCCTCACCGACGCCGGCGACGCCATCGTCAACGACCCGGCCTACGACGAGGGCGGCGAGGGCGTGGTCTACAAGAAAGAAGAACTCGCCCGCGCTTGGCTCGCCAAGGGCGGCGTGGGGTACGTGATCCGCAAGCCGTAGCGCCGGTCGCAGTGCGTGGCGTCACCGGAGCCGGCGTGAAGCCAGCAGCGATGCCAGCAGCGCCGCCGTCACTGGCTCCGGGATCACCGTGTCGGACAACGCGTACACACGGGCGTGGTCGTAACTCACGATGCCGCCGGACGTGCCGCGGAGCAGTTGCAGCGTGAGCGGCTGCCCGACAAGCGGCTCGGCAATCTGAGCGCGGCTGACGATGAGCTGGAAGTCGAACAGCCGGCCGTCCGAGGGGCCGGTCGCGTTGAGCTCGCCGATCACGGTGTCGCCGGCGAGCAAGCGGACCACGGCGTCGAGGGCACCGGCGGTGGCGACCGACGCGCCGGCGACGAAGCGGACGGTGTAGTCGGTCTCGGCGTTGACCAGGCCGAGCGATTGCTCGATGCCGACGAGTTGCCCGGTCACGTCGTTGCCGGCGGTGTCGGTGAACGAGGACAGGTCGAAGAGTTGCGGACCCTCCATCGGACCGTTTTGGAAGCCTTGGCCGTTGCCGTCGGTGTTGGCAAAGCGGGGCTGGCCGGGGTTGGAGAAGACGGGGTTGGCGACACCGCCGGTCTCGAGCACGACATCGTCGACCCAGGACCACCCGGTCGCGTTGCGGAGTTGCGGGTTGGTGTCGTCGCCGATCGCGCCGTCGGCCGCGGGCTGGTCCTCGAAGCTGCCGTTGGTCAGCGCCAGCGGCTCGCCGGCGTCGCGGGGGTCGATCTGGAACCCCGACGGGACGTTCGTGCCGTTGTTTGTCACGGGAACGTTGGCGGTGCGGTCGGCGAGGAACTTGTGCATCTTGACCCGGAGGTACTCGACGGTCCGGGGGTTCCGCGTCTCGAGGTCGGTGGTCTCGCCGAGGTCGTCGGCGAGGTTGAAGAGTTCGATGCCGCCGTGGAAGTGGTTCTGGATGAGCTTCCAGTCGCCCTCGACGATCGCGGTGGAGGCGCGGCCGCCTTGATTTGAGCTGTGCGGGTAGTGGATGACGACGGGGTTGTCGCCGCGATCGGGCAACTCGCCAGCCGCGAGGGCGGCGGTGAGGTCGACGCCGTCGCTCGGCTGCGAGCCCGGGCCCCCGGTGCCGGTCGCCGCAAGGATCGTCGTGTGCAGGTCGTGGCTGATCACCGGCGTGTCGTCGACGCCTTGCACGACGCCCGGCCCGGCCGCGAGCAGCGGCACACGGATGCCGCCCTCGTACAGCGTGCCTTTGCCGTTGCGCAGCGGGGCGTTCATGTCGTCGGTGGCGAAGTTGCCGAAGTCGGGCGTCGCGAGCCCGCCGTTGTCCGAGTGGAACAGCACGAGCGTGTCGTCGGCGACGCCGTTGGCGTCGAGCGCGGCCCGCACCGCCCCGAGCGACCGGTCGACCGACTCGGTCATCGCGGCGTAGATCGCGACTTCCGTCTTCTGTGACGAGGTCAGGTCGTCGAACTGGGCGTAGCTGCCGGAGTTGATCTTGGTCACGTACTTGTTGACCAGTTCACTGGGCGCGGCGAACGGTACGTGCACGCCGTAGTGCGCGAGGTCGAGGAAGAACGGCTCGCCGTCGGCGACGGCGCGGTCAATGAAATCCACCGCGTCACGGGTCAAACGGTCGGTGAGGTACTCCCCGGCGAACGCGGGCCCGTCGTTGGGCAGGTTGTTGGCCCAGTTGAACCCGCCGTTGCTGTTGGCGAACCAGGTGTTGGGCAGGCCCTGCCCTCCGCCGCCGTAGTTCTCGTCGAAGCCGTGGTTAAGCGGGTTGGACCCGCCGCCCAGGTGCCACTTGCCGGCGTACCCGGTGCGGTAGCCGTTCGCGCGGAGCGACTCGGCGATCGTGAAGGACGAGAGCGGCAGGCTGCCGCGGTACGTGAACCCCGGGCTCTGCGGCCCGCCGATGAACTGCGTGATGTCGTGCGTCGCCGGCGACTGCCCGAGCATGATGCTCGCGCGCGTCGGGGAGCAGACGGGCGACGACGCGTAGGCCTGCGTGAACGTCCGCCCGTCGGCGGCCAACGCTTGGAGGTGCGGCGTCTCGAAGAACGCATCCGTGTCGCCGCGCTGCTGCGCGAACGCCTGGCTGTAGAACAGGTCGTTGTCTGCCCAGCCCAGGTCGTCGACGAAGATGAGCACGACGTTGGTCTGTGCGGAGGCGCCGAGGCCCGACACGGCCGCTCCCAAACTCGTAGCCGCCAACCAAGACAGCCGGGAACCCCGGTGGGACCGCTTCTCCCCGAGCGCAGGCTTCCGCGACTTCATGCCGGAAGCGTACCGCACGGGATCGGTGTAACAAGCGTTACAGTCGTGGTTTAGCTCGTTTTCCGCGGCGCGACGGTGCGGCGTTGCGAAACCGGGCAAACCGCTTGGGTATTCTGCCGCCATGGGTCAAGCGGTGGCGATGCAGCCCGTGGTCAGCGATACGGAGGCGCGGCCACGGTGGCGGCCCACGGCCGGGTTGGTCGGCACCGTGTTGCTGCTGCTGATCGCCGTGCCGTGCTTTGTCACGCTGCCGTGGTCGGTCGCGAACTACGACGCGCAGAACGTCAACGACCTCGAGGCGATCTACGCGTCGCCATCGGTCGCCGCGCCGTTCGGGACCGACGAGCTCGGCCGGTCGTTGTTGTGGCGGTGTCTGATGGGCGGTGCGATCTCGCTGACGATCGGCATCGCGGCCGCGGGGTTGGCGCTGTGCATCGGCGTGACCTGGGGCGCGCTGGCGGGGTACTTCGGCGGGCGCATCGACAGCGTGATGATGCGCATCGTCGACATCGTGTACGGGCTGCCGTACATCCTGATGGTCGTGCTGCTCGACCTCGCGCTCTCGCCGGTTTTCGAGCGGTTCTTCGGGCTGTTCCTGCGCGACGCGACCGCCGCGCGTACGGCCGACATCGTGACGCTGCTGGTCGCCATCGGCGGAGTCTCCTGGCTGACCATGGCCCGGGTGATCCGCGGTCAGGTGTTGTCGCTCCGCGCCCAGCCGTTCATCGAGGCGACGTCGGCGATGGGCATGCGGACGCCGCGGGTGCTGGTGCGCCACCTGCTGCCGAATCTCGTCGGGCCGATCGTGGTCTACGCGACGCTGGCCGTGCCGCAGGCGATCCTGCAGGAGAGCTTCCTGAGCTTCCTGGGCATCGGCGTCCGCGCGCCGCTGCCGAGCTGGGGCAACCTCGCCGCGGCGGGCGTGAACGAGCTGCCCGCCCTGGCGATCCGGGACCTGCCGATGTACTGGTGGCTCCTCGTCTGGCCGTGCGCGCTGCTGGGGCTGACGCTGCTGGGCCTGAACTTCCTCGGCGACGCGCTGCGGGAACGCTTCGACCCCAAGGGCCGGCGAAGCTGAAAGACTCGCTACGACCGGGGCGGGTAACGCGGCCGTGCTGCCGGGTCCGATACACTCTGCGCACCGCGGCCTCTTTGCCTGCGTACCGAACCACGGCCGGTTTCCCCGATCAGCGTTCCATCATGACCCACCCTCCCCGGATTGGCAGACACGGACGTTCCTTCCCCGGCCCCCGCGGTTTCGCCGGCCCCCTCGGCTCTGCCCCGCGGCTCACGACGCTGTGCGCTGCGCTCGTCGTCGGCTTCACGCTGCTGCCCGGCTGCGGCGGCGGCGGGGAGCGGCAGGCCGACGTCGAGGCCGGGCTCAAAGTGAGGTACCAGGCGCTGGGTGCCAAGGTCCGCGGCATGGACCCGATGGACGTCGGGGACGTGCTCGGGGCCGGGATCACCTCGAACATCTACGAGCCGTTGTACCAGTACCACTACCTCAAGCGCCCGTACGAGATCGTGCCCTGCCTCGCCGCCGCGATGCCCGAGGTCAGCGACGACGGGCTGACCGTCACGATCAAGGTCCGAGATGACGTTGTGTTCCAGGACGACGAGTGCTTCCCCGGTGGCAAGGGGAGGCCGGTCGTCGCGGAGGACTTTATCTACTCCTGGAAACGCCTCGCAGACATCAAGAATGTCTCGAAGAACTGGTGGGTGCTCGACGGTCGCATCGCGGGCCTGAACGCGTTCCGCGAGTACACGCAGGGCGTCGAGCGCAAGCAGGACGTGGACTACGACCGCGCCGTGTCCGGGCTCGAAGCCGTCGACGACCACACACTGCGGATCACGCTGACCAAGCCCTGGCCGCAGATCCGGTACTACCTCGCGTACCTCCCGACCTCGGTGGTCCCGCGCGAAGCCGTCGAGCGTTACGGCGACGAGTTCCTGAACCACCCGGTCGGCACCGGGCCTTACGTGCTGGACGAGTGGCAGCGCGGCAGCCGGATCGTTCTCACGCGCAACCCGACGTTCCGCGACGAGCGCTACCCCTCCGAGGGCGAGCCCGGCGACGAAGAAGCGGGCCTGCTCGAAGACGCCGGCAAGCAGCTGCCGTTCATCGACAAGCAGGTCTTCACGATCATCGAGGAAGACCAGCCCGCCTGGCTGAAGCTCATGAACGGCGACGTCGACGTCGGCGGCATCCCCAAGGACAACTACGGCGGGTCGATCACCCCGCAACGCGAACTCACCGACGAGCTCAAAGCCAAGGGCCTCGAGCTCTACATCTACGACCGGCCGGTGACGTTCTGGTACGGCTTCAACATGGAGGCCCCCGAACTCCGCGACAACCTCCCGCTCCGCCGGGCGCTCAACCTCGCGCTCAACCGCGTGGAGTACCTGGACCTGTTCCTGAATGGGCGCGGGATCCCGGCCCCGAAGATCGTCCCGCCGCCGCCGCTCTTCGAGGCCTACGACGAGCCGATCGACAGCCCGTACACCAGCTTCGATCTGGACCGCGCCAAGCAGTACGTCGAGGAGGCGAAGCAGGCGGCCGGCGGCGAGCTGCCCGAGCTCGTGCTCTCGCTCGGCGGCACCGACACCACGCAACGCCAGGTCGGCGAGTACCTCACCCGGCTGTACAAGACCGAGCTCGGCCTGGACTTCCGCGTCGACTTTATGGACTGGCCGACGCTGCAGGAGAAGACCAAGACCAAGCAGGTCCAGATGTTCGGCATGGGCTGGGAGGCCGACATCCCCGACCCGGAGAACTTCTTCGCGCTGTTCTACGGCCCGAACAAGTCGCCCGGCAACAACAACATGAACTACCAGGACGATGCGTTCGACGCGCTCTACGAACGGCTCAAGGTCATGGAGCCCGGCCCGGAACGCACCGCGCTGGCCCGGCAGATGGAGCAGATCATCGTCGACGACCTGCCTTGCGTCTTCATCGCTCACACCACGTCGTTCCGACTGCAATACAAGTGGTGTGAGAACTACAAGCCCAACGTCTACGGCTACGGGCTGATGAAGTACCAGGACCTCGACGCCGAGATGCGGCGCGAGATGCTCGGGCGCTGAGGACCGAGAGACCCCGAAAGACCCTGCCCCGTTGCTCGCCTACATCGTCCGCCGACTGCTGTACACCCCGCTGATCGTGTTCGGCGTCCTGCTGATCACCTTTGCGCTGTTCAACCTCGTGCAGGGCGACGTCGCGGCCTCGATCGCGGGTAAGAACGCCACGCCCCAGGTCATCGCCGAGATCCAGGCCGAGTACGGCTGGGACAAGCCACTGTTCATCAACCTCCCCGACGTCCCCGAGCACGGCGTGCTCGCGGTGTTCGACTCGCAGTTCTTCAACCACCTCTGGAACAGCGTCACGTTCGACTTCGGCCGGAGCATCCAGAGCAAGCAGGCCGTGTCGGGTCTGCTCGCTCGAGGGGCCATCCCGTCGCTGAGTTTGACCGTGCCAATGTTCTTTGCGTCACTGCTTGCCTCGGTGTCGATCGGCTTGTTCGTCGCGTTCTACCGTGGGAGATGGATCGACACGACGACCGTGACGGTGTGCGTCCTGGGGATGTCGCTGCCGTCGCTCGCGGTGATCATCTTCGGGCAGTACTTCTTCGCTTATCAGTTGGGATGGTTCCCGATTCAGGGCTACGAGCCGGGCGTGAACGCGGCGCGGTACCTGGTGCTGCCGGTGCTGCTGGGCGTGCTGATGGGGTTGGGCAGCAGCGTGCGGTTCTACCGGACGATCATGCTCGACGAGATCCGGGCGGACTACATCCGCACCGCGTACGCCAAGGGGCTCGCGACGCCCAAGGTGTTGTTCAAGCACCTGCTCAAGAACGCGATGATCCCGATTATCACGAGCACCGTGCTGGCGATCCCGTTCCTGTTTCTCGGCTCGCTGTTGCTCGAGCGCTTCTTCGGCATCCCGGGCCTGGGCTACCTGATGATCGAGGCGATCGGCGGGCGTGACTTCCCGGTGATCAACGCGATGACGTTCATCATCGCGATCCTGTTTGTGCTCGGGAACCTGCTCACCGACGTGTGCTACGCCCTGGTCGACCCGCGGGTGTCGCTGTCATGACGCGACCCGCCCCCGGCAGCGACGGCGCGACGCAGACCGAGGAATCGCACGACGCGCGGGCGTCGGCGATGGCGACGGTGGACCACGCCGACCCGACCGCGGTGGACCTCTCCGAGCGGCCGGCCGTTGGGCTGTACCGCGACGCGGCCCGGCGGCTGCTGCGCAACAAGCTCGCGCTGACCGCCTTGGTCGTGGTGGCCGTGTACGTCGTCGTCGCGCTGGGTGTGGCGTTCGGCGTGGTCGCGG
>JANQPR010000202.1 GCA_028285385.1 Phycisphaera sp.
GACCAGCGGATCACGGCCGTCGCCGCGGGCAACAAGTCAGCCGCAGCGGCGACCGCGTGGTCTGTGTCGTCGTCTGAGGCCGCGTCTGGCGCTCCCACCGGCACGTCGCCTTCGCCCGACAGACGGCCTGCCGTGTCGACCGCCGGCGTCACCAACCGCCGCTCGATCTCGTCGACGCCCGGGTACCGGTCGAACGCCCGGGTCACCGCCCGCCCCGCCAAGAACCAGGCCGCGAACGCCAGCACCAGACGTGGCACCAGCGCGTATCCCACCATCAACCACAGCAGCGGCCGCCACCACGCCTTGAACAGGTCGGGCGACGCGGCGTAGCGGTCCTCGAAAGATGTCGCTCGTTCGGTGATCGTTTTCTCGATCATCTCCACGCTGGGCGTGACCTCGGGATAGAACCAGAGCGACGCCGCGAGCGCATCTTGCAGCCGTGAATCGTCGAGGTTCAAAGTGGTCGCCCAACCGAAGGCCAAGTCCGTCGTGGCCAGCAAAACCAGAAACGTCACGATCCCCGCCACCACGAACCACAACCCGAACGCCTGCGAGAAAGACCACCCGACCCACTTCCCCACGCCGCCGAGCAAACGCCCGTGCCGACGCAACTCGACGCGCAGCTGCCCCGCCGACTCGCCGACCGCTCCGGGCAGCCGCTGCAGCGCGGACCAAAGAAGCCCCGCGGGCGACAGGGCCCGCAGCACCCCGCTGCCCGGCAGCCACCCGAGCATCCCGACCAGCGACAGCGCCGCCGTCACCAACGGTAACGCGACGAACACGACCACGACCGCAAGCACATTGACCGGTCGGGTCCCGTCATACCGGAACAACGCCAACGCCGCGAGCACGCCGAGCAGCGCCGCTAACAACACCCCAACCACACGCAACGCGAGCCAGCCCGACGCCAACCGCGCCAGCACCCTGCCGCCCTCGACGCCGCGCAGCCACCCGCGCAATCGGCGCCGCGCCGGCAGCCCCTCCCGGTCCAAGCCGTGGCGCACGGCCAGCGTCCGGTCGCGCCGCCGCAGCGCCCGGCGGGTCGAGGCCTCGTCCCGGTGCGACTGAACCGCCAACGCCAACAGCTCGGGCAGCGTCGGCCGACCGCTCGGTTCACGTGTTTGAATGATCGGCGGCGATCCCTCGGCCATGCACGGATCATCGGCCAGACCCCCGCCTCCGGCAAACCCGCAGTCAAAAACACAAGAATCCCGGCCGACCCGGGGTATAGTCGTGGGGGAGAAGCCATGAAAAACACCGTTGTTCCCCGTGTCTGTTTCTGCGTCGCTCCGAGCTCCGAACGCGGCGGTCGTGCGCCACGACTGATCGGCGCCCTTGCCCTGCTCTGCACACTGCTCGGCACAACACAGCGCGCCGCCGCGCTGTCCCTCGACGCCGGCTTCGACCACGGCTCGCTGCAGTCCTGGAGCCTGAGCAGCTTCGGCAACCAGCCCATCGTTAACCTCGTCGGCCGGGACAACTTCTATGGCGGCGGGCAGTGGCGTTGGCTGTACTTCCGCGTCGACGATGCGCTCAACGAACGCCCGGTCTTCTCCATCTCCGACAACTTCGCCGGCGGCGCGTCCCGGCTCAACACCCACCCCATGGTGTACTCCTACGACGGCGAAACCTGGGACTTCTTCGACAACAACGGGCGAATCGGCGGCAACTTCAACTTCAGCAACAACACGGCCTTCACCGGCGACACCGTCCACGTCGCCTACGCCATCCCGTACAGCTACCAGGACTCCGTCGACCACACGCTCCAGACCCTGCAGAGCCCGTGGGTCCAACCCACCGCCAGCAGCGTCGGCCCGATCCCCGGCACCATCGGCTTCTCGCCCGGCGGCGTCGACGACCTCGGCCGCAACATCGCCTCCCGCGCGATCTTCGCCTACCGCATCACCAACCCCGCCACCGATTCGCCCAACGAGGCCAAACGCAAGGTCGTCATCACCACCGGTATGCACGCCGGCGAGGTGCTCGGCACGCACACGTTCCAGGGCCTGGTCGACTGGCTCATCTCCGACGACCCGCTCGCCGCCGAGCTCCGCGACGTCGCCGAGTTCTACGCCTACCCCACGATGAACCCCGACGGCCGGTTCGCCGGGTACAACCGCTCCACCGTCGACAACCCGAACCAGGACCCCAACGGCCGGTGGAACCCCGCGCTGTGGACGAACCTGCAGGACATCCGCGTCAACGGCGAGGCGATGATCGCGGACGTCGTCGCCACGCCCGGCACCGTCGACGCCTTCGTCGACTTCCACTCCACCATCCCCAGCAGCATCGGCGACGACTTCGGGTTCATCGAGTTCGAGCAGGGCGACAACCAGGCCAAGTGGTGGCGCACGCTGATCGACGAGCTGCAGCCCAACGTCCGCGAGACCGACTCCACCGGCACGAGCTGGACCAGCGCCAACTTCGCCGAGGCTTTCCTCGCCGCCCAGGTCGACGTCACCTTCGAGACCGAGTTTGGCTACCGGCGGAACCTCGACTACTACCACGAGCTCGGCGCGAACTTCGGCCGGGCGTTCCATGCGGACTTCGTCGGGGTGGTGATCCCTGAACCCGGCGCCGCCGTCCTGATCGTGTTGTTGGGCACCATCGCGCTTCGCCGGTCAGGCGATCAGCAACGCTGACAACCGGCCCGAGACCATCGCCTCACGGGACACGCCCAACCGACCCGCCCGCCACCCCGCCGGCTTGTCCGGCAGAGGCAGCTGCGCGACACCAACCAACCGTCGCATCACCTCCGCCGCGGCGAACCGCGCGACGCTGGCTTGATCCAGGCCGGTTGACGAGAAGCGCTCGTATGCCGCAATAAACCGCTCCGCCAAAGGCGGGCATCCCGCCAACACGAAGTGAGCCGTCGCGACCGCCACGTCGAACGCCGCCGGGCCAAAGAACCCGAACTCCGGGTCGATCACGCGGACGCCGTCCCCGGTCGCCAACCAGCTACCCGGGAAGTAGTCGCCGTGCAGCAGCACCGCCGTCGCGTCGTCGCGGTAGTCGGCGAGGTACCGCCGCCCCGTCGCGTCGACCTGCTCCCGATAGGCCGCGTCGACCCGCAACCCCGTCACGACCTCAGACAGCCCCCGCTCCAACGAATCCAACGCGATGCCGTTGTCGGGTTGCAGTGGGACGTCGAAGATGTGGGCGTGGTTGAGTACGCGCATTGCGCGGTTGGCGACGATACCGAGCCCGGACGACCGGCCCTCGGTCGCATCGTGCAGTCCTGCAAGGAACGCCGCCAACGCGTCGACCACGCCTTCGTCCAGCGTGCCGTCGAGATAGACCGTAGTCAGGTCGGCCGCCTCGCCGAAGTCTTCGAGCACGAGCGCCCGCCCCGCCTCGTCGCCGCCCAGCAGTGCCGGCATCCGCGCGCTCACCGCCGGCGACGCCGCGACCGCCTCGTACCACGCCCGCTCCATCGCCGCCCGGTCCGCCGGCGCCGCGATCGTCGGGTACTTCGCGACGTACGGCAGCGCGTGCTTCACGATCACGCTCCGCCGATCCGTCACCACCCGCCGCACCAGATTCATGTTCCCTTCACCCGCCGACCCGACCGACGCCACGGTTTCGCCCTGCTCCAACACCCCGATTCTCCGCAGCAACTGCTCTAACTCCCCGGCGTCCGCGTCACGCAGCGGCAGCGTCCAGACGGTCTCGATCAACGAGGTGTTCAAAGTCGGCTCCGAGGAGGGTTCGCCCGCCGATCATAAGCCGTGGCAGGGCCGCGCTATTCCGAGACTACTCCCCCGCGAACCAGGTCGACCCCTTGACCGCGTTGCGCACCCGCGCCCGGGCCGAGGCCGACCCGTCGTCCAGCGCCCGACGCAGCCGACGCCTCATCGCGTCCCGATACGCCGGGTGTTGGTCGGCCAGCGCGTACAACCCGCTCAACGCCCACGCCTGGACGAACTTGTTCTCGTCCCTGGCGAGCGCGGCAAGGTCGCGGTGCAGCGCTTCCGTCGACGCCGCCGGGATGATCAGGTGCGGCAGCACCTGCAAGAGGTGCAACGCCGCCTCCCACGACGTCACGTCTGCCAGCAGTGCCAGCAACCGCTTCGTCTCCGACGGCGTAAACGCGTGCCCGCCTTCGACCAACCGCTTGAGCACCCAGGTCGCGCCGGCCTGCCGTTTCGGGGCCCCGGTGCGCGTCAGCCGGATCAACTCGGGCACCACGCCCGCGTCTGGCGACAGCGACACCACCAACGCTTCCAGTGGGGCCGTGTGCTTCCCGTCGAAGGCGTCCAGTCGGTCTGCTAGCGTCAAGGCGTCGGCCCTCCGAACTCGATCGCGTACAACCGGTCCGGGTGGTCGTACCCGGGCAGCATCACGTCCCGCTCGTAACGCATCCCCGCCTTCTCGGCCACGCGTAGCGACGCGGGGTTGTGGGGGTCGATCGTCGCCACGACTCGGCGGAGCCCGAGTTCATCGTCGGCGTGAGCCAGCACCGTCCGGACCGCCTCCGTCGCGAGCCCGCGGCCCCAGACCCGCCTGACCAGCCGATACCCCAGTGCCAACTCGCGCCGGCCGTCGAAGTCCGGGTGATAGTTCAACCCCGCGTAGCCAACCGGCGTGTCGTCCACGTCCCCCGACGCACCGCGCTCGCACACCGCCCACATCGCGCAGCCGTGCTCCCGCTGGCTGACGACCTGCCCCTCGATCCACGCCGCGATCCACCCGTCGTCCTGTGGCCCGTCCCCATGCCGCATCACCTCGGCGTCACCGAACAACGCCCGCATCGCCAACGCGTCAGCCGGTCGAAACACGCGCAACCGAAGCCGAGAAGAGAATGCGACCCACACCCCGGAAGCGTACCCGCTGTAGCAATACCTCGGTGCCGAGCCTCGGCGTGCCGCGTCGCCCGCTACGGCACAAAGAAGTAAAGCGACAGAGTCACCCACGCCAGCACGATCAGCCAATACACCACCGGGTTGCGACGGCGGTCGACGGGTTCCATGAAGTGGACGTGCCCGCTCCGCAAGTCGGGAATCACCCACAACAAGAACAACACCCCCCACATCCAGTCCCACTCGAAGAGCACGGCCAACGCCACGACCACCAGCCCCAGGATCGCCCGCCATCGCAACGAGCCGACCGCGCCGGGACGCACCGAATCCCGCTCCACGTCGGTGGGGTCCGCGACAACGTAAAACGCGGCGCCCTGGCTGTCGTAGGCCAGGACCGCCTCACGATCCCCGAGGGGTTGGTCGGCTTCGACGCGGCCCCCCGCCGACATGATGCGCCGACGGGCGGCCTCCAGATCGGCCACGGCGAAGTACACGCCCCAGTACTCTTTGTCTCCCTTGAGCTCATTGGGCGTGACCTGCAGGCCGGCTACGACATTGCCGTCTGCCGTATGGATGGTGAATCGGCCCGGCTGCTCAGCCGGCTGGAAATCCCAACCGAAGACCGCGCGGTAGAAACCTTCGATGGCTGCGGCGTCAGAGACGTGCAACTCGTGCCAGGCGCGCCGGCCTTCACCCGTCGATGCGCCGCCGCCGAGTTCGTCGCCTTCGTAGCAGGTAAAGCCTGCGCCCGCGGGGTCACGGATCAGCGCGATCCGCCCGCCGCCCGGCGCCGGCTCGGGGCGCACCTCCACCCTCCCGCCGTGGGCTTCCGCCGCCGCGACGACGGCGTCGAGTGCTCCCACGCGGAGGTAAGACATCCAGAACGACGGCATCTGGATCCGCAGGAACTTCTCGGGCATCGGGTACAGCCCGGCGACTGGCATCCCCCCGCAAGCCCCGACGTGGTACGCGTCTCCCACATCGCGGCACCGCCACCCGAACACATCCGCGTAAAAGCGCCGCGCCGCCGGGAAGTCGTGCGTCGAGAGGTCGGCCCAGACGAATGCGGGTTCCATGGATCGTTTACGCTAACAACGATCCCCGCCTAGCGCCACGTTCCTAACCTGTAGCGATGGACCTGCTCAAGATCATCCTCGCCGTCCTGCTCCCGCCCGTCGGCGTCCTGCTGCACAAGGGCCTGGGCGTGACCTTCCTGCTCAACCTCCTGCTCACGCTGCTGTTCTTCTTCCCCGGCATGATCCACGCCCTCTACGTGATCATGAAGAAGTGAAACGGGCGGGGTGCCACACCTCGGCGCAGCCGATGTGTGCCGGTACCACAGTCACACTTGCACACATCATGCTGCGCATGAGGTGTGGCACCCGGCGATCCGTCGGAGCGGTTAGGCACGCCAAAGGATCAAACCTCGACCGGCCCGCTGTCCGTCAGCTCGACGGGTTTGAGCCAGGGCATCATGCGGCGGAGTTCTTTGCCGACGCCCTCGACCGGGTGGCCGGCGTTCTCGGCGCGCTGCTGCTTGAACCACTTGAAGCCGTTGGCGTAATCGTCGCGGAAGGCCTTGGCAAAACTGCCGTCCTGGATGTGCTTGAGGGCGGCTTCCATCCGCTGCTTGGTGGCGTCGTCGCAGATCTTCGGGCCGGTGTAGTAGTCGCCGAACTCCGCGGTGTTGGAGATGCTGTAGCGCATATAGTCCAGGCCGCCACGCTTGATCAGGTTGATGATCAGCTCGAGCTCGTGGCACACTTCGAAGTACGCCAGCTCCGGCGGGTAGCCGGCCTCGGTCAGCACCTCGAAGCCCTTCTTGATGGACTCGGACAGGCCGCCGCAGAGGACGACCTGTTCGCCGAAGAGGTCGGTCTCGCATTCGTCCTTGAAGGTTGTGACCAGCGTGCCGCCCTTCCCGCCGCCCACGCCGATCGCGTAAGCGAGCGCCTGGTCCTTGGCGTCGCTGGTCGAGTCCTGGTGGATGGCCATGAGACAGGGGACGCCGCCGCCGCGCTCGTACTCCCAGCGGACGGTGTGGCCCGGGCCCTTGGGGGCGACCATGATCACGTTGACGTCGGCCGGGGGCGTGATGGTCTTGAAGTGGATGTTGAACCCGTGCGTGAACAGGAGCGTCTTGCCCGCGGTGAGGTTGGGCGCGATCGAGGCCTCGTACACGTCGGGCTGGACTTCGTCGGGCAACGCAACGGCGACGAGGTCGGCCTGCTTGACGGCGTCGGCGACGGGGAGCGGGTCGAAGCCGTGCTCGGTGGCGAGCTTGCCGTTGGTCGAGTCGGCGCGGTTGGCGACGATGACGTTGAGGCCGGAGTCGCGGAGGTTCTGGGCGTGGGCGTGGCCCTGGCTGCCGTAGCCGAGGACGGCGATGGTCTTGCCTTGGAGCGGGGCGAGGGAGCCGTCTTTGTCGTAGAGGGTCTGGATGGCCATGGCGTTGTCTAGGTTCCGGGATTAAAGGTTCGGGGGCTCAGTTGGAGACGGCGGAAACGGTCGAAATCCGCCGAGCCCCGCAGGTTAGTTGGGGGGGGCGAGAGCGTCAAAAACCCGGCCTCTACACGGTCCGTGGCCCGTGTGGGACACCGCGCGGGGCGATGGCCGATACTGCTGCTGTGCTCGACTTCGCCGACCGGCCGTTCGTGTGGTACCCGCCGAAGCGCAGCCCGCTGATCGCGCCGCTGCTGCGGCGGTACAACGCGGTGCGGTTCCTGCCGGGCGTAAAGCGGTTCGTCGAGGTCGACCCGCGCAACACGGCGGTGTTGCGTGAACGCGTGCGGCCCGGCGACCGGCTGGTGTTCCTACCGAACCACCCGACGCACGGCGACGCGCCGGTGTTCCTCGAAGTCCTGCGTCGGCTGAGCGTCTCGACACAGCTCATGGCGGCGTACGACGTGTTCCTGCGCGGGCGGTTCGACCGGTTCCTGCTGCAACGGCTCGGCGCGTTCAGCGTCGATCGCGACGCGTCCGACCCCCGGCCGATGAAGCACGCGCTCGGCGTGATCGAGCGCGGGCGGTGCGCGTTGACCGTATTCCCCGAAGGCAACGTGTACCTGGAGAACGACAAAGTCGGGCCGTTCCTGGAAGGCGCGGCGTTCCTTGCGTTACGGGCGCAGCAGCAGCTGAAGGACGAGGCGCGCGTGTTGGCGGTCCCGGTGGCGATCAAGGCGACTCACGTGCGCGACGCGCACCCCGCGGTCCGACAGCGGTTGCGCAAAGTCGCCGAGGCGGTCGGAGTCGACAGACCCGGTAAGGACGAAGACCCGCGCGAAGCGCTCACGCGCGTCGGGGTAGCGGCGCTGCGTCGAAACCTGGACCTGCGTGGCATCGACTGCGAAGAGGGCGACTGTTTGGCCGAGACGATCCGCTGCGCCGCGGCGGGCGTGCTGGACCGGCTTGAGAAGAAGCTCGGGGTCACGCCGGGTGATCAAACCGGGTTGATCGAGCGGGTCCGGCAGTGTCGGCGGGTGATCCACGAAGTCCGCACCGACCCGAAACGCGCCGCGGACCACGCCGCGGCGGCGACTTGGGCGGACGAGGCGATCCTCGCCTTCCGCATTGCGAGCTACCGCGGCGACTACGTCGCGGAGAAGCCGACACTCGATCGCGTGTCCGAGACGGTGGAGAAGCTGGAGGAGGACGTGTTCTCGCGGATGCCCGAGCCTTTGGGCGACCGGCTGGCGGTCGTGCGGTTCGCGGAGCCGATCGACCTGCGGGCGCGGTTGGCCGAAACACGCAAGCTGCGGGACGCGGTGCGCTCCGTGACGCGCGAGTCGGAGGTAGCCGTGCAAACGGGTTTGGACGAGATCAACGCGACGCTGGACACGTGGGGGTCCCGGATGTGGGCCAACGGTTGACCCACACGAATCGCAAAACAGGGCGGAACGCCCGCGCATCAGTCGCGCAGGAGATCAACAATCGCTTGCGCCGTGCCACGGGCGGAGGCGGGGTTTTGCCCGGTGACCAGGCGCTCGCTGACGACGACGTTCGCCTGGAACTTCTCACCCGGCACGAACTCGGCACCTCGCTCACGCAACAGCGTCTCGAGCAGGAAGGGGACCGTGTCGGTCAGTTCGACCGCCTCCTCCTCTTCGTTGGTGAACGCCGCGACGCGGTGGCCGTTCACCAAGTAGTCGCCGTTCGACAGCCGGACGTTGACCAACGCCGCCGGGCCGTGGCACACCGCCGCGACGACGCCGCCGTTCTCGTAAACCCCGGCGAGTAGTTGTTGCAGCGGCTCGTGGTCGGGCAGGTCCCACATCGTGCCGTGCCCCCCCGCGACAAACACGACGTCAACCGCATCCGGGTCGACGGTCTCGATCGCCAGGGTCGGGACCGGGGTCTGCTCCCGCCACACCGCTTCCAGGAACGCGGCGTTGACGGGGTCGTTCAGGTCGAGGCTGCCGGGGTCGATCGGGGCCGGCCCGCCGTTGGGGCTGGCCAGCGTCACGGTGTAGCCCTGCTTGGTGAACACGTCCCATGGCTGACTGGCTTCGGACAGGTAAAACCCGGTCGGCTCACCGGTGTCTCCGAGCCGGGGGTGGCTGGTCAGCACGATCAGGGCGTGTGGCGCATCGACGGTTGGCTGAGCGGCGGGCGCCTCGGCCGACCCAGGCCCCGCGAAGCACAGCAACAGCCCGAGCAAGATCAACGAGGGGGACGGTGGGCGCTGTCGGATGATGTTCATGCAGGATTGGTAGGCCGCCGTGGTTCCCGGGTCCAGCCGGCCGGCGTACATTGCTGTCATGGCTGACCGCGACACCCTCACCGACCCCGACCGCGACTTCATCGCTCGGCAGCGGATGTTCTTTATCGCTACCGCCCCACTCGCCGATGATGGGCTGATCAACCTGTCGCCCAAGGGGCTCGACGGCACGTTCGCGGTGATCGACGACCGCACCGTGGCGTATCTGGACCTGACGGGGTCGGGCGTGGAGACGGTTGCTCACCTCCGTGAGAACGGCCGGGCGTGTCTCATGTTTTGCGCGTTCGACGGCCGACCGAACATCCTGCGGATTCAAGGACACGGCGAAGCGGTCGAGCCGGGCGACCCGGCGTTCGGTGAACTCGCGGCGCACTTCTCGAACCGGGGCGAGATGCCGGGCGTGCGTTCGATCATCCGGGTGACGGCCGAGCGCATCGCGGACTCGTGCGGGTTCGGCGTACCGTTGTACGAGTACGTCGGTCAACGCGACACACTGACGCAGTGGGCGGAGAAGAAGGGGGAAGACGGCGTCCGCGCGTATCAAGCGAAGAACAACGCGCGGAGCCTTGACGGGCTGCCGGGACTGCCGTCGCTTACTCCGTGACCGTGCCGGAGGCTGCGTCGGCATCAACCGGCGGTGCTGGCACCTCGGCCGCCCCCGCCGCGTCGGCCTCGGCGGCTTCTTTCAAGCGACGCAAGCCGTCCTCGAACATCGGTGCGATCATGCCGGGCATGAGCCGGGCGAAGTACCCGCCGACGACGGGCGTCACGGCGTCGCCGTCCATCGTCCAGGTCACGGCCACGCCGCCCGCTTCCATCGTTTCGTAGGTCACGCTGCCCTGCCCGGGGTACTTGTCGGCGAACAGCATGCTGTAGGCCACACCCTGCTCGGGGTCAACGTTGGTGAACGTCAGCGAGCCGCCACCGTGGGCGTCGGTCCACGACTGCGACGCGCCGACGCCCGTGGTCTGCTCGCCCCGAGCGACCTCGACGCTCGGGTCGGCGTGGGTCCACGGCTCCCACCGCGGCCACTCCTCGAGGTCCGACACCAAGGCGTGGATCACCGGCACGGGCGCTTCAACCACCACGGCCCGCGTGACCTCGTACTTCGTGGGAAGCATCCAGCCCACCAGCACCAACGCCGCCACCACAACGACCAGCCCAATGCCGACCTTCTTGATCCATCCCATGCGTGAGCCTCCGTTTTCTTGATGCACGAGCCCGCACGTCTCGATAACGATTGTCGGTCAACCGGGTCAAGAAGATGAATCCGCGACCGGGTCGGCCCCCACCGCGGCGTGGTCGACGTACCAGCACAACTCGCCATCGCCGCTGGGCGCGATGCCGCTGATCGGGACGTTGGTGATGTCCTCGTGGTCGGCTTCGAGCAGGTCGTGGACCCGGCCCAGCGCGCTGTGTTTGCCCTCTCCGACCACGAGCACCGCGAGCTGCCGGCCGGCATTGATCAACGGGTAGGTCATGGTCAGCCGTGGCGGTGGCACGACCTTCTCGCCGTCGTTCTCGATGATCCAGCGGTCGGTGACGCCGAGTGCCGGCGACTCGGGGAAGAGCGACGCCGTGTGGCAGTCGCCGCCCATGCCCAGCAGGATGAAGTCGAGCCGAGGCACGTTGCCGCCGACGTTCTTCATGCCGAACGCACGTTCGAGCTCGGCCTCGTAACGCCCGGCCGGGTCAGCCTCGAGCACGGGCATCGGGTGCAGCTGTTCCGCGGGCATGGGCACGTGATCCGTCAGCGACTCACGGATCATCTTCACGTTGCTCTTGGCGTGGTCTTCAGGGACCTTCCGCTCGTCCACGATCCATACGTGCATTTTCGCCCACGGGAGTGCGCGGAACTTCGGGTCGGTGACCAGCCGGACGTAGAACGGCTCGGGCGTCCCGCCGCCGGAGAGCGCGACGTGGAACACGCCACGCTGCTCGACCGCGTCGAGCGCGGCGGCGATCAGCGCGTCGCCGAGCTTCTCGAAGAGCGCCTCGGTGTCGGGCGCAACGACCATGGTGCCGGGGAGGGTGAGCATGGCCGTACTGTACGCTTTCAGGGCTTGTTTTGACCCGGCGGCCGGTACGCGAGAACGCAGTCGCCCGGGCGTTCTGGATTGACACGAACGCGAAGAACATCGCCGATCGCGTCTGTGTCACGCCCTGTCTTCTTTGCTCGATAGACCTCGCCTTCGAACTCGTATTCAATCACAACTAGCTGACTCGACATCTTCTTCTGAACGATACCCGTATCGACCACGCGCGCCTGGGTCTCGATTCCATCGCGAAGCAGCCTGAGCTGCTTCCGTACCCACCACGCCGTGGCGATAACGACAATCGCCGATACCCCAAGCCAGATGCAGACCGCGATGAAAGCCGACGATTCTTTGTCGCGGTAGGTATCGACCGCAAGGTATCCGCCGGCGATGAGCAGGCCAGCAAGACAAGCAACCCATGCCTGCTTGATGACCGCCTTTCGTTCTTCGGATACAGGTTGTGTGGCCAAGCAATCCGTCCTCGGAAGATGCGGTCGCCGATTCTTGATCACACGCCGCGTCAATCGTTCCGCCAGTACCGCCCGTCCCGGGCCATCATGATGTCCGCGGCGCTGGGGCCCCACGAGCCCGCGTTGTAGTTGGGCAGATCGTCCTGCGGGTTCTCGGCCCAGTAGTCCAGGATCGGCTGACACGCGTTCCACGAGCTCTCGATCTCGTCGCGGTGCTTGTAGTTCGTCTGGTCGCCGCGCAGGCAGTCGTAGAGCAGGATCGCGTAGCCGTCCGGTGGGTCGACCTTCCACTGCTCCTCGTAGTCGAAGTCCATGACGACGTCCTTGATCGCCATGCCCGTGCCCGGGACCTTGCCCTCAAACCGAAGTCGAACGCCTGGGTTGGGCTGCACCGAGATCAGGATCTGGTTCGGGCGAAACTGCTTGGCCTGCTCGCGGAACAGCTTGTGCGGCGTCGGCTTCAGGTAAACCACGATCTCGGTCTTCTTCTGCGCCATCGCCTTGCCCGAGCGCAGGTAGAACGGCGTGCTGCCCCACCGCCAGGTGTCGACGTGGAACTTCACGGCGGCGAACGTGTCGGTCTGACTCTCGGGGTCGGTACCGTCTTCGGAGCGGTAGCTCGGCACGGTCTCGTGGTTGACCGTGCCCTCGTCGTACTGCCCCCGCACCGCGATGTCGGGCACCTCGCCGGGCTTGGGCACCCGCAACGCTTTGAACACCTTGATCTTCTCCGTCCGCACGTCCGACGCGTCCAGCGTGATCGGCGGCTCCATCGCGACGATCGACGCGACCTGCAGCAGGTGGCTCTGCACCATGTCCCGCAGCGCGCCACCGGAAGGCGAGTCGTAGTACGCGCCGCGGCCCTCGACACCGACGGTCTCGCTCGCTGTGATCTGCACGTGATCGACGTACCGGTGGTTCCAGATCGGCTCGAACATCGAGTTCGCGAACCGCAGCACCATCAGGTTCTGGACCAGCTCCTTGCCGAGGTAGTGGTCGATGCGGTAGATCTCGTCCTCGTCGAAGACCTGCGCGAGCACGTTATTGAGATGCACCGCCGACTTCGGGTCCGAGCCGAACGGCTTCTCGACCACGATCCGCTGCCACGGCGGCTCGTGGGTGTCGATCGTGCAGAACCGCCGGCCCTCGGTGACCATCCCCTGCGCTCCGATCTGCACGATGATCGGCTCGAAGAACTGCGGCGCCATCGACAGGTAGAACAGGATGTTCGGCCCGAGGTCGTGCTTCTTCTGCAGTTCGCAGATCCGGTCCTTGATCGCCGGCCAACCGTCGGGCGTCGTCGCGTCGGCGGGTTCGTAGTGCAGACGGGAAGCGAAGTCGGTGTAGTCGTTCTTGCTCTCGAAGTCCTTCTCCGAGAACTCGAACACCTCGTCACGGTACGCGTCGTCGGTGTACTTGCTTCGAGAAACGCCCAGGATGGCGAACTTCTCGGGCGCCTGTCCGTGTTTCCAG
Source organism: Phycisphaera sp. (assembly GCA_028285385.1). GTDB lineage: Bacteria > Planctomycetota > Phycisphaerae > Phycisphaerales > Phycisphaeraceae > CAZIXN01. Next base: position 13,496 of record JANQPR010000202.1, read on the forward strand.
AGGTAGTACAACGCCGGCACGAGCTTGCGCTTGGTCAGGTCCCCGGACGCGCCGAAGATGACGATCAGGCAGTTCTCCGGTCTTTCGGCGCTGGCGGTGCGGGCGTTGGGCATGGCGACAGAATACCGCGTGCTACCGCTGGACGTTCGGCACGTTTCGACACTTCGGCAGCGCCCGAATGAGTGTCAGGGCTCCAGGATCTTCCGGCGGTAGCCGGCGGCAGCAAGGTGTTGCATGCTCCGCCCCGCAGTCAGCAGAAGTACAGCCATCGCGGATCCCCAGAGCGCAAAACAACGGGCCCAGAACGACCCCGTGGCGATTAGGTAAGGGGCAACGAAAAGCATGATGAGCACACCGAGAACGCCTAGGCCAACGGTTGCTGAGGCAACAACCAACTTCGTACGCACCCACACACCCAGCCGTGGCGTTCGCTTCACAGAACTCTGCCAGAACAGCGTCAATCCGATCACTGCCACCAGCAAGACCGGCGGCATCAGAAATGAAACCGACACCAAGCCAAGAGACTCCATCGCCATGATCGAAGCCACGAAGACCAGCAAGCTGATGCCATAGCCGGGCATCTCCAATCGCGTCAGGTCCGGATAGTCGGTCCAATGCACAGACCACGCCGCGACGTCGATGTCTGTCGGATCGATCGCGTCTCCACACTCAGGGCAGAACCTCGACACAGGAAATCTTCGCAGGGAGTAACCACGCGCCGGGCAGGCGACATACCACGTCACCGATTCCATCGGTCATGTATGAGCTCCATCAGTCGATGGTTCGCCAAATGCGCTAGGCGCTGAGAATCTCGCGCTTCCGCAGGTGTACGCTCACCAGCATCAGGTCGGCGGGGTTCACACCCGCCAAGCGTGACGCCTGCCCGAGCGTCGTGGGGCGGAACTTGCTCAGCACGCCCGCCGCCTCGGCCCGCAGGCCCGTCACCGCCGCGTAGTCCAGGTCGTCCGGCAAGGCCGCGTGCTCCTGCTCGGCGAACCGCGCGAGCTCTCGACGCTGACGATCGATGTACCCGGCGTACAGCCGCTGCCCTTCGAGGTAGCGCCGCACAACGGGTTCGTCCATATCGCCGTTCGTTGTGGCGTTCGCCTGTGCGTCGCGCCGCTCGAACACACGCCAACGAGCATCGTCTACCAGTCCCAGGCCCCGCCCCAGCCGCGTCAGCCGCCACGCCGCGTTGTCGCTGCGCAGGTGCAGCCGGTGCTCAGCCCGGCTGGTGAACATCCGGTACGGCTCGCGCGGCGTCTTGGTCACCAGATCGTCCAGCATCACCCCGACGTACGCCTGCTCCCGCGACAACACGAACCGCTCGAAGTTGTCCCGCGCATCGCCGCCGGCTTCTTCGACGCGCCGCACCGCCTCGGCCCACCGCACCGCGTTAACGCCGGCAACCAGCCCCTGCCCCGCCGCTTCTTCGTAGCCTGAGGTGCCGTTGATCTGCCCGGCCAGCAGCAGCCCCGGCAGCCGTTTGGTCATGCACGTCGCGTCGATCTGGTGCGGCCAGATCATGTCGTACTCGACCGCGTAGCCGTGCTTGAGAAACTTCGCCCGCTCACACCCCGGCATCGCCGTGACGATCTGCTCCTGCACGTCCGCCGGCAGCGAGGTACTGATCCCGTTGCAGTAGACCTCGTTCGTGCTCAGCGACTCGGGCTCGAGGAACACGTGGTGCGATGCGCGGTCGGCGAAGCGTACGACTTTGTCTTCGATGCTCGGGCAGTACCGCGGCCCGGCGTCGGCCTCGATGTCGCCGTTGTACATCGGGGCCCGGTCCAGGTTCGCGCGGATCGCGTCGTGCGCGCCCGGCGTCGTGTGCGTGATCCAGCACACGCGCTGCTCGAGTCGTGGGAACGCGTCGAGCACGGTCATGTCGCTGAACGGCACCGGCTCGTCGTCGCCCGGCTGCTCCTCCAACCCTGAGAAGTCGATCGACTCGGCGGCGAGCCGCGGCGGCGTCCCGGTCTTCAACCGCCCCAACTCGAAGCCCAGGCGTTGCAGTTCCCCGCTGATGCCGACGGCGCTGCCCTCGCCGACGCGCCCCCCCTCCACCTTGCGCGGGCCGGTGTGCATCAGCGCCCGCATGAACGTCCCCGTCGTCAGCACCACCGCGTCGGCCCGCAGCACGAACGGCTTCTCCACCCCGTCGATGCTCCCGAACTCCCCACAACAGGCGTCGGTCTCACACGCCGGCCCGTCCGCCTGCGGCACGCCCTTGCAACGCACGCCGACACACCTCCCGTTCTCGACGAGCAGCTCCTCCACCACGCCCCCTACCACGGTCAGATTCGGCCGCGTGCCCAACAGCCGCCGCACCTCCGCCGCGTAACGGTACTTGTCGTTCTGGCTCCGCGGCCCGCGCACGGCCGGGCCCTTGCTCTGGTTCAGCACCCGGAACTGGATCCCCGTCGCGTCCGTCGCCAACCCCATCAGGCCTCCGAGCGCGTCGATCTCCCGGACCATCTGACCCTTAGCGAGCCCCCCGATCGCCGGGTTGCACGACATCGCTCCGGTCTTCCCCGGGTCCATCGTGACCATCGCCACCCGACCCAACGCGCCACGCGATTCCTCGAAGCGCGGCAACAGCAGGTTGCACGCCGCCCACGCCGCCTCCGCCCCCGCGTGCCCGCCGCCCACGACGACGACATCGAACTGCTTGCTTTCCGGGGTCAGACGCATCGCGAGATTCTACGGGCCCCGATCCGTAGGCGAGTCGCTGCCGGTCGATCACGCATCCTCTTTCAGTTCAGCCACCCCGGCTTTCAACTCGCGCGGCGAACAGCCGTACTCCTGCCGCACCACCCGGTGGAACTGGGCGTAACTCCCGAAGCCCGCCGCGAGCGCGAGGGCCAACAGGTCGTCCGCGGGGTCCTCTTTCAACGAACGCAGGAACCGCTCCAGTTGCACCCGCTGCCGGTACCGCGCAAACGGCACGCCCAACTGTTGCCGGAACAGCCGGCTCAGGTGGGGCGGCGACAACCCCGCCTCCGCCGCGAGCGACGCGAGGTTCCGCGGCTCGGATTCACGATAGACCGCCTCGGCCACGCCCCGCACGGCAGGATGCACCGCCGCCCCCTCCTTGCTCGCCTCACCGTGTCCGATGCCGATGAGCCCGCGCGGCTCGACGTGCAGGCCCCACGCCTCCAGCATCAGCACCGCCAGCGTGGCGTGCAGGAGGTCGGGGCGATCCAAAAGGTCACGGCAGCGTCGATACAGCCCGGCCGATCGACGCGCGTCGCCCGGCCGGAGCGTCCGCGACGCGGGCCCACCCGAACGCCGCCGACGCAGGCCCGCCGACCACGGCTCCGTCGCGACGCGACGCACCAGGGTTGGCCGGTAAACCGCGATCCAGAGCTCGAAGTCGCGGCTTCGGTCGACCAGCAGGTGCTCCTCGCCTGGAAACAGCCAAACCTGCGTCCCCGGGCAAAGGTCGTAGCGACGATCGTCCACCAGGTAACGGGCCGTGCCCGCGACCACGAGTGAGGACTCCAACTCCCGGTGACGGTGAAAGTCCGCCAGCGCCGGCGTCGCCGCCCGGTGAAGCCACACCGCCCCGTCACGCCCCGTCGGCAATCGCAATCGCTCCAGCACCATCGCAAAAAATGATAACTCGCGACGCACGCGGTGCGAAGACATGATCAGCCCACCACAAGAGGCTGTTGCCCAACATGCAGGAAGTATCGAGCTCACCAGACCACCCACCGGCACATCGCCTTGGCAACGCCCGCCCCCGGAGTCTCCCATGCCCAACGCCGCCCCGTCTTTCTCTGTCACCGACGATCACCGCCGGGCTTATGACCAACAAGGCGTCGTCACCTTCGAGTCTGTCATCCCCGAAGACACACTCCGGATGCTCCGCGAAGAGTGCAGCTACTTCCTCGGCTACGCCGACGCCGAGATGGACGCCCAAGGCCTGCAGTCCGCCGGCCTCAACCGCCGCGGCAACCGCTACTTCGTTGGGCTCCGCTACCGCTTCAGCCACCGGCTCTACCGCTTCCTCTTCGGCGACCTCATGGCCCGGATCGCGGGCGGCCTGCTCGGCGACGAGGTCTACCTCTTCTATGAACAGTGGGTCGTCAAAGGCCCCGAGCAGGGCATGAGCTTCGCTTGGCACCAGGACTCCGCCTACGTCGCCGGCCCCATGGCCAAGACCCACCGCCCGTACCTCACCTGTTGGTGCGTGCTCGACCACGTCGACGAACGCAACGGCACGGCGTACATCCTCCCCCACGACCGCGGCGACACCCGTGGCCGACTGCTGCCCCACACGAAGATGCAGGGCCGCAACGACCTCGTCGGCTACCACGGCGACGACCCCGGCGACCCCGCCGTTGTCCCCGCTGGCTCGATTGTCTGCTTCTCCAGCTACACCCTCCACCGCAGCGGCGCGAACACCTCCGACCACATGCGCCGCGTCTACCTGCCCCAGTACTCCGCCGAGCCGATCCTCAACGACGACGGCCGACCGCAGAACCTCGCCGTCCCCTTCCTCCGCGACAGAAACAGCATCTACGACCCCGACAAGGACACCGCCGCTCGCTACGGCGGCCTGGACCAACCCGTCTAGATGCCGATGGGTCACGCAGCCAGGAACTTCGCCCCGCGGGCATGGCGTTTCGGTCGATTGGGCGATTAACGCTTGGTCGAGCGACGCGTGGCGGTAAACTCGGGGTGGCAGGCGTTGCGCGGTCGAGGCAAAGTCATGGTGTTTCGTCGGACATCGTGGGGTCAAGGCGCCCACCGGTGCGCGTTCACGCTGATCGAGTTGCTGGTGGCCATCGCGATCGTGGTGCTGCTGATCGGGGTGCTGCTGCCGGCGTTGGGGGCGGCGCGCCGGGTGGGGAAAGACACGGCCTGCCTGTCGAACCTGCGTCAAGCGCTGGTGGCGATGGAGGCGTACGCCCACGACCACGCCGGGCGGTACGTACCCGCGAGCACCCTCGGTGAGTCGAACCCCGACGGGACGATCAAGCGGCGCGAGTGGCGGTGGTACGAGCCATTGGAGGAAAACGGCTACCTCGCGGCCGAGTTGCGGCAGTGCCCGTTGGTTGACCAAGCGCTGTGGGGCACACTTGAGGACGGGACGCTGAAGCCCAACGTGAGCTACGGCATCAACACGCACATCGAGCTCCCGAACTGGCGCACGGTCTGGCGGCCCAAGTCGCCGTCCAGCCTGATCGTGCTGGGCGACAAGCCGTTCGGCGGCAAGGACGAACTGCAGAGCGAAGACGGCATCGAGTTGCTGGACGCCGGCGGCACGTACCTCTGGGCGGACCTGGTTCAGCACGACCCGCAACGCACCCGTCGCCACGCCGGCGGGGAGACGGGTCACGTCGTCATGGCCGACGGCCACGCCGAGGCACTGGACCACACGGGCTGGCTGAAGGACTCCGGCGCGTGGTACGAGGGCACGCACCCGTTCGTCACGGCGATGATGTCGACCGTCTGTTGCCCGCCGATGCCGGAGTGAGCGGGACTGTAGGGGGCGTTACGGGCGTTCGAGGAAAGACCGCTCACGGAGTTGGCGCGTCAGGCGGCGGCGTCAACGGGGAAGGCGTCGCACCCATGCCGGCGGCGCGGTCGAAGCAAGAGGACGAGCAAGCCCGCGCCGGTGATCGGCTCCGGGACGTTGGCGCCACGGAAGTCCGGCGCATTGCTGACGCCCCAGTTCTGCAGAACGGCGTCGAGTTCGGCCTGATCAATCACGCCGTCGAGGCCCGCCGGGTTGACCCAGCCGGCGGGCGCGCCCAAGAGCGTGTCGGTGTTGGCGCCCCAGTTCTGGAGAACCAGGTCGAGGTCGCCCTGCTCGACGGTTCGGCTGGCGTTGAAGTCGCCGGTCGGCAACGGGTCGCCGAGGTTGAACAGACGGACCGCGGGCGTGGCGATCGCGTCGCCCTTCACGGAGGTATTGCCACCGAACCGGAACTGGCCGAGAGACAGGTCCGGGGCGGGGTTGTTGAACGCACCGATGAAAGCAAACCGGAAGTCCAACCGGTCGATCAGGATGGGCTCGTCGGGGTCGGCCCGCACCCAGTCGATCGGCCATGCCGCAAAGAGCTTGATGGCCAAGGTGGTGGAGCCGACAAGGGCCTCGTTCCCGTTGCGGAAATCGAGCGGGGCCGAGCTGACGTTCTCGCCCGTGAACTGGAAGGCGTCGCGCTGCATCCCGAGCGATCCGATCGGCGCGTCCGCGGGCGGCGGCTGGTTCTCGAAGTAGAGCGCGGCCTCGAACTGTCGGTACGCGGGGTCGTAGAGGAACGACACGCCCTCCGGCAAACGGACGGTGATGTGGTAATCGGTGTGGGAAGCGAGGGGTTCCGACGCCCCGCCGAGCGGCGCGGTGAGGTACTGGGTCGTTTGGGTGAAGCCCTCAGCGGATTCGACGACGCGGACGCTCTGGAGCTGAGGCGGATCGAGCACGATGTCGCGCCGAACGACCGCCGACGCATCGGGTGACACGACAGCAAGCAAGCCGGCGGCGAGTAGCGCCGACACCGTAAGCGACACGCGAAAACGACTCACTCGCACCCTCCATCCACGGATCAGGCCGGAAAAAAAGCACAACTGCCCATGACTCAATGATACGGACACTGGTCGGCGAAGCAAGGGGATTCCAGGCGCCGGGGATCGGCCTCACTTCGTCAGAAACAGCCCCGGTGGTTACGCGATCCGCATGAAGCTCTACGGATGGATACGTTCGGTATCACGTGGGCGACTAGGCGGGAGTTCGGCCCAGTGGCTCGAGACCCAGAATCGGGACCGAATAGCCTAGACCGCCACCGCCTCGGGCACGTGTTCCTGCAACAGCGCCTTGAGCGTCGCGCGATCGTCGGCTGGCATCTCGCACAACGGCAGCCGCAGCTCGCCGGTGTCTCGACCCGCGAGTTGCAGCGCGGCTTTGATCACGACCGGGTTCACCGCAAGCGTCAGCACCGCGCGGAACAGCGGGAACAAGCCGAGGTGTTGCCGACGTGCTTCGGCGAAGTCGCCCGACGACGCGGCCTCGACGAGGTCGACGACGCGGGCCGGGAGAAGGTTGCTTAGCACGCTGATGACGCCGGCCGCACCGACGCACATCAACGGCAGGGTCAAGGAGTCGTCGCCGGACAGCACCGTGAACTCGTCACCGCAGCGCAGCTTGATCTCGGAGGCGATGTCGAGCGAGCCGGTGGCTTCCTTGTCCGCAACAATGTGCGGGTGTTTCGACAAGCGCTCGACGGTTTCGGGCGTCATCGTGATGTTCGTCCGCCCCGGGATGTTGTAGAGCACGACAGGGAGGTCGACCGCGTCGGCGACGGTCATGAAGTGCCGGTACAGGCCCTCCTGCGACGGCTTGTTGTAGTACGGGTTGACCATCAACGCGGCGTGAGCGCCGACGTCGGCGGCGTGCTTCGTGAGCGCGAGCGCCTCGGAGGTCGCGTTGGACCCGGTGCCGGCGATGATCGTGCCGCGGCCGGCGGCGAACTCGATGGTCTTCTCGATGACGAGCCGGTGCTCCTCGTGCGAGAGCGTGGGCGACTCGCCGGTCGTGCCGCAGGGGACGAGCCCGTCCACGCCGTTGGCGAGCTGGAAGTCGACGTTGGCGCGGAGGCGGTCGTAGTCGACAACGCCGTTGCGGAACGGGGTGACCAGGGCGGTATAAGTGCCGGCGAGGTGGAGCATGTAAGGATTCTACTCCGGAACAAGTTTGAGTCGTGATGGCTAGTCAGATGCCGCCGCGCAATCCAATACCCAGCACAACTCGTGGCGCCGCATCCCAATCCGCGGGTAATAACTGGTGGCGTCGGGTGCGGACAGGAGGATCAACGCGGTGTGCCGACCAGCGGTGGCGTGAGTCTGATTGACAAGCGTTCTGCCGATTCCGCGGCGTTGGAAGGTCGCGTCTACCGCAAGATCCGAGAGGTAGGTGCAGTAGCTGAAATCGGAGATCGCCCTTGAGACACCGACGAGTCGGCCCTCGGCTTCGCGGGCGGTGACGATCAAGTCGGCTTGCCGAAGCATGGTTTCGATGCGCGGCATGTCAGTAACGGGGCGGCGGCGCGCGAGGGCCGAGCGATGCAACACGTCAACGAACGCTTCGGCCGACAAGTCGGGTTCAAGTGCATACGTGATTTCCATCGACTGTCTCTCCCAACACAACCACGAACTCAGGGCTGGCTCTTGCGCAACGCCAGGATCAGTTCGATCTTGCCGATGGGTTCGCCGGTGGACTTGGCGATCTGGTCGGGGGACAGGCCCTGGTCGGCGAGGCGGTAGGCGTCGGCGGGGAGGCGGTCGGAGGTGTCGTTCTCACCCGCACCCGACCTCGTGTCCGGCGAGCCGACTCGTGACGGGTCAGTTGGGTCGACCTTGGTCTCACCGGGTTCCGGGTCGACACGGCCCGGCTCGCTGGGCGGGGCGTGGGTGGGCGGGGACAAGAGGTTGGTCCGCGCGTGGTCGAGGCGGGCGAGGGTGGACTCGGCGTCATCCATGAGCTTCTCGAGCCGCGCGGCCTTGTTGTCGAGTTGCGTTCCGACGCGGCGGGCAAGTTCCTCGATCTCCACCGCCAAGGCTTCGAGGTCACGCTTCAAGCCCTCGCGCTGCTTGGCGCGTTCGAGCGTGTCGCGGGCGCTGGGTTGCGACGCGGCGGCCTTCTTGCGGTTGCGCAGCCCGATCAGCATCGACGCGGTGACCAGCAGGATGCCCAGCACCAGCAGCGCGAAGACGTAAGGCGGCTGGTCGCTCAGGGTGTCGGCGGCGAGGCTGGCGTTCACGCGTCGCCCCCCCGGCGTTGTTGGGCGAGCCAGTGTTGCGCGGCGACCTCGGCGGCGGCGCCGGCTTCGCGGACCGTGACTTGGTGTTGGGCGGCGAGGCGGGCGACGTCGTCGTGTTCGGGGCGGGCAACGATGGCGTGGCCGTCGAGTTGGCCGACTTTGACCCGGACGGGGCCGAGCGTGGTGTCGACCTCGACGAACCGGCGCTGCAACACAACGCGGTCCCACGCGCGGCGACGGACGCCGAAGCTGCCGGTGTGGTGCAACACGAGTTTGGCGAGTCGGTCGGCGTCCGGCTCGCGGCACAGCAGCGACAGCATCGTCCCGGGGCGCTGCTTCTTCATGGTGATGGCGGTGGTCCAGACGTCGAGCGCGCCGGCGTCGAGCAATGCCTGAAAGGCGGCGCCGATGAGCTCGCCGGTGGCGTCGTCGAGGTTGACACAGAGCTCGACGACGGAGATCGGGCTGTCGCCCACGTCGGCGTTGGCTGGGTGATCGCGGGATTCCGCCATGCCGGAGTGTAACGCTCAGCGGATTTACAATCCCTCGATGGCGGACACGCGGCGGACCCCGACGATCCCGGCCAACGACGCGGCGGCGCGGCACCCTGTGGTGCGGGCGCTGGCGGTGGCGTTGCGGCAGCGGTGCGGCGTGCGCGAGGGCGACGCGGTGCTCGTCGCGTGCTCCGGCGGGGCCGACTCGGTCGCGCTGTTGCGGGCGTTGCATGTCCTAGCCCCCCGGCGGCGGTGGCGGCTGCGGCTGCGGGTCGCGCACGTCCACCACCACCTGCGTGACGCCGCGGAGCGCGACGCGGCGTTCGTGGAAGCGCTGGCATCCCGGTTGGGTTTGCCGTTCGAACGGGCCGACGTTGATGTGCTTCACCCCTCCAAGAGCGGAGCCGGCAACTTGGCGTCGACGAACAATCTGGAGGACCGGGCGCGTGCACTGCGGTACGCGGCGTTGCGCGGCGAGGCGGAGCGGCACGGTGTAAGACACGTCGCCACGGCACACCACGCGGACGACCAACTCGAGACGGTGCTGATGCGGCTGTTGCGGGGCGCATCGGTACACGGTTGGCGGGGAATGCCGTGGACACGGGCGTTGGCCGACCGCGACCACGATCGCGTGCAGTCTGTGCATGGGCCGCAGCTGATCCGGCCGCTGCTGGGCGTCGACCGCGCGGCGTTGCGTGACTTCCTGACGGAACTCGATCAGCCTTGGCGTGAAGACGAAACGAACGCCGACGTGGCCAGGCTTCGCGCTCGGCTCCGGCGTGACGTGTCGCCGACGCTGCGCGAGCTGTCCGAGACGCTGCCTTTGCGGTTGGAAGCGTTGACCGACCACGCGGGGCACCTGTCGGCGTTGCTGGATGAATCGGCCCGGCCGTGGTCGCTGCCGTTGAACCGGGCCGACGCGCGGGCGATGAACCGGGCGGTGCTGACCGAGGTGTTCCGGCGGGCGTTGCTGAAGGCGGGGGTCCCGGCCGATCGGTGCGGGCGGCGGGCGTTGGCGCCGGTGACGCGGGCGGCGCAAGACAACGCCGGCGGGACACGGCGGTTTGCGTTCCGCGGCGCGGCGGTGGTGGTGGACGGGGAAGTTGTGCGGCTCGCTTGATGCCGAGCGCAAGGCTGGGGAAGTAGTGTGTTGATCAGGCGGGGTCGCTTGGCGCGTCGGTTGCCGACTGTGCGGTGGGGCACTGACTTGGAGACGTGGCTTCCGAGTTCGGGGGCGGCGTCCGCCAGGCGTACCAGAGCACGCCCGCCACGCCCATGAGCAACGCAACGTCCGCCAAGTTGAACACCCACGGCCAGACCTCGGTCGGCCCGGACAACTCGCCGCGCCCGGGCCAGCTCAGCCCGAACGGAAGGTGCACGCCCGGCAGCATGTGCAGCATGTCACGCACGGCACCGTAGATCACACGGTCGTACAGGTTGCCGAGCGCTCCGGCGAGGATCAGGGCGAGCGCGACGTGCTGCCCCCATGCCGAGGGGGGGCTCTGCAGGAACAGGAAGCCGATGACGAGCGTCGCGACGATACTGACGGCAATGAAGACCCACCGCTTGCCCGCGCCGAGGCCGAACACCGCGCCGGTGTTGGTGGTCAACCTCAACTGCAGCAGCTTCGGCAGCACCGGGATCGGCGGCTGGGTGGCGAGGACGCCGCCGTCGTCGTCGTAGCGGATGACGTACCGCTCGAAGCCGTGCTCCTGGTAGTGGGCGTCGACCTCGGCGTGGCTGCGGACAAGCGTCACCGGGCGGTCGGCGACGTACTCGAACGCGGCGTACTTCAGCGCCAGGTCCGCCGCGAGCACGACGAGGAACACGGCGGCGAAGAAGGCCAGCGCCCGGCGGGACCGGCCAGCCGACGGCGCGGCGGGGTTCACGTGGGCAGCCCCCGGCGTTCACGCTCGCGGACCACCTCGATGCTGTACTTCGCCCAGGGCTTGATCTCGAGCCGGGCGCGTTCGATGGGTTGCCCGGTGACGTGGCAGACGCCGTAGGTACCGCGCGGGATGCGGACCAACGCCTCATCGATCTCGCGGAGCAGCTTCTTCTCGGTTTCGAGGAGCCCGAGGTTGAACTCGCGGTCGTAGTTCTCGCTGCCGACGTCGGCCATGTGCAGCGGCATGTTGGAGATCTCTCCGCCGAAGTTGTCGCGCGCCGCGTCGAGGTTGGCCACGTCGCCGAGGATCTCGGCCCGGCGTTCGAGCAACTCGTCCCGGAAGAACAGCAGGTCTTTCTTCTTGAGCCCGGACTTGGCCCGCTTGAGTTGGGACTCGGACAGCTCTTCGAGCGACATGCCGGCGTTGGCGCTACCGTTCAGGGGCGCGTCGACCGACGCGGCGGCGCGGCCGGCATGCCGCAGCGGGGGCTTGCGGGTCGATCGCGACTTCTTCGATAGGCCGGCGGTTGGCTTGGCCGTTAGCTTCTTGGTGGTTGACGCCTTCTTTGCCGGGGCTTTCTTGGCGGTCGGCTTCTTGGCAGTTTTAGCGGGTGATTTCTTGGCGGGGACCTTCTTTGCCGGCTTCTTGCTCGCTGTCTTCTTCGCTGTGGCCTTCTTCTTGGATGCCTTCTTTGTTGTCTTCTTCTTGGCGGCCCCGGCCGCGGCCGGTCGCTTCGAGGCCGCTTTCTTAGCGGCGACCTTTTTCTTGGTCGACTTCTTTGAAGCCGGCTTCTTCGCCGCAGACTTCTTGGCGGTCGACTTCTTCGAAGCGGTTTTCTTGGCAGAAGACTTGGCCACGATCGGCTCCGGCGGCAGGGTCGCACCGCTCCGACACGCGTCGGGCCCCGCGGACGCTGACTGAATCAAGCGAGCCGCGTAGTTTAACCCTGCTCACACGCCGGGACAAGTCTCCACAAGTCGTTTGACCGACGACACTTGAGCCGGACTCACGCCGAGCCACCGCGCCAAGTCAATCCCCGTGCTTCTGCCGCAGCCGACCGGACAGCCGCAGCAGCAGCGCCACCCGCTCGAACTCCGCGACCCAATCCGCCAGTTCCGCGTTCAGTTCGTCCTGCGGCACCGGTGCCCCGGGCAGCGGGCAGTTCGCCCCCAGCGCCTGGCTGGCCATCACGCGGTACCGGCTCAACAGCTTGTCGCCCGCCCAGCCCACTGGCTCGAAATCCTCCGCGGCGAAGATCACCACGGGAACGCGGTTACCCCCGTTGATCGACACCTGCTCCTGAAGGTCCATGTGTTCGTCACGATCCAGCCAGCGGACGGAACAAGTGCCGCCGGCCTCGTTGCCGTAAGCATCGGCGATGGCTTGGATCATCGGGCCTTGACGGACGCAGTCGCCGCACCAGATGCCGGAGACCACGAGGAGGTTCATGTCCCGCTTGCAGGCGGCCAGCATCGAACGCTGCGCGTCTGTGAGTTCCACTTGCCCGCCGATGCGTTCCCAGCCTTCCTTTTGGTCGGGCTTGCCCGATTTCAGGTAGTCGGGGTAGTTCAGGCCAGCGTCGAACTTGGTCTTCAGGTAGTCGGCGTTCATGGGTTCGGCAGGAATGAGGTGTGGGGTGTGGGATCTTGTATGTGATCGGACGAGGATAGGCGACCCGCCGCTGGCGAGCCTAACCCGGTCGAGCGAGTGTTTCTTCCGAGCAAGTTCGCTCTAGACTGCCGCCATGCCGCCCCGCCGCCGACCTGTGCCGCCGCTCTTGAAGTCCCGCGCCGCCGCGTTGCAGAAGCGTCTGCGGGTGGCGGACCTCGACGGGTTGCTCGTCGTCGAGCCGGTCGACATCCGCTACCTCACCGGGTTCGTCGGCGACGACTCCTGGCTGTTCGTGCCGGCCCGTGGCACCGGCTTGGTGATCCTGTCCGACAGCCGGTTCACGACACAGATCGAGCGGGAGTCCCCGCACAGCCGGGTCGTGATCCGCACGGGCGCGATGGCCGACGCCGTCGCCGGACTGCTCGGCAGGAAGAACATCGCTCGCCTCGGCCTCCCGCGGGACCACGTCACGCTCGGGCAACGCAAGAAGCTCGGCAAGGCGTTGCGTGGCATCAAGCTCGTCCCGTGCGACGACGGCTTGATCGCGCAGCGCGCGGTGAAGACCGACGACGAAGTGAAACACATCGTCCGTGCCGGGAAGATCCAGCAGCAGGCATTCGAAGAGACCCTCGCGTTCATCGAGCCGGGCATGACCGAGGCGGCGGTCGCCGCGTTCCTGGAGTACCGGATGCGGGCGCTCGGGGCGGACGGCGTGAGCTTCCCTAGCATCGTTGCCGCCGACGCCAACGCCGCGCTGCCGCACGCGATCCCCGGGAACACCAAGATCAAGAAAGGCTCGCTGGTGCTGATCGACTGGGGCGCAAAGTTCCGGGGCTATTGCTCGGACATGACGCGTGTCATCGCGCTGGGCAAGATGAAGCCGAAGCTGCGTGAGGTGTACCGGGTCGTGCTCGATGCGCAGCTCGCGGCGATCGACGCGATCAAACCCGGCGTGCCGCTGCGGGCTGTCGATCAAGTCGCACGGGACCACATCGACAAACACGGTTACGGCGAGTTCTTCGGCCACGGGCTCGGGCACGGGCTCGGGCTCGACATCCACGAAGAGCCCCGCCTCTCGCCGCTCGCGCCCAAGGACGGCGTGCTCAAGCCCGGGCACGTCGTCACCGTCGAACCCGGCGTCTACCTGCCCGGCGTCGGCGGGGTGCGCATCGAGGACGACGTGCTCGTCACGCCGCGCGGCAAGCGCGTCCTCACGGATTTGCCCAAAGACCTCGATTCCGCAATCATCTGATCACAGCTTTCTGCTGACGGCCTCCCGCTCTCAGCCCGAAAGCACGGGTCTTGGAAACGGCGGACGCACCTTCGTCTGAGGCCTTTCCCGTCCGCTGAAAGCTGATCGCTGACCGCCGAAAGCTTCAACATGACCGACCTGAAAGTCCTGCGACAGATCGTGAAGATGATGGTCGACCACGGCCTGACCGAGGTCGACCTTGAGGCCGAGGGCGAGAAGATCAAGCTCAAACGCGGGCCGGGCGGCGACGTGCAGCTCGTCGCGCCCGCCGCCCCGCCGGCCGGCGCCCCAGCGCCCAGCGCAGCCCCGGCCGCAGCACCCGCCGAACCGGCCGACAGCGGCGACGACGACGGCGGCTCGGGCGAGACGATCGACTCGCCGATGGTCGGCACGTTCTACTCCGCCGGCAGCCCCGACGCCGACGCGTTCGTCAAGGTCGGCGACACGATCTCGCCCGACACCGTCGTCTGCATCATTGAGGCGATGAAGGTGTTCAACGAGATCAAGGCCGAGGCGTCCGGCACCGTCGCGGAGGTCATGGTCACCAGCGGGCAGGCCGTCGAGTTCGGGCAGCCGCTGTTCCGGTTGAAATAAGCACACATCCCCCGCGAGCCGGGCGCTTCCCGCCCGGACCGGCTTCGCAGAAGCCGGCTCGCTCTGAGCCGATCGCTCCATGTTCTCCCGCATCCTCATCGCGAACCGTGGCGAGATCGCCGTCCGCATCATCCGCGCCGCGCACGAGTTGGGCGTCGAGGCGGTCGCCGTCTACAGCACCGCCGACGCCGACTCCAAGCACGTCCACATGGCCGACCACGCCGTGTGCATCGGCCCGCCGCCCCCTGCCGAGTCGTACCTGAACATCCCCCGGTTGATCGCCGCCGCCGAGGTCTGCAACGTCGACGCGATCCACCCCGGCTACGGCTTCCTCGCGGAGAACGCCCACTTCGCCGACGTATGCCGGTCCTGCAACATTGAGTTCATCGGACCCAGCGTCGAGGCGATGAACACGCTGGGCGACAAGGTGCAGTGCAAGCAACTCGCCATCGCTAACAAGGTCCCGACCTCTCCCGGTTCGAAGGGCGCGGTGGAGTCCGAAGCCGACGCGCTCAAGCTCGCCAAGGAGATCGGCTACCCCGTGATGATCAAGGCGTCGGCCGGCGGCGGCGGGCGCGGCATGCGCGTCGCGCACAACGACGGCGCGCTCCGCTCCGGGATGAAGCAGGCGTCGCAGGAGGCTGAGGCCGCGTTCGGCAACGGCACCGTCTACCTCGAGAAGTTCATCGAACACGCCAAGCACGTCGAGGTGCAGGTCATCGGCGACACCCACGGCAACGTCTGCCACCTCTGGGAACGTGACTGCACCATGCAGCGCCGCAAGCAGAAGCTCATCGAGGAGGCCCCCTGCCCCGTGCTCACCCGCGCCGAGGCGGAGAAGCTCTGCGGCTCCGCCGCCCGCCTCGCCAAGGCCGCCAAGTACCACGGTGCCGGCACGGTCGAGTTCCTCATGGACGGCGACAAGAACTTCTACCTCATGGAGGTCAACACCCGTGTCCAGGTCGAGCACCCCGTCACCGAGATGATCACCGGCGTCGACGTCGTCAAGACCACCATCATGGTCTCCGCCGGACAGAAGCTCCCGTTCAAACAGAAAGACATCAAAGTCAACGGCCACGCGCTCGAGTGCCGGATCAACGCCGAAGACCCGGAGCGTAACTTCGCCCCTTCGGCCGGCGTCATCCGCGAGATGAACCCTCCCGGCGGCTTCGGCGTCCGCCTCGATACCCACGCCTGCGCCGGCTACCGCATCCCGCCGAACTACGACTCGATGATCGGCAAGCTCATCGTCCACCGCCCCACCCGCGACCAGGCGCTCGACGCGATGATCACCGCCCTGCGCGAGTTCCACATCGCCCCCACCAAGACCACCATCCCGCTGCACATCCGCCTGATGAAGAACGGCAACTTCCGCAGCAACGAGACCGACATCAACTTCGTCGAGCGGCTGCTGGAGAAGTAGCGTCCGGTATGGGCCGATCCCGCCAAACCCACAGCCGGGTCATCGACGGCCGCCGACACGTCTGGGACGTCGAACGCCTCTGGGCCCTGAGCGAGGGCTTCCCGGTTCGCCCGGTCCGCGTGGACTCCATCCGGGAGTTTGATCAGGACTGCTGGTTCGGCCGCGAAGCCGCCACGATCCGCGCCGTCGCGTCGCACTGCCGGCGGATCATCGAGGCGGACCTGACCCAACCGATCATCCTCAACGCCGACGGCACACCGATGGACGGCGGCCACCGCGTCGCCCGTGCGCTGCTCGACGGGGTCGGTGAGCTACCGGCCGTGCGCTTCGAGGAGATGCCCGAACCCGACGCGGTCGAGTTGGCATAACCCCAGACCGATGAAGCCTCCCACCTACCAACACGCCTTCATCGAGTCCGACGCGGGCTACGACGCATGGGGCGCAATGGCCGTGGGAGACTTCGACGGCGACGGCCGGCCCGAGTTCGTCACCGGCGGCAAGGGCGGCGGGTTCTTCCACCTCTACGACCTCGATGTGACCACCCAGACCTGGCGGCGACACGTCATCACCCGAGACCTGCGCCCCAGCGTCGGGGCCGCCGCCGCCGACCTCGACGGCGACGGCAGGCCCGAGATCATTACCGGCGAGTGGGGGCCGAGGCTGCTTTGGTTCGTCTGTCCGACCGGAGACCTAGGCCATTGGCGGTACCGCACGGTCTACGACGGGCTCACCAACACCCACGATCTGCTCGCCGCCGACGTGAACGACGACGGCCGGGACGAGATCGTCGTCCGCAACAAGGACGGGGCGTTGATTTTGTTCCGCCCCCCCGCCGACCCCGACCAGACTTGGCCCGCCCACGTCATCGCCGAGGAACTCCCCGGGGACGGCACCGCCGCCGCCGCGATCGCCCGGCCGGGCGTGCTCGACTTGGTCACCAACGCCGGCTGGTTCGAGAACCTCCACGGCGACGGCTCGGCCTGGGCGTGTCACCCGTTCGCCCCGCCCGAGCTCGGCCTGCACCCCGAGTCCCGCGTCGCGGTCGGCGACCTCGACGGCGACGGCACGCCGGTCGCCGTGGTCAGCGAGTCCGAGATCCCGGACGCCCGCATGTTCCTGCTCCGCTACGCCGGCCCCGACCGGTGTTGGGAACCCGAACCGCTGATCAGCCGTGAAGAGCGCATCGCCGCGATGCACACCCTCCAGCTTGTCGACCTCACCGGCAACGGCCGTCTCGACATCTTCACCGCCGAGATGGAGAACGGCCGGACCGACGGCGTGAACACCAAGCCGCGCTGGTGGCGGCTCTCCCGCGCCGACGACGGCGCCTGGCACAAGTGCGTCCTGCTCGACACGAACCTGGGCGCCCACTCTGCGGTGGCCGCCGACTTCGACGGCGACGGGAAACTCGAGCTGGTCGGCAAGATCTGGCGGGCCAACGCCGTCAACGGCGCGGACGGGAAGATGCACGTCGACTACCTCAAGCCGGTGTCATGAACGCCCGCCCGGCGGCTTCGGCGTCCGGCTTGACAACCAGACCGCCCGCGTCGCCTACCAGCCCCGCCTTAAACATGCACCGACGCGTTGATTTCGCCGTGCCCACCTCTACGCGGCCACGCGGTCGGCGTTCGTTCACACGCTCGGCAGGCCCTGCACGCGACGCCAGGCGCTGAGTTGGCCGAGGTGCAGCGCCTCGTGGCGCGACATCAGGTACGGCAGGATCGATCCCACCTGCGGGAAGCGTTCGCGCCAACGCGGCAGCGGCATCTGTGACGTCAGCAACGCTTCTTCGGCGGCGTTGAGCGCCTTTGCAACGTCCGCGTGGCCTTCCGCGAAAGACTCGAGCAAGGCCTCGCGCGGCAGGTAGTGCGACGGGTCGGCCTCGGGCTTGGACTTCATGCCGTGCCGATGGTGCAGCGGGTCTTCCGGCGTCTTGCCGGTGAGCAGGTCGACGATCACCGCGTGGTACGCGTGCAGGTGCGACAGGATCCACGCCGGGTGGTTGGTGTGCGGCGCGGGCTGATGCGTCATCTGAACGGCTGAGAGATCCGAGACGAGCTTCCGCGCATAGTCGCCGTTGAGGTTCCAATCGAATGTCAGCGATGAGATGAAGAGTGCGTGCACTAGCGCCGTCCCAAGAGGAAACGAAGTGAGTCCAGCCCCGCTTGGCATCATAAGCGGCCCGACCAAGCCGACGCAGACGAAGACTGGGACCCCGCAGTCAAGGCCACAAGGTCGCCCAACGCCGTGCTACGATCTTGCGGGGTGGTTCATCACGCACCAAGGCGCCACGCGAGGACGAGCCATGAGTTCTGAACGCTGCTGCACGCCGGGCTGCTGTCCGGACGCTTCGGCCCCCGACCCGGTGACCGACCTGATCCGCGACAAGTACGGCGAGACCGCCCGTAGTGGGCTGTCCAGCGGCGACGCGGGCGTGCATGCCGTGGCAGAGGCGTTCGGCTACTCGGCCGACGAGCTCGCGGCGATCCCCGCCGAGGCGAATATGGGGCTGTCGTGCGGCAACCCTATCGCGCTGGCCAACCTCAAACCCGGCGAGGTCGTGGTCGACCTGGGCAGCGGCGGCGGGCTCGACGTGTTCCTCGCCGCTCAAAAGGTTGGGCCAGAAGGCCGGGCGATCGGCGTCGACATGACCCCGGACATGATCGCCCTCGCCCAGCGTAACGCCCAGCAGGGCGTCGACGGCAAGCCCTACACGAACGTCGACTTCCGGCTCGGCCGCATCGATCAACTCCCGCTGCCGGACGAGTCAGCCGACGTCATCATCTCCAACTGCGTGATCAACCTGGCCCCGGACAAGTCGGCGGTGTTCGCCGAGATGTACCGTGTGCTCAAGCCCGGCGGCCGGGTCGCCGTTTCCGACATCGCGCTAAAGGCCACGCTGCCCGACGAGCTCGCGCAGAACGCCGCGGCTTTGGTCGGCTGCATCGCGGGCGCGATCCCGATCGCCGAGTTCGAGGCCGGCCTCAGAGCCGCGGGTTTCCGCGACGTGGTCGTCGTGGACAGCGGCGCCGACCTCACCGCCTACGCCAAGGTGGAGGGCCAAGCCGGCTGCTGTGCGCCGCCGGCGGACGCCGCGACGCCGGGGGCCGAGGCCATGCCTTCGTGTTGCACCCCCGCCAAACCGATGCACCGCGATCTCGGCGAACTGTTCGCGCGGTACGACGTGAACCGGTACGCGGCGTCGGTCAAGGTGTTTGCGATCAAGTGAGGCGATCGGACCACGGCCACGCCGCGCCGACCGTCACATCGGCTTCTGGTCGACCGTCGCGTCGTAGACGCTGAGCAGCTTGGCCTTGTCAAAAATCATCTCGTTGCGCGACAGGCCGACGATGTCGTACGCCGGGGTGAGTTCGATGGCGTCGACGGGGCACGCCTCTTCGCACATGCCGCAGAAGATGCAGCGGAGCTCGTCGATGTCGAACTTGACGGGGTACTTCTCACGGTCGTCCCAGGGCGAGGCCTTGCCCTCGATGTGGATGCAGTTGGCGGGGCAGGCGGTGGCGCACATGAAGCAGGCGACGCAGCGGACGCGGCCGTCTTCGTCGCGGTTGAGCCGGTGGACGCCGCGGAAGTTGTCGACATGGAGTCCGCCGTCTTCGATGCGCATCTGCTCGCGGCGCTGCTCGGGGTACTCCATCGCGCGGTTGTTCTTGCGGCGCGAGCCGCCGACGCTGCCGGTGATGTGGCGGAGGGTGGTGCCCAGGCCCTTGAAGACCTCGGGCAGGAAGAACGACTCGCCGGCGCCCAGCGGGGGCAGGTCGACGTTCACGGTGTCGGCGTCGGTGACGGGCATGGCGCGGCGGGGTATGGGGGGGCGGACTGTGGGGCGAATCTAGGGTTCAACAGAGTCTATCCCGTCTGTCAACGCGACGGAATCCCGGCCGCCTTCACGCCTCCGTTCAATACTCAGACCGCATAACGCGTCTCAAAACAGCAGCCCCGTCATCTCCAGGAAGGTGACCGTCCCGTTGTAGGCACCGTGCAGCACCATCGCCAGCACCAGCCACGGCAGTTGCACGGGCACCGCCGTCGGCCGAAGTTCGGTCACAACCGTCTCCCAGGACCGCCAGGCCCCCACCGCCGCGACGCTCGTGCAGCCCACGTGCAACGCGGTGCACACCACCAGCCGCCAAGCGATGATGTCCGGCCCGGGGTTCGGGAAGTAAACGAACAAGTACAGCACGTTCTCGATGCTCGCGAACACCAGACCGCTGCCGACGGCGGCGACGAATATCTGCGACGCCGACTTGAACCAGTAGGGCCGCAACTCGATCACGAGCCCGATCAACGCGACCTTCATCGCCTCCTCCACCACGGGCGCCATCACCACGACGCCCCAGTACCCCGCCGCCCCCTGCAGCAGCGCGCCCAGCACCGCCCACGGCCCGGCCAGCGCCGCGACCGCCGCCACCACCAGCCACGACCGGCCCCAGCCCGTCGCCTTGATCCGCTCCTGCAGCCAGTTCGCGTAGCCCGGGCCCGCGGTCGGCGGCGGCGCGAGGTGGATCACCGTGCCACACTCGGGGCAGGCCTGCCCGGTCTGCAGCCCGCGCACGTTGTAGCCGCAGCCGGCGCACGACCAGTCGCGGTTGATGGGCTCGTTCATCCGGCCCCGCAGCACCGGTTCCTCGGTCACCGCGTGCTGCGCCGAGACGTGGTCGGCGTCCGGGCCGGCCCGGCCCAACAGCCGCCGGGCCTTCGCCTCCGAGGGGTCGATCAGACGCCCGGGATCGGTGGCGGACCGGGGCCGCAGGTGCGGCTCGTGCTCGGCGCCGGGGTGGTGCTCGGGACGCGTCATGGCTCCGCGTGTCGGGCGCTCGGGCTGCTCAAGCGGCGGGCCGGTCGGCGCGGCGCACCGCGGTGCCGTAGGCGACGACTTCGACCTGCATGGCCCCACCGGTCCTGCCGCGCATCATGCCGACGTTGCAGAACTCCAGCCGGAGGTTCCAGACCTCCTGCGCGCCGAACCGCTGCGCCTCGTCGCACAGCCGGAGTATCGCCTCGCGCCGGCCGCGGTCCATTAGCTGGTGCGCCGCCTTCATCTCTCCGCCGACCAGGTTGCGCAGCTGCGTCGTGAGCGTCTTCCAGTAGTCGGTGGCGACCACGACCTGCCCGATGACCAGCGTCGCGTCGACGACCTGCCCCGGCTCGGTCACGAGCTTGCGGTTATCGACACGAATGGTCGAGGCGGTCTCGCGCGCTTCGAGCGACCTGTGGTGGCGCCGCTGCGCCAACCCGCCGAACACGACGCCGATCGGCAGCAGGATGAGTTGGATGACCAGGTCCATTCGGCTTACCGGTGCGCTTGAAGTTTGACGGCGGTGCCGTAGCTGTAGAGCTCCGCGGCGCCGGCGGCGACGGCGCTGGTGGTGAAGCGGACGTTGACGATCGCGTCGGCGCCGAGTTGCTGCGCCTGGGCCATCATGCGTTCGATCGCCTGGCGCCGGGCCTCGGTGAGCAGCTCGGTGTAGCCCTTGAGCTCGCCGCCGACCAGGTTCTTGAAGCTCGCGGCGATATCCCGGCCGACATTCTTGGCGCGGATGGTATTGCCCTGCACCAGCCCGAGCGTGTCGGTGATGTCGTGGCCGGGCACGGTCTCGGTGTTGACGACGATCATGCGGGGATCCCGAAAGATAAAGGTCGCGGTCGAAACGGCGACAACAAAGTAACGTACCGGCCCGGGTGCGACGAGACACCAGGCCCCGTTGGAGGGGGCCAACCAGCCGTAGCCGTGGCGGAACCTGTGCCGGCTGCGTCCAGGCCCCCCTCCGCTCGCTGGCGTTGGCGGCTCGTTCAGCGACATGAGCCCAAGGAACATCCAGATCGACGCCGGGCTTCCGATCAGCGCCAACGCGTCGGACACCCTGCGCGCCGACCTGCGGAGGATCACCTGGGCGTGGGTGTTCGGGTCGGCGTGGCTGTGGATCGTGTCGGGCGCGGTGCTGACCCGGTTCGCGCAGGCGGTGGGGACGCCGGCGTGGGGCTTCGGGGTGCTGGCGGCGGTGCCGTTCGTCGCGGCGCTGTCGCAGCTGCCGGTGAGCTGGTGGCTGAACCGACACGGCGGTCGGCGGCGGCTGTTCCTGTGGTGCTGCGCGACGGGGCGGGCGTTGTTCGTAGCGGTAGCGGCGTTGCCGTGGGTCGTGCCCGAGGCGTGGGGGTGGTGGCCGATCGTGGTGATGATGCTGCTGCTGGCGTGGGCGTTGATCCAGTCGACGGGCCCGGCGTGGATGAACTGGATGAGCGACCTGATCCCGCGCCGCGTGCGCGGCCGGTACTTCGCGCGGCGGGCGCAGGTGACGACGCCGCTCGCCGTGGTCGTGTCGCTCGGCGCCGCGGCGCTGCTCGACTGGGCGGACGCGCAGGACAGCGCACGACTCATCCTGCAGCTCACGTCGATGCTGCTCGCGGTGGCGGGCGTGTTGGGCACGGTCGACATCCTGATCTTCCTCTGGATCCCCGACCGGCACGAAGAACCGCCGCACCCCGACGCGCAGGCAGCGGGCGTCAAGGAGTTGCTCACGCCGCTACGCCACCGCGGCTTCCGGCACTTCCTGGGTTACAACTTCACGTTCACGCTCGCCATGGGGTTCATGGGTCAGTACATCTGGCTGTACGTGCTGGAGAAACTGAGTTGGACAAACCTTCAAGCCAATGCACTGATCATCGCGGTGCCGCTGCTGCTGAACATGCTGACGCAGCCGATGTGGGGCCGACTGATCGATCGCCTGGGCAAGCGGCCGGTGTTGCTGATCTCGGGGTCGAGCGTGTCGGTGGGGGCGCTCGGCTGGATGGTGACGACGCCCGAACACTGGTGGCTGGGCTACGCGTGGGTGATGGCGGTGGCGGCGACGTGGCCGGGCGTGCTGTTGGCGAACTTCAACTTCCTGCTGGAGTTCTCGAAGACGTCGTCGCGCAACCGCCGGGGCGAGCAGGGCGTCGGGTCGCAGGCGGCGGCGTTGTTCTCGGTGGGCACGGCCGTGGCCGGCGGGCTCAGCGGCGTGATCGGCGGCGCGGTCGCGGGGCAGCTCGGCGACTGGTCGTGGACCCTGACGCTGGACAACGCGCTCTTGGACACCCTTGCGGGTGGCGCCTGGGTGTGGACGCTGAACTACTTCCACGTGTTGTTCGCCGTGTCCACGCTGCTGCGGATCGCGGCGCTGGGCTTCGCGCTCGGGCTCGAAGAGCCGGCGGCCAAGGGCACGCGCGACTCGATGCGGTACCTGGCCACCGGCGTCTACAACAACATGCGGCAGGCGGTGGCCACGCCGGTGCGGATGGCGGGGCCGGTGAGCCGTTGGGCGTACCGGCTCGACAAGCTGCGGGCAAGCAAGGAGCCGAAACGGTGAGCGTACAGGCGCCACTCCGTGAAACGGCTCGGCCGCCGTCCGCTTACGCGGTCGGCTACGCGACAATCCCACACCCAACCCCATTAGCGTCACCGATCAACTACAGCGGGTGACTATGCCCGCTCCCTATTGCAGAACGGATGTTCGCGGCGGTGTCGTCTAGTTGATCGCGAGACACCTTCACGAAACTTGCCAGTGCGTCCAGTAGATCAAACTCGTCCCCGTCGAATCGCGGGATAACGTGCAAGTGTGTGTGAAAAACTTCCTGCCCCGCGATCGCCCCGTCTGCAAGGAATAGATTGATCCCTTCGCAGCGAATGCCTGAGCGTCGAGTGGCGTCGGCGATCTGTTGCGCGATGCGGAATAGTTTCCCGCCGACATCGAGATCCAGATCGGCTAGGTATGCCGCGTGATGCACGGGGACAACAAGGACGTGCCCAACGTTGAACGGTCGGATATCCATGAATGCGAACACATCGTCATCACGGTAGACCACGGACGCGGGGGCCGAACCTGCGACGATCCGACAGAAGATGCAGTCGCTGGGAGAGAGCATGTCTCTGCGATCACTGGAACACCGGCAGGATGCGCCGCCGCTGCGTGGGTTCACGGCCGGTGCCGTCGGCGGGCTCGAAGGCGTAGATGCCGGCCGGCTCGGACCACTCGTTGTCCTCGTGGATGAGGCGGTTGGCGTCGACGGGGTTGACCTCGACCTGGGTGTCGGGGTCGTAGAGCGGGCCGTAGTGCCGGATGACGCAGCGCTCGAGGGCGCGGGGCTTGATCCGGCCGGGTGCGGCGACGCGGTCGGCGCCGTTGGCGATGGGCAGCCCGTCGGACGTGAACTTCCAGTTGCAGACCGGGCAGTTGAAGGTGTAGCTGACGGGGTCCCAGCGGACGCCGACGGACCGGCCGTGGATCGGGTTGGGGCAGGTGTCGGCCAGGGCGACAAGCATGCCGTGCCCGGAGACGAGGAACACGCCGTGCTCGTTGGCGAACCGGGTGTAGACGCCGGGCCGTTCGTACTGCTCGGGCAGCCCGATGAGGAACCGGCCGCCGGTGGACTTGGCGGCGAAGGCGGGGTTGGCCCGGGCCTCGTTCGGGTCGCCGCAGCCGGGCGTGAGCAACAGCACCGCCACGGCGAGCAAAGCCGGGAGCGGCAGCACAGCGGACGGACGCGGGTTCGTCATGCCGGGGTTATCGGCCATTGCGGCCGGGGAGTTGAGTTGGCGAAGCCACGCCGACGCGGTGAGGCTTGCGGGTCGTGCGGGTTAGAGCGGTTCTGCGTCCGACGGCCCGCGTTTCGGCGAAGCGTTCACGAGTCGCCGCGTCACTCGGCACGGCGCCTGGGTTGCGCGTCCGTCTCCGCCGGCTGCGGAGGCAGCAGGGCCACCTCATCGCGCTGGTGCCAGGCACGCTGCATCACCAGGAACGTGAACGACGCGGACCACGTCACCATCAGCAGCCCGGTCAGGGCGATGATGCCCGCCATGAGCTGCAGTGGGCCGTTGGGGATGATGTCGCCAAAGCCGACGGTGGTGTAGACACAGGCGGTGTAGTACCAGACGTCGAAGAGCGTCGCGTTGAAGTTGCCTTCCAGCGTCCCGATCCGCTCGCCCTTCCACGAATAGAGCAGCCACCCCGCCCCGGTGAACAGCGTGATCTCCAGCAGGTGCACCACCAACAGCACAAGCACGCCGACCAGCAGCGTCACGGACAGCTTGCGCCGCTGCGCGCAGAACCGACGGGTCAGGAGTTCCATCGCGCCCCAGTGCAGCAGCACGCACAGCAGTACCGCGATCAGCGTCACCACCGCGACCGGCAGCAGGCTCGCGTCGGCAAACCGGTCCGCCGCCGGCTCCGCCTGTGCGATCACTCCGACGATGCTCGGCAGCGAGTCACTCAAGAGGCAGCACTCACGACTCACACCCCGATCATCGCCGCCGCGTCGGCGTAGACCTCTTCACACTTCTCCGCCGCGCCCGACCACGTCAGCCGGCGCAGCTCCACCGAGGCGTGCTCCTTCATCGTCGCGCCCAGCGGCGGCCGCTTGAGCACCGCGATGATCTTGTTCGCCATCTCGTCCACGTCCCAGAAGTCGACCTTGAGCGCGTGCTCGATCACCTCGCTCACGCCCGACTGCTTCGACAGGATCACCGGCACCCCGTTGCGGATCGCCTCCAGCGGCGCGATCCCGAACGGCTCGGACACCGACGGCATCACGTACACGTTCGCCATCTGGTACACCCGCTCCACGTCGTCGCCCCGCAGGAACCCGGTGAACAGGACCTTGCTCCCGATGCCGTACCGCGCGACCGTCTCGATCGCCTCGGTCAGCTTGTCGCCCGACCCGGCCATCACGAACTTCACGTGCGGCAGCTTCTCCAGCACCCGCTTCGCCGCCTGCAGGAAGTACTCCGGGCCCTTCTGCATCGTGACCCGGCCGAGGAACAAGACGACCTGGTCGTCGCGCTCGATGCGCGGCAGCGGCTCGGGCAGGTCCGGGTTCTTCGTACCGTTCTCGACGCCGTTGTAGACCACGTCGATCTTGCTCTCGTCGATCCCGTAACGCGATGCCAGGATGTCACGCGTCCGCCGGGACACCGCGATCACCCGCAACGCCGCGTGCACGCCCCGGCGTTCAATGTCGTAGACCTGGCTGTGCACCGACTCGCCCGCCCGGTCGAACTCCGTCGAGTGCACGTGCACCACCAGCGGCTTGCCGGTGTGCCGCGCGACCGCGAGCCCGGCCGGGAACGTCAGCCAGTCGTGGGCGTGGATGACGTCGAACTCTTCGCCGTGGGCGAGGTCGACACAGAGCGCCGCGTACCGCTGCGCTTCGCCCACAAGGTCACCGGTGTAGTCGGCCCCGACGCCGGTCGGTTGAGGCGCGGTCGACGCGGAAGCCGTCTGCCCGCCGGCCTGCTGGGCCGTCGCCGTGACCGGGTTGACGAAGCTGATGCCTTCACGCCGGCCGACGGGCGTGCCGCCGTGGTACCCCTCCGCCGCGACCGACGACGAGGTCGTGGAGTACGGGCTCGGCAACCGCGAGGGCACCGCCTTGAACGTCACGTTCTCGAACGCGTCTTCCGCCGCCGGCGGAACGAGCCGCGTCGGCTCGATCTCCATGGTGCTGGCCACCGACGCGGGGTCGCGGTCGCCCCGGGCGGCGCGCGGCGACTGCGGGCCCAGCAGCCGGACGTGCCGGCCGTCGTACTCGCCGTCGATCGCCTTGGGCAGCACGAAGGTCACGCCCACCCCGCGCGCCGACAGCGCCTTGGTCAGCCCGTAGCAGGCCGTGCCGAGGCCGCCGCTGATGAACGGCGGGAACTCCCATCCCAGCATGAAGACGCGCATGAATACCTTCCGTCGGTCCCGGCAGGCGGGGGCAGCGCGGGTCGGAAACACAGGCCCGGGCAAGGGTTGGAGCAGGCACATCGCCGGTCGGCGGCCACGGGCATCGCCCCGGCCGCCGACGGTGCTTTGGCAAGTCACGCCCACCGGGCGGGTACCCCTGATGTCGGCAAGATACCGCCGACCACCGGAAATGCAATCCGACCCCCGACGCTTACCGGATGCTCACCCCCGCCGCCGGACCGCCTCGTACAGCAGCACCGCCGCCGCGTTCGAGGCGTTGAGCGAGTCTACCCCGCGTTCCCCAGGCATCGGGATCGTCACGCACACGTCCGCCGCCGACCGCCACCGCTCGTCCAGCCCCGCGTGCTCGGGCCCCACCACCACCGCCGCCGGCCAAGACCACGCCGCCTCAAAACACGACCGCACTTCCCGCCGCGCGTCATCGCCGGAGCCATCTTCTGGGGGCGCGACCGCCGCCAACACCGTCAAGCCCTTCTGCTCGAGCCACGCCAACGCGTCCTCGTCCCGCTCGACCACCACCGTGGGCAACGCAAACACCGCGCCCGTGCTGTTGCGGATCGCGTTGGGGTTGAACACGTCAACCGCCGGCCTCACCGCCACCACCCCCACACAACCCGCCGCCGCCGCCGTCCGCACCATCGCCCCAAGGTTGCCCGGCTTTTCCGTGCCCACCACCACCAACACCAACGCGTCCACCCCGATTTCGATGTCGTCCAACGACCACGCCGGCACATCAAACACCCCGAGCACCCCCTCCGGCTTGTCGTGGTACGCCATCTTCCGCAGCACCGCGTCGTTGACCAAAACCGCGACGGCGCGAAGATCACCCGCTGTCGGTCGTGGGTTGCCCGACGTCAAGCCCCGGAGGACGCCGTCAAGACCCTCACCGACCAACCCCTCGCACACAAACAGCTCCCGGCACCGCAACCCTGCCCGCAGCGCCCGCTCGACCTCCCGGAACCCCTCGGCGATCAACACGCCGGCAACGCGACGCTCCCGCGGCTTGCGCCACTTCACGACCCGCTTCACTCGCGCGTTCGCGACGCTCGTGATCGTCTCGATCTCCGACACCGCGACATCGTAAAGCACACGGATGGCTACAGCCGTCAGCCCCCGCGCAACGGCGACTCAACCAATCGCCATTAGCGCGTCGTTGCGCACAGTTGCCCCCTTCCGCCCCCGGGTAGAGCCGGTGCCCTCGCGGGGAGCGCGGCGGGTGGGGCGACGCCTCGCCGGACGGATGGACATTCCCGGACGCGTTGTGTGGTCCTGCGACCGACGGCCGGCTGAACGACCCG
>JANQPR010000219.1 GCA_028285385.1 Phycisphaera sp.
GCACGTTGTCCCGGCCGGCAAGCTGCCGGGGCACCCACTCGTTATGGTAGGATCCGCGGCGGACCAACCGTCAACCACTTTCACTTTCAACGGATCGAGGGTACACGCGATGAAGCAGCGTCTTTGGGGCCTTGGGGTCTTGTCACTTTTCCTGGTCGCCGCCGGCTGCAAGTCGGGTCAGGGCGTCGATCTTGGTTATGAGGTCGGCACGCTGGTGCTGAACGAGGCGGAGGTGCAGCGCATCCTGGACAAGGCCGAGGCGGCCGCCGCGGCGGAGAAGTCGCTGCTGCGTGTGGACGGCGCGGGCAAGGCGCAGATGACGCGGATGCACATCATCGTGGTGGACCGGTCGGGCGCGGTGATCGGCCGGCGTTCGATGGCCGACGCCTGGGGCGGCAGCGTCGCGATCGCGAAGTCCAAGGCCTACACCGCGGTGGCGTTCTCGAGCGACGAGAACGCGCTGACCACGCGCAGCCTGGGCGCCCTGACCCAGCCCGGCGGGCCGCTGTGGAACATCGGCAACTCCAACGCGACGGGCGGTCAGCCCGGGCTGATCGAGTTCCCCGGCGGCGTGCCGCTGTACAAGGACGGCGTGCTGGTCGGCGCGATCGGGGTGAGTGGCGACGGCGTCGAGCAGGACGAGAACGTCGCCGAGGGCGGCGCGGTCAACTACGAGGCGCCCAAGGCGATCCGCATCGACACGGTCACCGACGGCGGTGTGCCCTACACGAAGTAAGCGTGGTCGGTCGATCCATTGAAAAACCGCACGGCGACGCGTTTGATCGAGTCGCGGTGCGGTGCAATGGCCAGACCCGGACTTGAACCGGGGACACCGGCATTTTCAATGCCGTGCTCTACCAACTGAGCTATCTGGCCGGGCCAGCGATCGGCCGGGGTTAGGGCGATCGAGACCCGAAAGTCTATCACACCCCGCCGGGCACGCAAGCGGCGCTGGGTGCGTGGGTTCGATCAGAGCCCCGACCGTGAGGGAGGGTTGGTTCGCGTGTGTTGCCCGGTTCATCCTCAACGAGTACCCGCTCGGTCGAAAAGGTGGGACAGGCTTCCAGCCTGTCATTGATGATCCAGTCACTTTAGTCCATGACAGGCTGGAAGCCTGTCCCACCAAAGCGTGTACCGGTTCGATGGCAAGGCCCTGCCGGGCGTGGTCGTCTCGAACCAAGGAAGGCGCGGACGGTTACGTGATCGTCGACGCCGTCCAGTGGGTCCGCCGGGCCGAGTGACGCGTTCCGCGGCAACCACGCCATCCGATAACGCCGCCCCCGCCCCGCCCCGCTGCTGCCGTGCGGGCGTGTTTTTCGCGTGTCAGCGGGTGTTTATTGCGATTGGGTTGCGCTTGTGTGGGTTCGTCCAAGGCGGCTGTTCAGCAGGGCTGGTTCGTGGCGGCGCGCCGGCTGAGAATAGTGGGGTTTGGCGCCGGAGCGGAGGACGCGTTGGCCTGGGCTTGTTGTGGGGGTGCTTGGGTAAGGGGCGATCCTGATGATGACCAAGACCTGCAACCACGTGGTGTACTGGACGATCCCGCAGATCGATGGCCGGGGGATCGTGGTGTCCGAGCGGCACTTCGCGGTGAACCTGGCGGAGGTCGACCCGGCGGACGCGGCGCGGATCGAATCGATGCTGCGGTCGGTGCCGCTGCACGGCGACGCGCAGGGCGACCCGCGACGGATGCGGACGGACCCGAAGATCGCGGCGTACCGGCACCTGTTCAAGCCGTTCATGGAGGTGAAGAAGCGTGCGGAGGGGCTTTGCCGGTTCAGCATGGTCTGGCTGCCGTTCTTCTACGCCGAGTACGCCGACGCCGGGGCCGAGCTGCGCCACCACAGCTACCCGTCAGGCCGCAGGCTGGCCGTGACGGGCTGACCCGGTCGGCCATTCAATCATGCGACGCCCCACGCGATGGGGGGACAGGCATTCCTGCCTGTCGTCAGGCCCCACAGGCCTGATCACGGTATCGGGTTTTCGGCTTCGCCGAACCGACAGGCAGGAATGCCTGTCCCCCTTTCTATTGGGCGATCAAATCGACGCTGCCACCGCGGTATGATGCTGCCTGGCGTCTAACCGTGGAGATCAAGGATGAAAACGCTCGCGACCCGCTGGCTGCTTTTGCTGTCTGTTTGTTTGTTCGCGCCCGGCTGCGGGCCGACGACGTTCGTCGTGGGCATCTCGCCGGGCGACCGCGAGATGACGGCGACGGTGGTGGACAAGCCCCAGGACCGTCGGACCAAAGACCGCGTGGCGATCATCGACGTGTCGGGGATGATCCTGAACGCGAAGACGCCGGGGCTGCTGACCGAGGGCGAGAACCCGGTGAGCCGTTTCCGCGAGGCGTTGGACCGCGCGGCGGAAGACAAGTACGTGCGCGCGGTCATCCTGCGGCTGAACACGCCGGGCGGCGCGGTGACCGCGAGCGACGCGATGTACCGGGACGTGCTGTCGTTCAAGCAGGAGACGGGCAAGCCGGTGGTCGTGCAGATGATGGACGTCGCCGCGAGCGGCGGGTACTACCTCGCCTGCGCCGGCGACCACATCGTCGCCTACCCGAGCACAGTAACCGCGAGCATCGGCGTGATCATCCAGACGGTGAGCCTGCAGCCGGCGTTGTCGTCCATCGGCATCCAGACCGAGGCGATCACCAGCGGGCCGAACAAAGACGCCGGCTCGCCGCTGAGCGAGATGACCGACAGCCACCGCGCGACGCTCAAGGCGATGGTCGACGAGTTCTACGCCGGCTTCACGTCGGTCGTGCGCGAGGCCCGGCCGACGATCAACGACAAGGACTTCGCCGATGTGACCGACGGGCGGATCGTCAGCGGCGAGCGGGCGATGGAGGTCGGGCTGGTCGACAGCCTCGGCGACCTGGATGACGCGTTCACCAAGGCGAAGCAGCTCGCGGGGATCAAGGACGCGGCGCTGATCCGCTACCACCGCCCGCTGGAGTATGTCGCGACACCCTACGCCTCGGCCCAAACGCCCGCGGCCGGCTCGACGCAGGTCAACCTCCTGCAGCTGAACCTCGGCGGCGAACTGGGCACGCTGACCCAGCCCGGCTTTTACTACGTCTGGCTGCCGGGTGTACGATAAGACCGACCCGATCTGCCCCTTCTGCCAGGACCCGATGCGTCATGCAGACCCTTGAACTGGAATGCCCGTCTTGCAACGAGATGCTGGAGCTGGACGCGGGGTTTGCCGGTGGGGTCTGCCGGTGCTCGAGCTGCGGGACGCTGATGACCGTGCCCAGCGACGCGGGCAAGGCCGAGACGATCTCGCGCCCGTCGTCGGCCGGGGAGTCGTCGTTCCAGACCACCGGGATGGAGCGGCGGGCCCGGACGGGCGGCAAGGGCAAGAAGGGCAAAAAGAAAGACAGGGCGCCGGTTGAGACAATCGAGGCGGGCGAGTACCGCACGGAGAGCGGCAAGGTCATCCGTGTCGAGCAGACGACGCGCGTGCCGATGGCCGAGAGCAAGCGCAAGAAGGTGCGGCTGGTAACGACGGTCGCGTTCTTCGGTGTGGTGCTGGGCGTGGTGGCCGCGGCGGTCGTCGCGATCGTGATGATGGTCGGCGCGCCGGGCGGCGTGGGCGGCGGCGAGGAAGAGGGCCCGCCGGTCTACGACCCGGCGGCGAACCCGTACACGCTGCCGTTCGCGAACCTGGCGGGCGTGCCGATTAGCGGCCGGGTGGTCGTCGTCGTCGAGGCGTCGTACGACAGCGGGGAGTGGACGCCCTCGGTCGGGGACGTGTTCCAGGCCGGGCTCAAGGACAAGCCGGAGAGTGACGCGAAGGTCGCGTTCTACGCGGCGGCGGAGGGCGAGCCGGTGGTCTTCGACAGCGGCTCGCCGACGCCGATCGGCCAGATCGATCCCGAGACGCTCAAAGAGTGGTTCCTCGACCTGCCGGACGACGCGGAGGAGGGCGTGGACTTCACCGCCGCGATCGAGGCGGCGCTCGAGACCAGCCCGTCCACGCTGGTGATCGTCATGGGCCGGGTGGACGAGCAGGAGGTCGCGGCCTGGCAGGAGTCGGCCGCCGGGAGATTCGGGCTCGTGGTCCACGCCGTCATGCTTGAGGGCGTGCAGCAGCCGGTCCGTGACTGGCTGTCGGGCCAGCGCCGGAGCGTGCTGGTCGACCTGTCGCCGCAGGACATCGACAACTTCCGCTTTATCGCGGACAAGGACTGAGCCCGGCGCCCGGGGCGAATGGCTTTGTCTTGCTTGGGTGCCGAAGCCGCCGCGTCACACGCGGGGGGCGCGTCACAGAGCGCTTGACCGCCGGTCGTTGCCCGGCGGCTACGTTCACTGCTCGGTGTGGCGCCCCGGTTGATTGTTCAAACAAAAAAACTTACAGCGATGATGCCCAATCCTGCTCCAGGGAGGGGATTGGATCAACTCACACCGACATCGCGTTGAGCAGCCGGCCGTTGATGAGCGTGTAGAGCTCGTTCATGAACTTCGCGAGGAAGAAGTTCGCGATGATGATGGCAATGAAGCTGGCGACGAACGCGTCGGTCGCGGCCTTGCCCACGCCCGCGGCGCCGGCCCGGCAGGTGAAGCCCTTGTAGCAGCTGATCAGCCCGATCAGCAGCCCGAAGACGGCGGCCTTGACCAGCCCGGTCAGCACGTCGAACGAGGTCACGAACTCGGCGCTGAACTTCCAGTACGCGCCCGCCTCGACGCCCAACCCGACGACGACGACCAGCCACCCGCCGAACATGCCCATCAGGTCGCTGGCGACCGTCAGCACCGGGACCATGAGCACGCACGCGAGTACGCGCGGTACGACCAGGTGGCGGACCGGGTCGGTGCCCATCACGCGCAGCGCGTCGAGCTGCTCGGTCACCCGCATCGTCCCGATCTCCGCGCTCACCGCCCCGCCGACACGCCCGGCGATCATCACCGCCGCCAGCACCGGGCCGATCTGCTTGACCACCGACAG
>JANQPR010000206.1 GCA_028285385.1 Phycisphaera sp.
TCGTCGGCGTCGTTGATGATGGCCACGTTCGCGTCGCCGGCGATGCCCTGGAAGACCATGAACACGCCGCTGGCGGGGATGTCGGGCACGGCGCCCAAGAGCGTCGGTCCGCCGCTGCTGCCGCCGGTGAGGAAGCTGTCGGTGGACGGGACTGGGGCCTTGTTGGCGCCGATCTCGAAGTTGGAGACCTGCACGCTGGCCAGACCGTCCGAGGCGTCGTTGCTTGAGCCGTCGGTCGTGACGATGAAGTAGTCGGCCGACAACGCCGTGCTGAACGGCATCGCCGCCGCGCTCCACGACACCGCGAAGGCCCCGGCCGTGAATGCGGCGATGATTGGAAGCCGCTGACTGTTCTGGATCTGCATCTCTCGTCTCCTCATGCCAATTGCATCGCGGGCCCGACGGCCGGACCCATTTACAGGTTACCGGTTGCGCGCCCCGACCGGTAGGGCGGGTTCCCCGGGTTGCGGAAAGCCCTAGCGACGCTCCGCCACATTTCTGGCGGAGAAACCGGCCGGGGTGGGACGACTCTAGCTCAGACGAGAAGACCAGGGCGTGCGGCCCCAGTCTTCGAAGACTCCCCAGCTTCACACCCGCGGGACTCCGGGGCGTGGTTTCGGGCTAAGGGTTTTCAGCTTATGTGCGGAACAGCCGCCTATCCCATTGGCCCGTGGGACGGCGATGTTCACGTTGATGGCAATAGCGGCTGGCGTTGACCGGTTTGGCGCTGCGCCGTCGGCGTTAAGGAAAGCCGAGCCTGATGGGGTTCACACCGACGTCGTCGACGACCGCGGCGTCGGCGGCTGTACGTTCGGCGTGATCGTCGGCGTCGTGGCTGGCCGGCCGTCGTCAGAGCCTTCGCCCTGGCTCTGATTGTGGGCGCGGGCGGCGTTGGCGGCGCGGTCCTGGTCCTGGGCCAGCGCGTGCTCGTGCATCGACAGCAGCGAGAGCAGCCAACTCACGGTCGCGTCGGCCGACTGGTTCTCGTCGACGCCCTCGGGGTTGAGCTTGTCGAAGCACCCGCCGGTGGTCTGGTCGTAGAGCGGCTGGCGGAGGTCGTTGTCGCCGAGGAACCACTGCAGGCAGCGGTGGGCGCGTTGGAGGTAGTGCTCGCGGTTGGTGACGCGGAAGGCCTCGAGGTTCGCGTCGATCGAGCCGCCGGCCTCCATGGGGAGCTGATCGAACCGGGCCTTGTGCCCGCCGCGCGGGTACCAGCCGTGCGTGCCGATGGGCGCGAACTGCCCGTTGTCGCCGGTCTGCACGTGGTTGAGGAAGTCGAGCGACCGCAGCGCCTGCTGGATCATCTCGTTGTTGAACATCCACCGCCCGGACATCAGCAGGGCCTGGGGCAGGCGGGCGGCGGTGTAGGTCAGCGTGTCGGACGGCCAGGGCCAGTCGTCGGCGCCGCGGTCGCGGAACGCGGCGAACAGCCGGTGGGCGAGCGTCTCGCGGACGGCCTTGGCGTGGGTGTCGCCGGAGTAACGGCGGAGGTAGGCGTGGATGCCGATGAGTGAGTACGCCCACCCGTGCGGGTGTTCGAACGTCTCGCAGGCGTCGAGCGCGTCCTGGAACAGCCGGGCGGCGAGCGTGCGGTGCCCGAGCAGGTTGGACCGCGCGACGGTCTCGCCCAGCGCGCGGATCGCCCGGCCGTGCGCGTCTTCGGAGTACGGGTCGGCGTCCCACGCGCGGTCGTAGCCCATGTGGTTGCGGAACCGCCCGGTGCCGCGGTCGAACGCGTGGTCGATGAACGAGAGGTATCGGCTGGCGATCATGTCCAGCCGTTCTTCGAAGCGGTCGGCGGTGGCGGCGAAGTCCTGGGCGGTGAGCACGGCCACGAGCGCCCGCGCGTTGTCGTCCAAGCGGTAGCCGGACGCGCGGTCGGGGACGGTGGCCTTGGCGTGGGCGATGACGCCGCAGGAGTCGGTGAGCATCCGCAGGTGGTCGAGCTTGACTTCGGGCAGCTCGTCGCCGTCGGGCGTGGTGTGCGGCGAGACGGGCGCGGCGGCGAGGGGCTTGGGGTTGGCCCGGCGTTCCTCGCGGACCTGCCGGAACACGTCGAGGTACTGCCGGGCGACGTTGGCCCAGGTCATCGGCCGGGTGTGGGTGTAAGCGGCCTTGCGGATCGCGTGCCGGTCGACTTCCTTGTCGAACAACTCGTTGATCGCCTTGGCCAACCCGTCGGGGTTCTGGAAGGGCACGAGCTTGCCGCGGCCGTCGGCGAGCAGCTCCTGTGCGTGCCAGTACGGCGTGGAGACCGTCGCCTTGCCCGCGCCCAGCGCGTACGCCAGCGTGCCGGATGTGATCTGCGCTTCGTTGAGGTACGGCGTCACGTACACGTCGGCGCTGCCGAGGAACTCGAGCAGCTCGTCGATCTCGACGAACTTGTTGAACCACTTGATGTGGTCCTCGACGCCGAGCTCTTTGGCGCGTTGCTGCAGCCCGATGCGGTAGTCCTCGCCGGAGTGGGCGAGGATGCCCGGGTGCGTGGCGCCGAGGATGATGTAGACGGCGTCGGGGTGGCGCTTCGTGACCGCGGGCAGCGCCTCGATCATGTGCTCTAGGCCCTTGCCCGGCGAGAGCAGGCCGAAGGTGATGATCACCTTCTTGCCGGCGACGCCGAACTGGTCCTTGTAGAACGCCGGGTCGACGAACGGCACGTCGTGGATGCCGTGCGGGATCAAGGCGATCTTGTGCTGGGGCACCCGGTAGATGTCGGTCAGGAACGTGAACGCGCGGTCGGCCATGACGACGAGGCGGTCGACCTGCTCGGCGAGCTGGGTGAGTACCTCTTTTTGTCGCTCGTTGGGGTCCTTGAGGATCGTGTGCAGCGTAGTGACGACGGGCAGGCGGACGCGGCGGAGCAACTCGAGGACGTGGGCGCCGTGGTCGCCGCCGTAGATGCCGTACTCGTGCTGCAGGCAGAGCACGCCCGCGGGGGACATGTTCAGGAAGTCGGCGGCGAGGCGGTACTCGGCGAGGCGGTTCTCGTTGATCTCGAAGGCGACGCGGGGCCCGTAGCGGTAGCCCTCGGCCCGGTCGTTCATCGCGATGGCCTGCACGTCGACATCGGTCGCGGCGCCGGCGAGGGCCTCGGTCAGGTCGTGGGTGAAGGTCGCGATCCCGCAACGCCGCGGCAGGTACGAACCCAGCGTCGTGACCGTGCCGAGCGGGGTCCAGGGGCGGGCGTCGTCGTGCGGGGCGTCGGGCATGGGCGGGGCTTTCGGTTCAGATGAGCCGTAAGGATACGCGACCGCCCTGGCGTTCGTCGCCGGCGTGAACCACAACGGCCTTGAGGCGAGGTGTTACCCCGTGTTAGCGCTGTGCGGTTCTGTTGGAGCCGGAATCAACCACGCCGCAACCCGGTCGGACCAGCCGTGCGTCAGCCCGGAGCGGCGCAACGCGTCGAACCGGTCGTGCGTTTGCCGTTCGATCTCCCGCGCCAGTGCCGCGTCCGCCGCGGGTAGCGCTTCGCCCTTTTCGTGGTCCGGTGCTTCACCGCGGCGCGCTTCGGGTTCAACAGAGACGAGTTGGCGCAGCGTGTGAAGATCGTGCAACTGGCCCAGCCGGTGCTGAAGTCGGCGGAGGTCGTTCACCAGTCTCTGTCGAAGGTGTGCGTTCCCGCCGACGGGTTCGATCAGGTACCGGAGGCGTTTGCCTTGCAACCGGGCGGCGTGGGCCCGGGCGTGGTCGTCGTCGCGCTCGACGTGCGTGAGCAGCTGGTCGAGCCGTTGCGCCGTGGCCTTGACCGCTTTTCGGTAGCGCTCGTGTCCATTGCGCCGCGGGGCGGCCTTGCGTTTGACGGTGTCGAGTTTCCGGTCGAGCCGTTTCAGGCAGCGTCGCGCCCGGGGTCGAATGCGCGAATGACTTCCTCCGCGCCGCGTTAGGTCGAGCCGGACCCGGCCCTCCAAGAGCCGCTGCGCGGCGTCACGGACCTCGGCCGGGGTGTCCGAAGCCTGGATCGTTCGGTGCAGCCAGGCCGCGTGCACCTGCGCGTCCCGGGTGGCGTTGGTCTTCGAGACGAGTTGTCCGAGCCGCCGACGGCGCTTCCGCGTCTTCGCGCCACGCAGGTCGCCCTCGAACGCCCGCAGCCACGCCCGCAGCCGACGCACCGCGACTCGGAAGTCGTGCAGCGCCTCGCCTTCGGTTTGCCCGTCCCACGCCTTCAGGCACCGCCGCGCCTCACGCGCGGGCGACCGGATCACCGCCACGGCGTCAAGCCGACCCAGCCCGTCGGCCGAAGCCCGCCCGCCCGACTTGGGGGCCGCCGGGGTTGCCATGTT
>JANQPR010000251.1 GCA_028285385.1 Phycisphaera sp.
GCTCGAGAGCGCGGCCGACTCGATCCGCCTGATCGGGGCCGAGGCGCAGAGCGTCGCGACGGGCCAGACGGTGGTGTTGGAGTAGGGCACGGGCCCCAGCAAGAACCGGCGCGACGGATTCGACCGGCCTTACATCCGCTGGATCGTCAGCCCGCCGTCGACCATCACGACGTTGCCCGTTGCGTAGGACAACTCGCCGGTTGCCAGCGCGGTGACCGCCCGGCCGACGTCGCCCGGCGTGCCCCAACGCGGCTCGGCGGTCAACCCCTCGGCGATCAGCTTGTCGTACTTCGCCGTCACCCCCGCGGTCATGTCGGTCTTGATCACGCCCGGCCGGACCTCGTGCACCGCGATCCCGTCCGCCGCCAGCCGCGCCGCCCAAAGCTGCGTCGCCATCGCCACCCCCGCCTTGCTGATGCAGTAGTCCCCGCGGTTTACCGACACGACCGTCGCGCTCACCGACGACACGTTCACGACCACACCCCGGAAGGCGTCGTCCGCCTGCTTTTGTTCCCGCATCCAGTTCGCCACGGCCTGCGTCAGGAAGTAGGGCCCACGCAGGTTGATCCGCATCAACCGATCAAAACTCTCCGGCGACGCCTCCAGGATGTCCGCCCGTTCGTGCGGCGCCACCCCCGCGTTGTTCACCAACACGTCTAGCCGGCCGAAGCGTGAGCGGATCGCGTCGAGCAACCCGGTGTGCTCGTCGAGTTCCGCCACGTCCATCGGGTGGTAGAGCACGTCCGCGCCGCGCCTCCGCAACGCATCGATCGAGTCTTGCACGTCCGACTCGGGCCTCCGACCGTTGATCGCAAGGTCCATCCCGGCCTCGGCGAGGTGCTCGGCGATGCCCAGCCCGATCCCCCGGCTGCCGCCCGTGACCAACGCGACCCGTTTTAGGTGTTTCGATTCCGACATTGCGCAACTCGTTCTGCGTTTCAATCGAGGAAGAACTTCAGGTACGGCCCGCGGTCCGCCATGCGCTGAATCAGCACCGCCAACTCCAGCAGGTGGTAATCGCCCCACAGGCTCGACTCGCCGTTCGCGACCTGGCTGCCCTTGGGCACGTGGTCCCAGTGGTTCGGCCAGTGGTAGATCGAGTGCAGCAGCAAGCCCTGGTGCCCGCGTTTCGTCGAAAGGTACGGCTCGTCGAACAGCGTGCGGGCCACGGTCAGCCCCGCCTGCACGTAACGCTTGCCCGCCTTGCTCTTCAGCCCGCCGAGGTAGTTGCCCAGCCGGATCAGCCCTTGCGCCGCGATCGCCGACGCCGAGCTGTCCACGGGCTCGAAGTCGTTGTACGGATCGGCCACCTTCTCACGCCAATCACCCAGGCGATACAACTGCGGCGCGCCGTCGTCCCAGTACGTAACTCCGTCGAGCGCGGTCACGTCGTGGATGTAGTGGTCGCAGGTCTCCCTCGCGTTGCGCTCGTAAACCTTGACCACCGCGGCCTTGCTCAAGCCGGTCGCTTTCTTGAAGTCCGCCGCGCCGATCGTTTTGAAGAACTCGAGTTCCTCGGCGTAGCCGCACATGGCCCACGCCAACCCGCGCGTCCACGTCGAGAACGGGGAGTAGCCCTGCTGCGTCGACCGCGCCCGGAACGCGCCGTCGTTGCGGTTGAAGGTTCCTTCGTGCGCCGTGCGGCCGCGGACGTCGTAGGTGTGTTCGGTGTCGCCGTGGAAGACGATGTATTTGCTCGTCGTTAGGCCGTGAAGCACCGAACGCTTGAGCAGGTCCGCCGCGCGGTCGCCCTCGTGCATCAGCGGGTGCCCGAGCTGCCACGCCACGCCGAGGATGCGCGTCGTCCGCATCGTGTCGATGAACAGCGAGTGCGGCCCGTTGAAGCTGTAGATGTAGCCGAGCGCGGTGCTGTGGGCGGCGTGCGCGTCGTCCGGCGCGGGGTGGGCGCCCTGCCAGCGCGACGCCTGCACGGCGCCGGAGGCCGCAATCGCGTTCGAATACGCAACCTCTTCCCAGCCGTCGTACTGCATCCGCTTCTCTTTGAGCAGCCGCAGCAGGTTGCCGTACGTCGATAGGTTGTTGAACCCGTGGTCGTGCACGCCGGTGTGCGTGACGTGCGGCAGCATGTGCTTGATCGTCCGGCGTTTGCCGAGCTGAATCAGCTTCGCGTCGTCGAGCGCGTCCCCGGCCAGGATCGCGCAGCCGTACTGAAACCCCTGCGTCCATTCGGTCCAGCCCCGCGTCGCGTACGTGCCGTCGACGGTGTACACGGGCGTGCCCCGGCTGGTGTCCCACGTCCGGTCGATGGCACGGACCTTCTGAGCGGCAAGCTTAAAGACGCGTTCGGTGGCATCGCTCAGCGACGCGGGTTCGAGGCGTTGGTCGATCTGCACGGCGAGCTCCATTGAAGGGCGACGACGCACGAAGCATACCCCTGAGGCCGTCTGCGGCGCAGGGCTTTCGGGCCACCTCATGGCCGGATATGATAACTGCGTGAAGACACGCCTCCCGCGAAAGAAGGCCCGCCGCAGCTACGCCGCCGAGGCCGGCCCGGGCAATGACCCCGAGGCGTGGCGTCGGTCGCTGTGTGCCGTGTTCTTCAACGACCCGGGACGGATCGCCAGTGCCATGTCTCACGGGATCACCGGTTCGTTCCACATCGACCGACACCACCACGCCGACCTGCTCCAACTCGACCTGATCCACCGCTGCCGAGGCGAGGCCGAGATCGACGGCAAGGCCTACAGCCTCGCCGACACGACGCTGCTGGTATCGCCGCCCGGGCAGTCGCACGGGTACACGCTCCGTCCGCAGAGCCGGCAGTCCGCGGTGTGGCTGGTGAAGTTCCGGGTCGGGCGCAGCCACCCGGCCCCGCTCCCCGCGGTGATCACGGGCCTGACGCAGGTCGACGACCTGCACGCCGCGCTGGCCGACTTCGTTCGGTCGTGGACGCCGGAGGGCGTAGGGGTTTTCGCGCTCTGCCGGCTGGCACAGGCGGTGGCGATGTGGCCGTCGTCGCCGGGTAGTGTTGCCGCTGCGCCGCCCCCTCGCGACACCTCGACCGGCCCGGTTCAGCACGACGGCGCGCGGGGACGAGTCCGTCGTGCGATCGAGAAGCTGAGTGCTCGCCTAGACGACCCGCCGCCGTTGGAGGAACTCGCCGAAGCGGCCCGGATGTCGCCGCGTCACTTCAGCCGGAGGTTTCGCGAGGACTTTGGCTGCACGCCGCACGACTACATCCAGGCGCGTCGCCTCGACGCGGCGCGTGGCCTGCTGCGCGACGCCGACCGCCGGGTGTCCGACGTCGCCGCGGAGTTGGGGTTCAGTTCGCCGGCGGCGTTCTCGCGTTGGTTCGTCCGCCTCACGGGCTCGAGCCCGCGGCGCTTCCGCGACGAACCCCACAACTACTGAGACGGGAAGCGGTGAACGCCCTGACGTGTGTCCGGAA
Organism: Phycisphaera sp.; assembly: GCA_028285385.1. Taxonomy (GTDB): domain Bacteria; phylum Planctomycetota; class Phycisphaerae; order Phycisphaerales; family Phycisphaeraceae; genus CAZIXN01. The sequence goes on from JANQPR010000251.1 coordinate 3,410, forward strand.
ATGACATGCCACGGGGTGTGCTTGTGGGCTTCAATGGTGAGGCACGAGACGCACACGGAGCACGCGATGGAAACTCAACGCATCGGCATCGTCATGAACGGCGTCACCGGACGCATGGGGACCAACCAACACCTGGTCCGCTCGATCACCGCGATCATCGAGCAGGGCGGCGTCAAGGTCTCCCCGGACCTGACGCTGATGCCCGACCCGATCCTGACCGGACGAAACGCCAACAAGCTTCAGGCGCTGGCCGAGACGCACGGGCCCGCCGCGATCGGGCAGCCTTACAAGTTCACCACCGACGTCGACGCCGCTGTCAACGGCAAGCACGGGGACTACGAGGTCTTCTTTGACGCCTCGGGCACGCTGCAACGGGCGGGGTTCCTGGAGATGGCTTGTGCCTCGGACAATATCAAAGCCGTCTACTGTGAGAAGCCGACCGCAACCGAAACCAGCAAGGCCCTCGCCATCGCCGAGATGGTGGAGAAGGCGGGGAAGAAGAACGGCGTCGTGCAGGACAAGCTGTGGTTATCGAGCTTCCGCAAGCTCGCGATGCTTAAGGGGCTCGGGTTTTTCGGCGACATCCTCAGCGTCCGCGGTGAGTTCGGGTACTGGGTGTTCACCGGGCTCGACCTCGATCAGCCGGCTCAACGCCCGAGCTGGAACTACCGGGCCGAGGACGGCGGCGGGATCATGATCGACATGTTCTGCCACTGGGACTACGTGATCCGCAACCTGTTCGGCCCGATCCAATCGCTCGTCGCCCACGGCAACGTTGACCTCCCGAAGCGCCGCGCCGAGGACGGCGGCGTGTACGACGCCACGGCCGACGACTCTGCCTACGCGGTGTTCCTGCTGGAAGACGGCACGGTGTGTCAGTTCAACAGCTCGTGGTGCACGCGCGTCCGCCGGGACGACCTGTTGACGGTTCAGGTTGACGGGACCAAAGGCAGCGCTGTCGCGGGGTTGCGGGAGGTCTACACGCAGGCCGCCGCGAACACCCCCAAGCCCGTGTGGAACCCGGACATCCCGCAGCCGATCAACTTCTACGAAGGGTGGGAGCTGGTGCCGAACAACATCGAGTACGACAACGCGTTCAAGATCCAGTGGGAGCTGTTCCTGCGACACGTCGCGTTGGACGAGCCGTTCCCGTGGGACCTGCGGGCCGGGGCGCGGGGGGTGCAACTCGCCGAACTCGGCATGCAGAGTTGGAGGGAGAAGAAGTGGGTCGACGTTCCGGCGTTGTGACGCGTCGATCGTGATTTCACCGGAGACATTGGATGTCTGCTGACTTGTCGAGCGTTGCCGTCCACACGATGACCAACAAGCCGTGGTCGTTGGCGCAGTGCTGCGAGCACTACGCGGCGGCGGGGTTTGGGGGCGTCAGTGTGTGGCGGAACACCGTCGCGCCGGAAGAGGGCGGCGTCGGGCTGGACGAGGCGGTGCGGATCGTGAAAGGGTCGGGCCTCGCGGTGCCGGCGTACGTGCGGGGCGGTTTTTTTCCGGCGGTTATAGCGACCGACCGACAGCGGGCGATCGACCACAACAAGACGATGCTCGACGAGGCCGCGGCGTTGGGTGCCGATCAGGTCGTGCTGGTGGTCGGCGCGGTGCCGGGGATGCCGCTGAGCGAAGCGCGGAAACACGTCGCCGACGGGATCGCCGCGTGCCTGCCGCATGCGGAGCAAGTCGGCGTCAAACTCAGCATCGAGCCGCTGCACCCCATGTACGCCGCGGACAAGTCGTGTATCAACCGGATGGCCGATGCTCGGGCGGTCTGCGAGCAACTTCAACACCCGATGCTCGGCATCGCGGTCGACGTGTACCACGTCTGGTGGGACCCGGACCTGGACCGCGAGATCGAACTCGCCGGTCAACAAGGCACGCTGTTCGGGTTCCACGTCTGCGACTGGCGGGTCGAGACGCGCCACCTGCTCACCGACCGCGGGCTGATGGGCGACGGCTGCATCGACGTGGCGGGCATCCGAGACATGGTGCGCTCGGCGGGCTTCCACGGCTTCGACGAGGTCGAGGTGTTCAGCGAGGAGTACTGGGCGATGGATCAGGCGGAGTACCTGGCGTTGATCGCCGAACGCTGCGCGAGTCAGCTCGGGTCGCCTCACTCCGCGTGATTTGGTTGGTAAGCTCGCCCGTGATGAGTAGCACCGATCCACCCTCGCCGTGTACCAATCGTCCCGTCCGCCCGATCGGACTAGCGGTGGCCGGCTTGGGCGGGTACGCCGGCGGCGTGCTGGACCGAGTGCTGACCGCGGCCGAGAAGCAGAACCCCGCCCCGTTCCGACTCGTCGCGGTCGGCGACCCGGGCATCGACAGCGACGCGTTGTCGCACCGACGCCGGGGCCTCGAAGCGCGCGGCGTCCTGGTGTTGCCCGACTTCCTCGCCACGCTCGATCAACCCGACGTTGACGCCGTCTGGCTGCCCGTGCCGATCCACCTGCACCGACGCTTCGTCGAGTCGGCCTTCACCGCGGGCAAGCACGTCGTCTGCGAGAAGCCGTTGGCCGGCTGCGTCGCCGACGTCGACGCGATGATTGATGCACGAGACCAGGCGGAGCGCGCGGGGCTGGTCGGGTTCCAGGACCTGTTCCACCCGGTGACGCGGTCGCTCAAACGCGAGCTGCTCGACGGCATTCTGGGCGACGTCGAACACGTCACCGTCTTCGGCAGTTGGCCGCGCACCGACGTTTACTTCAACCGCGCCGGCTGGGCGGGCTGTCGGGTCCTCGACGGCGTCGCGGTGAACGACAGCCCGGCCAATAACGCCATGGCCCACTTCCTCATGCTCGGGCTCTTCCTGCTCGGCGACACCGAGGCCGACGCGGCACAGCCCGTTTCCGTCGGAGCCCAGGCTTGGCGAGCCGCGCCCATCGAGAACTACGACACCGTCGACGCGTCCTTCTCCTTCCGCAACGGCACGCAGCTCCGCCTGCTGCTGACCCACGCCACGAAGCACCTGCGCGACGTGCAGGTCGTCGTCCGCGGCACCCGGGGCTCGCTTGCCTGGGTGCGCAGCGCCGACGACGAGCCTTTGCTGCCGGTCGACCGCGTCGTCGATGCGCCGGGCGACACGTGGTCACGGTTGATCCTCGAAGTCGGCGCCGCGCTCGCGGGAGACCGGTCGGCGACGCCGGCGTTGGCGACGTTCGAGAACGCGCGGCGACACGCCGTCGCCGTC
>JANQPR010000258.1 GCA_028285385.1 Phycisphaera sp.
GTTGGCTAGTTGTGCGGCAGCGCTGACGACCACGTGGACTGGTCCGGCGTCCGCATCGGTCACGTTCGACTGGGTCACCGTCGGAAACCCCGGGAACGCGCCCGATGCCGAGACCGCGTTCGGTGCCGTGGCCCAGCCGTTCCGGATCAGCAAGACCGAGGTCACCAACTCCCAGTACGCCGTGTACCTCAACCGCATCGATCCGCTGGGCACCAACCCCCTGGGGACCTACCGGGTCGGCATGGGCGACGCAGACCTTGGCGGGATCGATCAAGTGCCGGGCAACCCGGCCGGTCAGCGCTACGTGGTCAAGACAGAGCGGGGCAACGCGCCGGTCAACTACATGACGTGGGTCAACGCGGCGCGGTTCGTGAACTGGCTCCACAACGGACAAGGGGCTGGCGGCACCGAGTCGGGCGTTTACGCGATAAGCGACGGGGTCAGCGAGGCCCGAAGCGCCAACGCCAACTTCTTCCTTCCCTCAGAGAACGAGTGGTACAAGGCCGCGTATCACGACCCGTCGGCGGGCACGGCCGGCGTTTACTTCACCTACGCAACCGGCGCGAACAGCCCGCCGCCTAGCGATCAGCCCGGCGATGACCCGGCCGCGGCCAACTATTTCAACAACGACGGCGACCCGGGCAACGGCGTCAACGATGGTTTTGCGGTGACCGGCTCGACCACCAACCCCACGTCTCAGGGCATCTACCCTCTGACCGATTCGGGGGTGTATCACCAAGCCGCCAGTCCATACGGTGCTCTGGATATGCACGGCAACGTGTGGGAGTGGACCGAGGGCTTGGTCGGGAGCTTCAACCGAAATGCCCGCGGTGGCTCTTACTTCTCCAGCGAGTTTGTCACCCGCAACACCTTCCGGTTGACGGGCGCCAACAGCGACGGCATGGTTGGATTCCGCGTTGCCGGCGTTGTGGGCGCGTTGATCTTGGGGGACTACAACGCCTCGGGCCAAGTCGAACAAGGGGACCTCGACATCGTCTTGCAGAACTGGGGGACGGGCACGTTCACGGGTGACGAAGCCGCATTGATCGGCGGCGGCCCCTTCGACGGCACGGTCGATCAGAACGAGTTGGATGGTGTACTGCAGAACTGGGGCAGCACCGCAGCGCCTACCTTCGCCGGCACGAAACTGCCTGAGCCGTCTTCACTGGCTCCGCTCGCTCTGGCCTTGTTCCACCGCCGCGCGCGGGGTTGTACCCCGTCGCCGTATACGGCGTGACGCCCTGACAGTGCGCCTCGCGGTGTCCCGGCCGCGGCCCGTGCCAGTGGTGTCGGCCGTAGTGCTTACACCAGATGCGCCAGAGCAGGCGTCCGGTGTACGGGCATGTCGCCGGCCCAGCGGCCAGCGTGGGGCGTCGAGGCCGAGGAAGTCGCTGGGATGGGGGGCGGCGAGCACCTTCACGGCGCCAGCGTAAAATCGTGCGATGCGATGCCCTCACTCCATCGTCTTTGCCATCTGTATTTGCCATCTCCTGACCGGCTGTGGCGGCTACACCTACCACCCCGTCGAAGTGAGCGCCGTAGACGCGGTGTCCCGCACGCCGGTGTCTGGGGCGCGGGTGCGGATCGACTACCCGGTACAGACGTTTGGCCCGGCACCCAAGGAGGTGAACGCGGTGACCGACGCGGCCGGCATGGTAACCGTGCAGGTGCCGGCGGTGACCGACCCGCGTTGGCGAATTGATGCCGCCGGCTACGAGCCGTATCAACCGAAACTTCAAGAGACACGCGGCGTCGGCGACGGCTCGCAGACGAGGATCGAGTTTGCCTTGCAGCCGGTCGCTGGTCCATGAACCCGACGCCCCGCCAGACTGACCACCTCCGCCGCAGTGCCATCGTCGCTGCCGACGACACCGACACGCCGACCCAACCCGCTCTGTTCCATGGTGGCCCACTCGACCGCCTGACGCTGTCCGTGACGCCCGGCGCTTGGGCGTGGTGGCTGTGGTGCTTCGGTGCCTTCGAGGGCGGCTTGCAGATGATGACGTACCACCGCGAGTTCGATGGGTTCTGATCCGAGGGGATCGAGGATTCGGCGGAGCAACGGGATGGCTGATGAGATGCCGGCAAAGGTGAGAATGGGTGGTTGGCGGCTGCCAGCTTTGGGGGATCTTCTGTTTGCGAGAAATTGACCTGACATCCTGTCTCCTCGGGCCGGCTTGCCGGGCAGACCGTCGCGGAGAATGTGTTGTGACCGACTCGTTCTATTGCCCGTTGGCGTGTCGTGCGTAACTCATGGTCGCGATGCCATCAACCTCTGCAGATTGGAACGTGATCAGTAATGACGAACGAAGATTGGGAAGAGCTTGGCGTTCAGGCGCACGGCTTGCCGCCGGACCTGCACGTTCCAGTTGCTGCCGCTGACTTGGACGCGATCGAAGCCTATGTTGGCGTGATTCGCGAACGCGTTCGAGGGCGTAGGCGACCTGTTAACGCCGTCGTAGTCGAGCCGAACCGGCCCGACCGCGGAGTTGGCGTGCCGCTTTGGTGCGAGAACGACTCTGATCGACACTTTGAGCTCCTTCATCCTCCAAGCCAACTGTGGGTCCATGTAGATTTTGCTGGATACAGGAACGCATGGAAGTCGCTGGATATTGGCCCGCTCTCCTCAGATGTGTTCCTCGATCACATCCGGAACCGCGAGGCCATTCGTCTCGCCGGGTATCGGCACCCGTTTCTTCGATTGTGTCCGGTGTCCAGAGCGACGAACACAAGCGGTGGCCTAAACAACGGTGCTGAGGGCATGGAGAAGGAAGTACTTCGCAGCCTTGAACTGCATCCGGTGTTCTTTCGGCACCAAATGGAGCGAGCATTGGCTGCACCCGTGATCCTTGCCGACCCCATTGACTTGACCAAAATGCTCGACGTTCCTCCGGGTCTGACTGAGTTACAGGGCGTCTCATCGATGCTCAAGAAGTTCTACGCTTAGCATCGCGCCATCCTGCGGACGGTGAGCGTGTCGGGCGACGACATAGGCCAGTGGTTCAAGGCTACGGGGAGGACGCGGCTTGAAGAATCAGTGGCAGTGTTCGAGCTCGTAGGATTGGTCGGCAACTGACCCGATTCGCTCGGGCAGACATGCCGTCATCTCATTAGACACATGGAGATTACATAGCCCTCATTGCTCGTGGCAGAAACTCTGGTCGGTCGCTGTGGCGGCAGTTCGGCAAACTCTGCTCTTGTCGTGGTCGCTGTCGCACCCAGGTTGACGACGCCGGCTCGCTCCTCTGGCTTCCCGATAAGTTGAGTCGATGATGTCTGAGGCAGAGCGTCGTTGTCGGATCACCCTTGAGGCGTGGCCGGTCTGATTTCTTCGATGAGAGATTCCGCTAGGCTGCCGTTGGGAGGCCGGGAACATCGTTCTGGCTCGCTCGAAGGGGGTCCGTCATGGAAGCGGTTCTGATGCTGGTCGCGTTGATGCTGCTGGGGGGCATCCTGGCGGTCGTTGCCGCGGCATTCGGGGCGGCGATCCGGTCGAGCAAAAACAACCAACGCCTCGACGAGCTCGCCGCCAAGGTTGAACGCATCGAGGACCGTTTGCATCGAATCGACTTGCGGACCCGAGCGGATGCGTCGGCCGAGTCACCGCTAGAGCCTGCGGCTACCGTTTGCCCCCGCCCGATTCCTCAGCCAGGGCTTTCATCACCGACGAATCCGCCAACGCCGTCGTTGCCCTTCGCGGAGTCGCTCGCTCCACCTAGTCCAGCTCTACGGGGAGGCGAGACTCCGCGTGATGCTGAGTCAGCCAACCGCGTAAGCGAGCCCCCAACCGCCGGCGGCGCCACGGACCAGCCCGGTTCACTACAGCAAGAGGGCGGTGGTGGGGATACGCCGAGCGCTCCCACGACAGCCGCCTTAGCGCCAGGAGACCGAGCCGTTCCGAGGGTCGGTCCCACGGGGGGATCACTCGAAGAAGCGCTCGGCGGCAAGGTACTCGTCTGGATCGGCGGCGTCGCGCTGGCGCTGGCCGGGGCGTTCCTCGTCAAGTACTCGTGGGATGCGGGGCTGCTGTCGCCCAAGACCCGGCTAGGCTTGGCGGCGGGTTTCGGCGTGTTTTTGGTCGCGGCGGCACAGTGGATGCACCCCCGTGCGGACCGCGTGGGCTCGGCATTAGCTGGAGCCGGCGTCGCGGTGCTTTACGGGGTCGTCTTCGCAGCGACCAGCGTGTACGACTTCCTGAATCCATGGTTCGGGTTCGGATGCATGGCGGGCGTCACAGCCGCGGCCGTTCTCCTGTCGCTGAAGCACGGGCGTTTCGTCGCGCTGCTCGGGCTCGTCGGCGGGTTCCTCACCCCGGCGCTCGTCGGACAAGGCACGGAATCAACTGGCGCACTGTTCGGCTACTTGCTCGTTCTACAAATCGGTCTGGTCGTCACGACACGTCAACGCGGCTGGCTAGGCCTGTCGGCGCTGACGCTGGTGGGGTCGTTGGCGTGGGCCGTCGTGCGGACCTTCGTCGGGGACGGCCCCAGCGAGCGGGTCTGGGTCAGCGGTTTTGTGCTGGCATCGGCTGCGGTATTCATCCTGAACGCGGCGCGCGTTCAGGGCCAGAAAACCAAGGGTCACTCACCCCCGATGTCGACTTTCGGCATGGCGGTGTCGGCCGTTGTGGCTGCGGCGGCGTTGCTCGGCGTATCTGCCGTACGCGGCGGGTACTCGCCGCAAGACTTGGCAATGATCGGTCTGCTCGGCGCTGGTGCGCTCTTCCTAGCCCGGACGGATCGGCGGTACGTGTCGATGGCTTGGCTGACGGCCGGTCTGGCGCTGTTGCTTGCGGTGGCCACGAAGCTGAACCTCGACGAGGCCGCAACGATTCGAGTCGCGGCAGGCTATGGCGCACTGTTTGCCGTGGGCGGTTGGGCCTGTGGGTGGCGGAACGCGCGTGGCACGCACTTCGCTGTGATGTCGGCGGTGGCGGGGCCGGTGTTCCTGGGAGTTGTGGCGACGCCGAACTGGCCGTTCGGCGAGTTCAACACGGCTGTGCCTTGGTGGGCGCCGGGCGCGATGGTCGTGCTCTACGCGTTGGCCGCGGCGGGACTGCGAAAGGAGCAGTCGGCGGCCCGCGCCGCGCTGGCGTTCGCCGCTGCGGGGACGGCGACCTGGGCGACTGGCATCGCGGTCGACCGTCCGTGGGTGTTGCCCGCGTGGGCCGCGCTCGTGCCGGCGACGGTGTGGGTGGCCGGCCGCATCGGCCTCCTCACGGCCTTGCGCTGGTCGACGCTGTGGAACGCGGCGCTGGTTGCTGTTGGGCTAGGCGTCGTGTTAGTCCTCACGGACTGGGCCGAAACGCTCACGACCTCGGTGGTTTACGGTGGGGCGCTGATCGCCTTCGCGCTCGCGGCGTGGCGGCTGCGGCGAAGCGGCGACGAGCCTTTCGCCGGGGGCTACGCATCGGGTGCCGCGATCGCGGGTTGGCTCGGGCTGACGCGCCTGTTGCGGCTGTGGTTGCTCGGCCGTGAGGCGCTTGTCTTTCCGGATGGCCTGACGCACTGGTCTTCGTTTGTGACGCTGTGGCTCGCGGCGGGACTGGCGGTTGCGCTCATCGGGCGAGCGCTGGCCATAGCGGCCCTGTCGCGGACTGGCGAGCTGGTCGGCGGGCTGGGCGTCGCCCTCGGCGTATTCACGCTGTTGGGCTGGGCCAACCCCGTGTTCTCGGGTGAGGCCCTGGACGGCCCGATTGTCTTTAACGCGGCGCTGCTGAGTTACGGTGGGCCCATCGTGCTGGCGTGGTTACTCAGCGCCGCCCTGCCGGCTGGGCGAGCTGACGAGGCGACGAACGCCAGCAAGGTCGTGCTGCAGAGCATCGCGCTAGTTTGGCTGGTTGCATTGGCCGTCCTGCTCGTGCGTCACGGGTTCCACCGCCCGGACCTCAGTTGGCCGACAACCCGGGTGACGCTGTTCGAGTCGGGGACGCATGGCGTTGGGTTCTTGGCGCTCGGATGGGGTTTGTGGGAAGTCGGGCAAAGGCGCCGTGACAGGCTCATCGCCGCCGGCGGTGGAGTCATTGCGATGCTGGGTGTGCTAGCCGCGGTGTTGGTCACGGCCGGCCTGGTCAACCCGTTGTGGAACGCCGAGCCGGTGGGCGCGACGCCGGTCTTGAATGGGTTGCTCTATCTGTACGGGCTACCGTTAGCCCTCTGCGTGCTGATCGCTGCGCGTTTGCGTGCCGTATCGGGGTGGCGAACGGTCCGCGTCGCGTTCGGTGTCGCGGCGCTGCTGCTGGTCTTCACGTTGGTCAGTCTCGAGGTCCGCCAGTTCTTCGCCGGCGCCGTACTCCGGCTTGAGGGGGGCCCGGTCGACGAGGCCGAGTGGTACGCCTACTCCGCGGCCTGGGCGCTGCTTGGCGCAGCGATGCTGCTGGGCGGGCTGCTGTTCCGCAGCGCAGCGTTGCGCTACGGTTCGCTCGCCGTGTTCTTGCTGGCCGTGGGCAAGGTCTTCGTGCTTGACACCGCCCACCTCGACGGGCTGCTACGTGTTGCCAGCTTCTTGGGCTTGGGCGCGACGCTCATGGCGCTTGGCTTCGTGTATCAGCGGTACGTGTTCCGCAAGTCAACGACGGCGTCATGACCCTAAGCGCCGTGCTGCTTACTGGGTCGAAACGAGTCGCCGACAGGCATGGGCGGCCGGAACTCGGTGCGGTGCCGGATATCGGTTTGGCCGCGGCTGTATCCATGAGCTTCGGGAAGAACTGCGGCCAGCCGAGTTGTCTGTCCATGACGCTGGATCGGCTTCATTGCGCGTCTTCTTCACCCTCGGCTTCGTGTGCTTGCTGCGGCCGGCGTTGGCCCGTCTTTAGGCTCCGAAGGCCAGCGCATGCACCCACCATCACCATGTACTCGCTGACCGACGAGACGAGGGCCACGGTCGCCGATTAGTGGGCGCTCCGGCCACGGCCGGGGTGTTGGGCGGGACGCATGCGGCCAAGCGGGGCCGATCGAGCCGCAGCGGTGAACTCTCGGTTCGACCCGTTGCATGGAGTCCCCTCGATGCAACAAACCTGTTAAACGGTTCGAACAGCTCTTGCGCGGAGGCCGCTGCGTGCAACGACCCGGCCGCTGATTCGGCTGCCTTGGAGGGCTTCTGACCGTGTGGTTAGCAAGGTCAGGAGTAGTCGGTATCTGCACTTATGCCGTACGTGACCTCCCCGCGCGAGGTCTTGCGAAATCTCTCAAATCTCACGCGCGATGCCGGTTCGCACTTGGTTCGAATAGGGAGGTCGACGACGGGTTCATTCCGGAACCGGCGGGACTCACCGCGGTAGTACTGCTCGGAGTGGATGCGCGACAGAGTACCAGCAAGCGGCGTGGCTCAGTGGTTTCGTAGCCGGACTGAGTCGCCGCGGGCCGCCGACTCGTACGCCGCCCACACGAGTTCTACCGTCTTCAGGTTGTCGCGGCCGGTGGTTTCCGCCCGCCGGCCGCGCAGGCCGCGGAGCAGGTCCGCCTGGCACGGCACGACCGACGACTGCACCACGGCGTAGCGCTGGTCGACCCACGGGTAGCTGGGTGGCGGGGCGGTGAGAGTGCGGGTCCCGTCGGCGGTGGTGATGCGCAGCTCATAGCCGGGTCGGAGTTCGAGCGTGCCGCGGTCGCCCTCAACAAACATGAGCGTCTGCGGGAAGCACTCGCGTTCGACCGCGTTGCCGGCGTAAGCCATGCGGACCAGGACCGTCGCGCCGGACTGCGCCCCGAGCATGGCGGTGGCGACGTCCTCGCCTTGGATGTCGTCGTGTACACGGCCGGCGCGGCAGACGACCGTGTCCATCTCTCCAAAGAGGAACCGCGCGACGTCGAGCGTGTGACTGCCGAGGTCGGCGATGATGAAGTGCGACTCTTGTTTGAGCGACGGCTGGTTGGCGAAGACGTTGAAGCCCGAGATGAAGTCGATCGTCGCACGGAACGCGTCGCCGATCTCGCCCGAATCCAGCACGTCACGCACTGCCCGGATCGGCGCCTGCCAGCGGAAGTTCTCGTGGACCAACAGCGGGACGCCCGCCATTTCGCAGCCGGCGACCATCGCCCGCGCCGCGCCAAGTTTGTCGGCCAAGGGCTTCTGACAGATCGAGGCGGTGCCTTTACTGCAAGCCAGCGCAACCAACGCGGCGTGCGTCTGTACCGGCGTGACGATGTCCACGAAGTCCAGCGATTCCTCGTCGAGCATCCTTGCCGCGTCCGCGTGGGCCGACGCCACCCCGAACTCGGCCGCGAGCGCGTCGGCCCGGCCCGGGTCGGCGTCGCACACCGCGACGCACCGCGCTACGGAGGCGTGCTCGCCCCAGCCGGCGAGTTGCACCCGGCCCCAGAAGCCGCAGCCGATCAGCCCGAATCGCAGTGGTCGCATGGCTACGCCTCGCAATCGATCTGGAACACGCCCGGGCCTTCGGCCGCGAGCGCCCAACCGCTTTCGGTCTCTGTCGCGTTGCCGCCGCCGGAGATCCAGCGACCTTCACCCGGCGGGGCGCTGAGCCATCGGCCGTCTTCAAAGAGCGCGATCAGCCAGCGCTCCCGGCCGTCGCGTTCGAGCACCAGTGCCTCGGCCCACCCGGGAACGCTCCGTTCGTCACGTCGAGCCCGCACCGCGCCGAACCGCGTGATCGCCCTGACCGCAAGCCCGATCGGGTAAGGCCGGCCTGCGTCATTGCACAGGCCGGCCGGCCCGACGAGCGGCCCCAGGGTCACGGCGTGCGCTCCGGATGCGGCCGCGTGCGCGTAGGCGGCGACGAACCACGCCGCGGCAAACGGCACGCGCTGCCGTGGGTCGGCAGGCGGTGCCACCGGGTTCGCGTCGGGCGCGTCAGCGTTGACACTCGGCAGCAGCGTTAACGGCGAAACGGCTACCGGCATGCCGTCGGACATCGCGCAGGCGTCGCGCACGCAGAACGCCAGCCCGGCCGCGTTCTCCGCGACCGATCGGTCGTCGAACGCGTGCACCTGCGGGTTGGCGGCAAAAGCAAGCCCGTCGAAGCTGCCGATCGCCGGTCTCTGCCGGTTGAGCTCGGTGAAGTTACCGTCGGTACCGACCCAGACGGGCAGCGGCGCGGCGGCTTTGCGCAGCGCGACCGTCGCGTCCGGCGTCGGCGGCCGACCGCTGCTGCCGCAAGCGACGACCCGTTCGATGAGGACCCCCGCGCGATTTGCATCCTGGATCAGCCTCGTCAACAGCCTGGCAAGGTGCTCCGTGTCGGGTGCGGCGGGCAGGTTCAGCGCTAGCTCAACGCGGTCGGAGACGCGTGACGCCGAAGTGAGAAGAGAACCCGAGTTGGTTATCCCGTCAGCGTTGTCAATCACCGCCGTTACTTCAACCCGGACATGGTCGAACATGGCTTGCTGTGCCCACGCCGTGGGTTCGTCCGACGGCCCGGTGTCCGGTTCCAGCGTGCACCCAATCCTTGGCCGGGTCGTCGCGGTTCCGGTCGCACGATCTTGCAAGCCGGGCAGCGTTGAGACACTCGCGGTTACTCGTGATGCCGTGGTCGACTCCACCGGTAGCCGAGTCAACTCGACGTCAACCCGCTGCCGTACCCACTCACCGGCCCGCAGAAGCCGCGGTGTTGGCAGTCGTAGCGGCGTGCAGTACGTCTTGAAAGACAGGTCGGTCCAGTTGCGTTGGTCTTCGGTCTCGAACACGTCGCCGGTAAAGGCCACCCGGCAACGCACTCCCGTCGCGTCGACGTGCTCGATGGCACGCACATCAGTGAACACGACATCGGGGTGAACCCGATCGGGAAATGGTGTCACGGTCACGCTCCCGTCCACGTGCTCTGCTCGGCCCATCCGGCCCGCGACCGACACCGGGTGCAGCACACAAAGCCCGAGCCGGTTCACTGACGACGCGCTCCGCGCTTGCGCCGCGAAGTCGTAACTGAGGAGTCCGCTCCGACGCAACGTGATGACGGTTTGCCATGAAATATCGACCTCATCCCCGCGGCTGTGCGCGTCGAACGCGACCGTGACACCGTCTTCGCTCCGTGTTGTCTTCAGGCCGGTGATCGTCGGCTCGGGCGTGCCCCAGGACGCGTCGCGGGCCGCGGCGTAAATGCCGTGCAACATCTCTTCCTCGCCAACGCCGATGCGTCGCAGCGCGCCCCGAGCCGAGTCGAACTCGGCCCAGCCGGCCCCGCACTCGAGCCGCGTGATCTCGGTCATGCCGTGGTGATTTCGCGGACCTGCTCGCGGATGTCGTCGAGCTCGAGCACGCGGTGCCAGTCGTCGCGGAAGATGGCCGGCCGGGCGCGTTGGCTGATCTTGTACGCCGCGTCGGAGAACGTGCCGTCGACCTCACCGAACAACACCGCCGCCTGGATCCGCAGGTGCCCGAGCAGGAAGTCCCGCGCCGCGTCAGCCGGCACGCCCTGTTCCACGACCCGGTCGAACCCCTCCTTGATGACCTCCATGCACGTCTGCCCGAGCGTCTCTACCAGGCCGGGCTCCAGGATCGCCATCTGCTGCAGCGTGACGCGGTGGCTGCGCGACACTGGTGCGTAGAGGTCACGCGCCACCCGCTCGGTGAGCGCGTAGTCTTCATCGGTCCCGTCGACGAGTGCACAGACAATTGGCTGCGCCGCGGATACCCCGCCATAGAAGTCGCGCGTCGCGTCTTCGGTCGGTTCCCACACGAACAGCGACGGATGGCACGGGTGCGCGATTGCGAACGCGACGCCGGGGCCCCGGTGGACCTTGTCGTCCAGCGCCGCAGCTGGGTCGAGGGTAAGCAGCAACGAGCCGGGCTGCATCGAGCCCACCACCTCCTGCGACACCGACTCGAGCGCGACATCCGGCACCGCTAGCACGACCACGGCCGCGTCTCCGACCGCCTCGGTCAGCGGCGTAACCGATAGGTCGCGTCTTTCGAGGTTGGCCCGGCCGGTGTCGGACACCTCGACATACGCAGTGTCGTACGTGTCGAGGTCCTTCAGGTTGTCGGTGATCCGGCAACCCATCTTCCCCCCGGCCCCAATAAGTGCGAGGCGTGTCACTGTGTGGCTCCTTCCGTGCGCGATACGACCGTTGATCGGAGATAGGTCCAGCTCTGCTCGGCCCATTGTTTCTCTTTTTCCACCGTGGCGGCGGCGGTCGGTTCCGGCGGGACCCACTGCTCCAATACCGCGCTGACGCACCGGCCCGACCGCTTGGCGGCTCCGAGTGCGGCGGCCAGATCCAGCTGCCCGGTGCCCGCCGGCGTGCCCTCGACGGTAAAGCCCTGTTGGTGCGGGAACCGACGGATCATCACGTCCTTGAGGTGGAGGTTGACACACACCGGGGCGAGCGCGTTGAGGACGTCACCCAGCCCCTCGCCCTGCCCGAACGAGTTGGCGGTGTCAACGCACGCGCCCACGGCCGGGTCGTCCACCGCGTCAATAACTGATCGGAGCTGCGCCGCGGTTAGCCGGTCGTGGTTTTCCAACGCAAGAGTGACGCCGTGGTGATGCAGAGCGGGCAGCAGGCGGAACGCCGTGTCGACGACGGTGTCTACGTCTGGCTCGTGGCCCAGGTCGTCGATGAGGAACCGGAGGACCGTGACGCCTAGGTCGGCGGCGACGCGTACGCAGTACTCGGCGTGGGCCCCGGTTAATCCACGCGCACCGAGCTCGAGTGTGATGCCGTGTCTTGCGGCGAGTCGCTTAACTTCTGCGAGATCGTCTCGCGCCGCGTCGGTGTCGTTGGCCCACGGCAAGTGATCGCCGAGTTGCACCCGCCTCACGCCGTGCGTCGCCGCCCACCCGATCACGCCTGTCGCGTCGAGCCGGCGCTCGGCGACCGCCCAACCGAAGGCGTAACTCGATACGCCGATCTCCATTGGACCGAGCTTATCGTTTATGGTCGGGCCACGGTTGATTCTCCGCGGAGCCCGGCTTGAGGTAATCGACACCCGGCCCGCTGTCGACGCGTGAGGCGACTCGGACGCTGCAGCGAATCCGTCGGTTCATCGGTCTTCATCGAACTGGGGCAGGCGTTCGACCCGCGAGGTGCACAATCGGCTGCGCTGCTGCATTCTGTTGCAGCCGACACACGGCCCACGGAAAAAAACGCCCGCCTTTCGGCGAGCGCTCATACGATCAAGCTGTAGTGGCAGTCGTTCAGGCCACGCGGCGACGCAGCATCAACAGGCCGCCGACGCCCAGCAGCGCCGCGGTTGCGGGCTCGGGGGTCAGGCTGGCGTTGTCGACGTAGACCTTCTGGGTCGCCGGGCCGCCGAAGCTCTGGATCGCGTACACCCAGCGGGCCGTGTCGGCGCCGACGGGGACCGTGTCCTGGAACGAGAACAACTCGTAGTCCGTGCCCAACGAAGCGGGTGTCATGTTCGCGGTCCGGCTGATCTCGGTGTCCGTCACCGAATCGCGGTACTCGATGCGGGCCTCGATGCCCTGGCCGTTGCTGCCCGCCAGCGCTTTGTGGTAGACGCTGTACTCGACCAGCGTGCCCGCCGCCACCGGGACGTCCTGGAACAGGCCGGCGAACGAGTTGGCGACGTTGTCGATGTCCAGTGCGAGGTGTTGCGCGCCGGCAAAGGGCATGTCGGTGCTCGGCATCGATAGCGGATTCGTGCCCAACGGGTCGCCCGACCCACTGAACGCCTCCCACAGCCCGACGAATGGGGGGCCGTCCGCCGTGAACTTGGAGTTGTCCTCGAACCCGCCGTCGACCAGCAGGTTCATCGCTGCGCCCGTTGACGCGACGCTCGAAACCCCGGCTGCGACTACGCCGGTCAGCAGGTTCCGAATTATCTGCATGCTCTCTTCTCCTTTGCAGACGGAAAACGGGCACTAAACGTTTCCCGATGGGATGAATCGCGGACCGCCCAACATGGGGCACTCCGTAACCTGAGTGTAACGCGCCCAAGCCGTCCCACAACGCCGAAGCACCCCGAACCCGTGAAAATACCGGTCCTCACCCCGTCCTTGGTTCAAATCAAATGTGACCAAGCAGATGCTTGGATCAGCTTCTTCGGGTTGGGTCGGAGGTGCGGTGGGAATCTCAGACCCGACCCAGGCCGCGAACCGCCCCAGACTCAAGTGCCTCCTGGTCACTGATATCGTCATCATCAGGTCACGCTGAACCATGGGCATCAGGCCTTTGACTTCGAGGCGTCCTGCAGCATCGACTTGTCCAGCGACGGATCTGCGACCAACTCCTTGAGTCTGCGGTTCTCGTCTTCGAACTGCTTGAGCCGACGCACCTCACCGAGGGCCCAAGCCGTCGAACTTCTGCTTCCTACGGCAGAACGTCGCCTCGCCGATCTGCATCCTCCGCACGATCTCAAACCTCGGTGTTTCGGACTTGCCCTGCCGCAGGGCAAAAGCGACCTGCTGCTCCCTGTCCTGCTCCTCCTTCATCCGAATGCTTCCTCAATAGGTGACCCAAGCATTATTCAAAATGTCGCACTTATCCTGAGGCCGGAAACGAGGGGAAGGTCCCCGCGCCAATCCACCGGATCGCTGTTGAGCGGAGGCAAGACGCAAAATTCTTGACGCCACTCAGCGTCTTGTTTAAACTGATGTAAACGTTTTCACTGCGGTTCTGTTCAGCCTCATTGTACGTCGCCGGCCTTGGTCTGCGACCTAGCCCTCACGCTCTGATTCTTTGTGGCTTTCGCCCGAGTTCTGCGGTCGCTCAGCCCCGCGTCGCCTCCGTTCACCTGGCCCGAGATAAGCCCTTGTCTCCCGTGGTTCCGCCTGCCCCGCATCCTGTTGAGGCCCGTCGGTCGCCGGCCGGTGTGGGCCGGGCCGTGACGCTGGGCGACGTGTCCCGCCACGTCGGGCTGTCGGTGGCGACGGTATCGCGGGTGCTCAGCGGCAGTCCGCGGGTGCGGCAGGCGACGCGGGATCAGGTGCTCCGGGCGGCGGACGAACTGGGCTACTCGGCGAACCTCTCGGCCCGGGCCCTCAAGACGCAGCGGACCGACATGCTCGGCGTCGTCTTCCCCGACATCAACAACGAGTTCTACCGGGAACTGCTGACCGGCATCAACGACGAGGCCCACGCGGCGGGGCGGCACCTGATGGTCGAGTTCGGCCCGGGGCCGCGGTGGCAGTCGCTTCGGCCGCAGGACTACCTGTTCGGCGGGCGGATCGACGCGTTGATCCTGCTGAACCTCGGCCTGCCCATGGACTTCCTCCGTGACCTGGCGGGGCGGGGCACGCCGCTGGTGTTGATGGACCGCCCGGCCCCCGGGGTGCCCGCGGCGACCGTCCGTCTGGAGAACGTCGCGGGAGCAGACGCCGCGATGTCGCACCTGCTCGAGCACGGCTACCGACGGATCGCGGTGCTCCGCGGCCCCGGCGACAGCTACGACGCCAACGAGCGGTGGCGCGGCTGCGAGCGTGCCCTCCGACGGTTCGGGGTTGAACTCGACCACAACTTGATCTGGGAGGCCGGCTTCTACGAGGCATACGCTTACACCGCGACGCAGCGTTGGCTGGCCGACCACGACGCGCCCGAGGCGATCCTGGCCCTGAACGATGCGATGGCGATCGGGGCGTTACACGCGCTGCGAGAGCACGGCCTCTCGGTCCCGCAGGACGTCGCGCTTGTCGGCTTCGACGACGTGGACTGCGCGAAGCACCTCGGGCTGACGACCGTCCACTGCCCGATCCGACAGATGGGCCAAGCCGCGGCCCGGGCGGCGCTGAACCTCATGGCGACCGACGAGCCCGCGGCGTTCTACCGCGAAGAGGTGCTCGACACGCATTTGATCGTCCGCACCTCGTGCGGTTGCGTGCCGGACGACAACCCGATTTCACAGCGACCACCGATCAACGCGGTGTCACGCTTGGAGAAAAAGCACGCACGGCCCGTTCGGCCGGAGGTTTGAATCATTACTGGAGGAACCCACCCATGACCCCACAACCCAAATCCGTACAACCGACCACCCTCGCCCTGATCGGCGCTAATTGTTTTGCCGGGGTCTTGGCCGGCCCGGCGTCGGCGGCGATCGGCGAGATTAACTCGCTGGTGATTGAAGAACGCCGTTTCAACGACTTCCCCGGAACGACGCTGACGGTCACAGACAACGACTTTGCTGGCGTTCGCATTCAAGAGACCGACTTCATCCCTGACGGCGGGAACGACTTCGCAAATCGGCATGTCGCGTGGCTGTCTGACAACAACGTCGACCGCTTTGCATTCCAAAACGGTGAAGGGTTCGAGTTCTTTGCCGACATCAACCTAGACTGGGGTGCCGATACCACGATCAAGGAGGCCGGCATCTACATGGACTCGCTGATCGCCGGCGAAGGCCAGTTCCTGCTCAAGGGCGGCGGCAACAACGAGATCGCCACCTTCGGCAGCTTTTTTCCGTTCACGAGCAGCACCGCCGATGATGACGACGGCGTCGAGTACAACGGGCAGACCTACAACAAGGACACGACCGTCAACATCGGCCTGCGCTACACCCCGGGCAGCGGGCCTTCCGCCGAGCCGGGCGTGATCGAGCCCGACGTCCGCGCGACTATGGAGTTTTTCGTTGACGGCGTCTCCAGTGGCGCGCGTGACATCACCAACAATGAAAACGGCGTTATCGACGGCAGCCAATTTGGGTTCTATGTCCAGACGCCCGGCGACTTCTTCGCCTCTCCGCCGGACTTCAGCGACGTTTTGTTCTCGAACGTGGTGTTCAACGTCCTCGGCGGCGACGTGATCACCGGCGACTACGACACGTCCGGTCAGGTCGAACAGGGCGACCTCGACATCGTCCTGCAGAACTGGGGCACCGGCACCTTCACCGGTGACGAGAACGCGTTGGTCGGCGGCGGCCCGTTTGACGGCACCGTCGACCAGAACGAACTCGACGGCGTGCTACAAAACTGGGGCAGTGTCGCCACGCCGGACTTTACGGGCTCGGCCGTGCCCGAGCCTGCGGCGTTGGCGTTGCTCGGCGTCGGCGGGCTTGCTGCGCTGCGTCGCCGGATCGCGTGACCCTTCCTGCTTCACCCTCCCCCGCGACGCCCACCGCGCCGCGGGGCATTGGACACACGGACTCATTTTCCCGTTTGGCCCGGATTTGGCTCTCTTCTGCCTGCGAGGTAACCCATGAAAACCATCCGCCCGTCCCGCTTCCGGGGCCGGCCTGCGTCGCGACCCGCCGGGTTCACGCTGATCGAGTTGCTCGTGGTGATCTCAATCATCGCGCTGTTGATCGGCATCCTGCTGCCAGCGCTGGGCGCGGCACGCCAAGTCGCGCGACAATCGCAGTGCCTGCAGCACCTCCGGCAGATCGCGGTCGGTTGTCAGACGTATGCGACGGACAACAAGGAGTACCTGCCGATCGAGTACAGCTGGCCTCGTAGCGGCACGATCTTTAAGCTGAACATCAGCTACCAGAAACAGGGTTTGCAGATCCTGATGCTGTCCGATTACGTCGCCAGCACGGACGTGTACCGCTGCGCCGAGGCGGAGCGGACGCAGTCCCAAGGCGAGTTGTTTGTTCCCCCGGCTCGGGCCGCTGTGATCCCAGGCATCGGCTGGTACGAGGTCGGCATTAACGATCAGGGCCATCTCGACAACGCGGCCACGGCCGAGCGGTTCTACACCGACTACAAGCTCAACGACAACATCAGCCGGGACGGCGGCATCGTGAATCGCCCCGTCTACAACCTGCCGATCCCGACGGAAACGGTCATCGGCCTGGACTTCGACACGCCGTCGCCCGCCCAGGGGCCCGGCAGTAACCTCGAAGTCCTGCGTCACGGAGGCGGGAAGGGAAACAACTTCAGCTTCCTCGACGGCCATTCAGAGTTCTTGGAGGTCGAGCAATACAAAGACTTCGAGAACAGCGGTGTTCCGATTGATTCCAAGGGCAACGGTCCGTGGTTCAACTGGGGCCACCCGGACGGCGACGTTGTGGACGGGAACGAGGCGAACTTGGTGGTCCAGTGATCTTGGGGGCCCGGGATTTAATTACTCCGCCGCGATTTTCACGAAAGCCCCATGTTTTTGCTGACGAAGTAGGGCGCGCCGGTGTGGTTTGCTGACCGAGGAGTTTCATGTCGCCGTTGAGTCTGTCGTACCTAAGCCTGATTTTGGCCGTGCCTGTGTTGCTCCTGTGGGTCGGGGCGCCCGGCGTGACGAACGCGTTGGCGCAGGACGTGTCGGAGGAACCCGCGCCGGCGCACGCCGACGCCGAGGCCGATTCCGGCTCTGACCCAGACCCGGGCAAGTCGTTGGTGCCGGAAACGGCGTGGGCCGTGCCGAGCAGCTATGTCGGGCCCGACTACGCCGCGTTCGCGGGCGACCCGCTGCTTGAAGAGATCCAACGGCGGGCGGTGCGGTTCATGTGGGAGCAGGGGCACCCGCAGACCGGGCTGGTAGCGGACCGCGCCCCGGCGGACGGGTCGGGCCAGTTCGAGGTGGCGAGCATCGCGGCAACGGGGTTCGGCTTGACCGCGCTGTGCATCGCCGACCAGCGCGGTTGGCTCGACGAGGGGCAGGCCTACGAGCGGGCGTTGACGACGCTGCGGTTCCTGTGGGAAAAGATGCCGCACGAGCGCGGCTGGTTCTACCACTTCATGCACCACGAGACGGGGCAGCGGGTGTGGAACTGCGAGCTGTCGTCGATCGACACAGCGTTGCTGCTGGCGGGGGCGTTGACAGCTCGGCAGTACTGGCAGGGCAGTGAGGTCGCGGAGCTGGCCGAAAAGATTTACGGCCGGGTCGACTTCCCGTGGATGCTCAACGAGCGAGGTGTGTTCAGCATGGGCTGGTCGCCGGAGGGGGGCTTTCTGCCGGCGACGTGGGACGGGTACAGCGAGCACATCGTGTTGCAAGTCTTGGCTCTCGGCTCGCCGACGCACCCGGTGCCCGAGGCGACGTGGACCACGTGGAGCCGGGAGCCGACGATCCGATACCGGGGCAAGACGTTCCTGGCGTGCCCGCCGCTGTTTACGCACCAGTTCTCGCACGCCTGGGTCGACCTGCGTGGGCTGCGGGATGCGTACGCCGACTACTGGCACAACTCGGTGCTGGCGACGCGGGCGCACATCCACATGCACACCGAGGAGTTGTCTCGGCGGTACCCGCACTACGGAGAAGACCTCTGGGGCGTCAGCGCGTCGGACTACGTCGGGGGATACACGGCCTGGGGCGGGCCGCCCGTGACGGACAACATCGACGGCACGGTGGTGCCCTACGCGGCAACGGGTGCCGTGGTGTTCACGCCGAAGGAGTCGCTGCGGACGCTGCGGTACATGAAGAGCCAGTACGGAGCCCGGGCGTGGTCGCACTACGGGTTCGTCGCGGCGTTCAACCCGCAGACCGAGTGGTTCGCTTCGGACGTGCTCGGCATCGACAAGGGCGTGAGCCTGGTGATGATCGAGAACCTCCGGACCGGCGGGCCGTGGCGGTGGTTCATGAGCAACCCGGAGATTCAGCGGGCGGTGGAGCGGGCCGGGCTGAGGCCGTTGGCCGTCGCGGAGGCGGACCCGCAGCGGGACGCGGCGACGTTTGGGCTGGAGGCGATCCCGTCGGAGGTGCACGCCGCGTACTGGCGGGGCGAGCCGTCGGCGAAGGTACGCCGGCTGGACGTCGGGTGGGACCAGGCGGACTGGCACCGGGTCCGCGCGGCAAACCCGCTGGCGGGAGAGCATGGCAGCACGCCGCCCCCGGCCGACGCGCGTTTCGCGTGCCTGTGGGATGACGATGCGCTGCACGTTCGGGTGCGGGTCGATCCCAGCGAGCCGGGCCCGGCCAATGGCGATGGTGGCCGGATCGACAGCGAGTTCGTCGAGTTGTACCTGGACCCGCAGGTGCCGTCGGACCTGCGCGACGGGCAGAAGGTGGACTACCGGTTCCGCTTCGCGCCGCCGGCGAGCGAGGGCGAGACGCTGCGGCGTCAGCAGGGCTACGCGACGCGGGTGCTCCGCGATGCCGAGGGGTACGAGGTCTACGCGACGATCCCATGGTCGGCCCTGACGCTCGAGCCGAAGCGCTACGACGTGGTCCGTGCGTCGGTCTCGGTGTTGGAGGGGACGGTGTCGGGCCCGGCTGTGATCAAGCTCAACTGGCGGATGCGGTCGTCCGGCCGGTCGATCGAGTTGGGCTGGCTGGTGCTGCAGTAGGCGGGAAAGTGTCGGATACCCGTGAAAAACCTCGGCATTCTGTGCCTGCTGGCGTACGCTGAAGCATGGACTGGAGGAAGCCCTTGTGCCTGATTCTGCGTCGGATTGCTCCAACCGCGGGGGCAGTGTGCCTGTCCGCCTCGTCGGCGCTGGGGTTGTCGTCTGACCTTTCCGTGGTGCCGTTCTGGGACGGCGAGACGTCCGAAGGCTTGCGCAACCGCTACGGCGGCAACTCGGCGGTGAGCTCCGGCGTCCTCACCCAACGCACCGAGAGCGTCGCGCTCAACGGCGCGGCGTCCCTGGGCGTGGCGACCCTCGGGTCCATCCCGCTCAACGGCTCGGCCTTCACGCAGTGGACCCTCGGACCCATCGGCAGCACGCCCGGGCTGACCCAGGCCCGCGACCTCACGCGCTACGACGCCGCCGCGTTCTCGCTACGCAACGAGACCGGTGAGCCTTTCACCGTCACGTACGAGATCAAGGACGACCGCAACAGCAACGCCCACGTCGCCCGCTGGTCGCAACTCATCGACGCCTCAACGGACTGGCAGACAGTCAACGTCCCTTTGGACCTCGGCGCACCGGGGTGGACCGTGATCGGCAACCCGGACCTCACACGCGCGAGCCGGGTCACCTACGGGTTCAGCGCCAACCAAGGCACGGCCGTGACCGGGACGTTCTTCATCGATGACGCCGTGTTCGTTGAGCCGGGCGGATCGGTCGATGTCGCAACCGCGCCGGTTAACGTGCTCGCCGAGCGTGTCGCGCGTCGGCAGTGGGACGGTTTGTGGTCGGCGCGGCACCGGGACACGGGGTTGGTCCCGCTGCATAACACGTCGAACGAGCGGGGCGCGATGAACACGAGTTCGGCGGTGCTCAAAATGCTGCCGGGTGCGGTCCAGCGCGGGTGGGTGTCCTCTGTTGAAGCTGAGCAACACGTGACGAACCTCGTCGCGTCGCTGAACACGATGCTCGACCAGGGCATGTATCTGCCGCAGCGCTACGTCCGCACGACCGACCTCTCGCCCGTGCCCGGGATCGGCGGCGAAGAGTCGAGCATCGACGCGGCGTTCATGGCCCTCGCGCTGCACCAATACAAGAACAGCCCCGGCGTGTCGCCCGCGTTGGCCCAGGCGGTCGACGACGTGCAGAACCGCTTCAACTTCACCGCGTTCAGCGACACGGTCGGCTCGACGCGCGGCTGGAAGTTCGCCTACCGCACCGACACCGGGCTCACCGACGGGACGTACAACAGCTACAGCGGCGAGCCGTGGGTCATCTCGCTTGCCGCCGCGCTCAGCGACGACTTCCACGTGCCGATCGAGACGCAGTGGAACTCGGCCGTGTTTCGCACGAAGGACAGCCTCACCGGCGCCGACGACGAGCACCTGGTCAGCACGTTCGACCAGTTCCGCCCGCCGTTCGTGCAGTGGCTGTTGCCGATGTTCGTCGACACCAGCGACCGCGGCCACGACACGTACCCGGTCCTGTCGATCGCGGGCAACCCCGAGGACAACGCCGCGGCGTACCAGCGCGACGTCAACGACTACTTCGCGTCCATCGGCCGGGGCGAGCTGCTGCAGCCCGACGCAGGCGACAACGGATTCGGCAACTACCAGCAGTTCAGCGCGTACATGGACTTCGGTGACGCCGAGTTGTTCATGCCCTGGGCAGTCACGCTTGCGCTGCTGGGCGACCCTGACGCCGAGTCCGCGTTTCGGCAGCACCTCGCTAACGACCTCGAGGGCCCGCTCGGCTTGGCGGACACGGCGTACCAGGCGACCGGCACCAACGAGCCGTACAACGTCCGCGCGTTCCTCGATTTCTGGAACACCTCACTGTCGACGATGGCGCTCGTCGATCTGCTCTACGACGAGGCGGCTGGTTTCGCCGCGTTGCCCGAGGTCCGCGCTGCGTTAGACGTCGTGTTCCACCTGGCCGGCGACTACAACCTCAACGGCCAGGTCGAACAGGGCGACCTCGACCTTGTCCTGCAGAACTGGGGGTTGGACGTGGCGGCGAGTGGTGTCCCGACGGGTTGGTTGAACGACCGGCCACGCGGTGTGGTCGATCAGGCTGAACTCGACCGCGTGCTCCAGAACTGGGGCGACAGCGAGGCACCGGACTTCGGCGGCGCGAGCGTGCCCGAGCCGGGCGCTGCGTTTGCGATTTGGGCGGTCAGCCTGTGGCGCGGTCGGCATCGTTCGCGTTCGTGACGCGTTTATCGAAAGCCAGGCTCTGTTGTAAGGTGTCTCTGCGCGCTGTTCGAAAACTGTATCCCGCCGTCGAGTGTCACTGATGCGTTCTTTGACACGTGAGGAGACGAGTTTCAAGGGTCCTGCCCGGTAAGTTGGCGCAAACGGATAGCGCTCGAAGCCGATCGGATCGTCCGCTTGGTGAGACGGGTTCATGCGGCCTTGTGCTGGCAGTGCCGGATGAGACCACCGAGCCGTTCCTGGTAGAGGATGCCGTCGGTGCTTAACGGTGGGGCGGTCGGCGGCTGAACGAGTTTGAGTGGCGCGCTGAGTCTGGTTCTCGACCTACAGATACTGAAGCTGTCGGGCCAGGTCCTCGCGGGAGCACCGGGCTCAGTTCATGAGTAACGGCTTCAAGAACGGGATCGTGATCGAAATTCGTAAATCAAGGTGGGCAAAGGCACTTCCGGGGGGAGCGTAGTTTTCGAACACCGCTGATGGGCCGGAAACGTGCCGATCGTGGCTTGATGCAGAACCAACCTCTCGGTTCGACGCGTTACGTTGAGCACCGTCGGTGCAACAACCGTGTTAACCGGTTTGAGATGCTGTCGTGCCGAGGAGCTTGCGCAACAACTCGTCTGCTGATCGAGCACCTACCGAGGCCCCTGGCCGAGTGGTTAACACCATCAAGACCAGCTGAGAACGGGATTTGCGCCGCGTCCGATACTGGAGCGCGAAGTCTTGTGCAATCTGCACAAACTCGCGCGCGGTATGAGTTCGACAGTGTTTCGCCCACGGAACGTCACACCAGCAGGATCCAGTGGTGGAAAAGCTGACGCAGGTAATGATCGGCGTAGTTTCGCATAACTGCTGCGCCGATACACCTCGCCCCCCCCTCACGCGGTTTGCGTGAGAGGGGGGAGTCGGCGTTGCAGATTGTGTTAAGGGTGTGCCCCAGACTTTAGTTTTCGAGGCCGCCGCCGTTGCCGCCGCAGCCCGGAGAGGGCCAGCAGGCCGAAGACGGTGGTCGCGGGCTCGGGGACGGGGGCGCCGCCGACGACCTGAGTGGCGACGCCGCCGTTGGCAGTGAGGATAGAACCGCCACCGGTGAGGGTCTGGTAGTAGAGGTCGATGCCATTGAGGTTGATCGACGTGCCGGCGGCCAGGACCAGGTTCGTGATGAACACGGCGTCGGCGAGGCCGGCCTGATTATCGAAGTTGTCGACCAGGTCGAGCTCTTCGGCCCCGCCGGCGAACTCGGCGGTGAGTTCGAGGGTGTCCAGGGCGAAGTTGCCAGTGAAGCCGTCGAGGAGGTTGGCGTAGTTGTCGCGTCCGGCCGCTTCGAGGGTCGCGGTGAAGATCACGTCGTCGAACACCAGCGTGGTTTGATTGAGACCGAGGAGGTCGTTGGCGTCCGGGTTCTCGATCTCGATGTCGGCGTCGTACGCGCCCGAGAACGTGATGGTGGTGCCCGCGACGGCGGTGTACTCGCTGTGGCCGCCGAAGCGGAGGAGCCCCGTGAGGTTGATGTCGGCGGCGGCGTCGGTGACGTCGAGGCGGCCGTTGCCGTCGTTGGCGGGGTTCGATGTCGCCGCGTAGCTGACACTGAGTTCCGTGGTGTTAAGCGTGCCGCCGCTCATGGTGTACGTGCCCTGCCCGGTGTGGTACCCCACCCGTACGGTATGGGCGTTGACGACACCGCCTGAGTGCGTAAAGGTGCCGTCACCGAGCAGGCCGATGGAGATGCGCGGCCGGTGGAACGTGCCGGAGATAAAAGGGTCTTGGTTGATAGTCCCGCCCTTCATGTGGTACTCCCCGTCGCCGAGGTAGCCGACCCAGATCTCGCGTCTTGCGATGGTCGCGTTGGTCATCACGGACCCGCCCTCTTGCGTCAACACCCCGCGGCTCCCCACCTCGCGCCCGAGGATGATCCGATCCATGAAGTAGGTGGTGCCGGCCCACTGGGTGTAGGTGGAATCGGTGGTGGTGTCGCCGACGACGAGCCCGTAGGTCGCCAGGCTACCGCCGTTGGTGGTGAGAGTTACCGAGCCTCCGTCGTCGAGAACCAGGAAGTTCTGTCGGGTGGGGTCGTAGGTGCTGAAGTCCGTAGCGGGCAGGCAGGCCTCGCCGCCATCGAGGGTGAGGGTGCCGGTGTAGAGCACCTCGCCGTCGCTGTCGCTGAGCCCGAACTTGGCGTCCGTCGCGGTGACCGTGAAGTCGGGGAGGGACCCGCCGGGGGCGAGGTCGTAGGTGTATTCGATGGCCATCGTCGCGTAACCGGCATTGGTCGCGCCGATAGTCGCGGGCAGACTGAGTGCACCCTTATCTAACCCAATGGCACTGAACAGGTTGAAGGCGTGCACCGATTTGCTGGGCGTGACGATCAGTGAGCCCAGGTCGGAGGGGTCGGAGGTATCGAACTGATAATCAATGAGTAGAGCAGTTGCTCCAGCAGGCACATCCTCGTTCAGTGAAAAAACGGAACTGCTGGTGTCGGACAGGTCATCCCCGCCCACTATTATGCCGCCACTCGGGATTGAAAATGGCCCCGCCAGGAAGCTTCCATCGGGATCAGACGGCGTTTCCGGGATGTCTCGGTCGATGTCGGTTGCGATTTTAAAGAACATCACGACGTCTTCCGTGCCGACATCGGGCACCCAGGTATATCCATAATCGGCCTGCCCAAAGACATCCAACTCAGCCCGCGTAAGCGTTCCGAAAGCGGCTTCATCAAACCGCGGAAGGAACAACCAGGGATTGTTTGGCTCGGGATCGGGGAATAGAAGACGGCTGCTGGAGGGCGGATTATAAGAAGGGTGGTTGGGGTCGTGAGTCAAAAAGCTCGCTAAAGCCCAATCGGTTCCGACTTCGTAGCGGACGGTAGTTAGCGCCGCTGCGGTTGAGGCCGGCAGGGCCGAGCCGCTCATGATTGACGCACTCAGTCCGATGATGGAAATCTGGCGGATCACAATGAACCTCCTCAAAAATCGAGACACAAAAACAGCTGGCACGCCTGCGTACGGCAAGGCGTGCGGGGCGTGAACGAACCCCCAGTAATCCAGCTAACACATAACTATTAACGTTATTATTTTCGTTTTCACCTGATCATTGACTCTTGCGGAGCACCTCTAGACCGCTTGGGTTATACGCTAAAGCAAAGCAATATATCGGATTTCATAGTCTGATTAACTCAACATAGCTTGGCCCGGATGTCAAGGCTACCTAGGGTTTCCCCGTTGACCATGGCTTCGCCCGGCTCGAACGCTAAACCCAGTCGCGTTGTTCGGAAATGAAGCTCCGCCACAAAGCGTGATGAGTCCGTTTTCTGAAAAGTGAAGAATGGCGAGTTTGAAGTTCTGATAGACCAGCATTCGCAGCCGGATCGTGCCGGCTTACTTGGATTAGCAGGCGGTCTCGCTCCGTTGCGTCTGGCGTTACGACATAGTGCTTGAGCAACCTGTCCGACGAACCCCCGAATGCGTGAGCAATCGCATAACGATAGGTGATGTTCGGCCGTCAGACATCACATGAGGATCCGATGGTGGAAATGTTGGCGTGCGCAGTAACTGTTATCGCTTCACAGACCGCAGCGTTACTGCAACGCGCCCGCTTTGTTGCGACGCGACAGAGGCCTGATTCTCACGTGTTTCGAGCAAAGAGACGCGGAGCGTCGAGTTCGTCTGGCTGGGGTGCGCACGTCAGGCCACCCATCGATATGCCGTCAGTTCGCTTTTCGCCCAAACCCGTCCGCGTATTGCCGGACCGCGCGGGCGGCCAACTCCGGGATGGCCAACCGCGTTTGGTCCAGCCACTCCCGAACACGTTCCTCCGCCGAGCGGGCTTCTGCCTTCCGACCGGCTGCCTGGAGGATCAACACGCGGTACGCGTCGGCCACACGCGAGACCTCCGTCGTCGCTTTTGCGAGCAGCGGTTCGGCACGTTCCATCGTCTCGAGCGCCTCACTCGGTTGGTCCATCCGATACTGTGCTACCGCCTTCAAGATGACGCTGCCGGGATCATCGGGGAACCTGTTGCTCAGGGCAGACGCGATCCGCATCCCGAACTCCGCAACACGGGCCTCGGCTTCCGCATGGACCGAGTCGGGAAACCGCGTCACCATGAGTTCTTCGACCACCGACTTGACCTGTTCGATGCCTGGTTCGTCCAGCCCATCGAACGACGACGAGCCCCGCATTTCGGGTTGGGCATGTTGTTGAGCCTCCACGTCGAGTAAGCCGAGAACAGCCGAATAGCCCGGCAGCTCCTGCGTCTGGCAGGCCGTCTTCAATACCTCGTACAGTTCCGTGGGGACGTCAAGTGTTCCCATCAACCTCGCCTCGTAGTACACGTAGTCAGAGATCGCTAGCGGCATCAATCGGCCCGGCCGCGAACACAACTCGATCGCCTCGGCCAGCCTCGCGAGCGCCGCCTCGTCCTGTCCGACCATCAACAGATAGTCGGCCATGCTACGGGCGACGAGGCCCCAGTCCGCGTTGAGCAGTTCGGGCGGGGTTTGCTCGAACCATTGCTTGGCCCGCTGATGCAACCGTGCCGCGGCAGCGGTGTCTCCGGCGCGTTGCAGCCGTAGAACACCGCGTTCGAGCGTGAGCAGGGCCCACACCGACACCGGAGCGCCGACGCTCTCGCGCTCGGTGAGGATGTCGACCAGCATCTCACACCCGCGCAACGCGTCGCCGGTGCGGGCGTGACTCGCCGCGAACATGTAGCGGGCGTAGTCAACCTCGGGGCTTTCTTCGTCGTAGACGCTCCGGGCGATCGCCAAGGCCCGTTCGGCGTGCATCAGAGAGAGTTCAGGCCGGTTCCCGCTGTCGTAGGCCGCGGCCAATGCCGCGTGGACCCTAGCCTGTCGATTGCGGTCGTCGATCCGTTCTGCTGTGTCGAGGCTGCGGTGGAACCAGTCCAGTGCAGATTGATCCTGCAGCCCGGTGCGATAGATCCAGCCCATCGCGGCCATTGCTCGGGCGCCGGTCCGGGTCGGCCTGTCGTCGTTTGGCTGGGCCAGAGCGAGTGCCTCACGGATCAGTTCGAGGAGGTGTTCGTTTTTGGATTCGCGTAGCGTGGGCGCGACATCGACCTGGTCAAGGATTGCGTTGGCCAGGGCGGTAGGCGACGTGCCGTCCTGGCTGCGCATCAGTTCGACGGTTCGGCCGAAGTGGTGGCCAGCCTCTTGGCGGAATCCCAGTTCGCGGAGCGCCTTGGCTACCGTCGAGTGCAGGTCGGCGGCGACCGCGGGCTGGCCCGCCGCGAGCGTGTCGATGTCGCTGCCGAAGTCGGTCAGCATCTCTACGACGGTGTAGTCGGGCGACCGGCCCGGCCGCGGCTCGGCCAATGTGACCATCCGGCTGAGCATGTTCCGCAGCGATTCGGAGCGGACAAGTGCTTCCTGGGTCTGCGCCTGGAGGTCCTCCGCCCGGAATCGGGCGTGGCGTTCGTCGGCGGCCTTTTGGACCGCGACCGCCAGTCCGACCAACAGTGCCAGCAGGATAAGCGTCGCCGACACGATGGCTGGCTTGTGGCGGTGGACCAGCTTGCGTGCTCGGTACATGAGGTTCGGTGGTCCGGCGGAGACAGCCTCTCCGCGGAGGTGTCGGTTCAGGTCGGCGATCAGCATGTTGACGCCGCCGTACCGACGGTTTCGGTCGTTCTCCATGGCCTTGACGACGACCCAGTCGAGGTCGCCGCGCAGTAGCCTGTGGAGACGCCCGGCGGTAGTGCGCCGGTGCCGTGCGGCCGCGACGCCACCGTCCTGCAAGTTCCGGACCCGGGTGCTGGGCCGCGTCGGCTCCTGCTCGCGCACGGCCGAGATCATGCGGTCGTAGGCCATTTCCTGAAGCTCGACCCGGTTGAACTGTGTCGTCCCGGTCAGGAGTTCGTGTAGCAGGACACCCAGTGAAAACACGTCGGTGCGTGTGTCCAGGTCGCGGGCGGCACCCGCCTGTTCGGGGCTCATGTACTCGGGCGTGCCCAGCAGCAGGCCGTGCCCGGTTTGCTGAGCCAGCTCGCTGAGGCTGTGGTCGGTGGCTTTTGCGATGCCGAAGTCGATGACCTTGGGCGTGGCCGTCATGCCCTGCTCGGCGATCAGGACGTTCGAGGGCTTGAGGTCGCGGTGGATGACGCCCTTCTGGTGCGCGTGCCAGACCGCGTCGCAGACGTCGAGGAACAGCTCGATGCGGCGGTCAACGGGCAAGCGGTTCTCGTCGCAGTACCGCGTGATCGGCGGGCCGTCCACCCGCTCCATTACGAAAAACGGCCGGCCCGCGTCGGTGGCGCCGCCGTCGTAGATGGAGGCAATGTTTCGGTGCGACATCAACGCGAGCGCCTGCCGTTCGGCCTCGAACCGCGCGGCAATCTGTCGGGTGCCGAGGCCCGACTTGATCACTTTCAGGGCAACGGGGCGGCGCAGCGGCACGAACTGCTCGGCGGCGAAGACCGTGGCCATTCCCCCCTCCCCAATCACTCGCTCGAGTCGGTACCGACCTGCGACGATCTCGCCGGGCTTGAGGTCCGTCCTGTCCTGCGAGACGAAGTGTTCGTCGATCGCGTTCGTTTCGAGGAATCCGCCCGCGGCGTCGTGGGCACGCAGCAGTGCCTCGACCCGTGAGTGCAGCTCGGGATCGTCGGCGCACGCTTCTGCCAGCAGTGCTGCGCGACGTTCGGGGTCCTCCTCCCGGAGGAGTCTGAGAAAAATCTGCTCTTGCGCTGACGTGTCGTCGGGCATGGACGGTCGTCGGTCACGGGAGAAAGTGAACGGTTACAAGCAGTTTTCCCCCGCTCGCGCCTAGTGGGTAAGAAGATATCTAAAGACCGCTGACGCTCAGTTGACCCCGCCCTGGATCGCGTCGTGCAGCCAGGCCCGGGCGAACAGCCAGTCGTTATCCGCGGTCGACCGCGAGACGCCCAGCAGGGCGGCCGCCTCCGCCTGGGTCAGCCCTCCGAAAAACCTCAGCTTGACGAGTTGAGCCTTGCGCTGGTCGGCCGCCTCGAGGCGGGTGAGCGCTTCGTCGATCGCGAGCAGGTCGTCGTTCGGGCCGCCGCCGTCGAGGCTGATCAGCCCCGTCTCGAGGTCGACCTGTGTCATGCCGCCGCCGCGCTTGAGTCGGTCACGCTCCCGGGCGTGGTCGATCAGCACCCGCCGCATGGCTTCGGCGGCGGCCGCGAAGAAGTGGCCACGGTTCTCGAAGTCCCGCAGGGAGGGCCCGACCAGCCGCAAGTACGCTTCGTGGACCAGAGCCGTCGGGTCGAAGACCTGGCCCGGGGTTTCCCGCGCCAGCTTCGCCGCCGCGATCCGCTTCAACTCGTCGTAGACCAGCGGCAGCAAGCTGTCCACGGGCGAACCGTCACCCTCAGGCTTCTCTCGGAGAATGCGTGTGATCGGGCTATCGACATTCACGAGACCATTCTACTCGTGGACATTGCTGCTCCGATGGGGCGGTTTGTGTTTGTATTCAGTGATCGCACAGCCTGAAGCAAAGCTCTGATCTTCCCCGTTTTATTGATGTGGTCGGTGCGGTCTATGCGCTGTCGTGCATCAATTTGGACCCCGAGTATCTGCGCAAAAACTGGGCACGCGGCATCCCCGTATTACGGCGCCAAGAACGGCCACGTCACGATCGCAGCCGGGCAGCGGGTTCGCGCAACGCAGCGCTCGAACGCCATCAAAGGTAACTGTTGTGTGCTGAACCAGTCACCCTGGGGAATGTTCTAGGTAAGCAAGGCTCGACGCTTTGACGCATGAAGTCTTGCGGCAGTATCCGGTGCCGCTCCTACAAACCTTGTCCCGATCATCGGAAAGTGAGACCTATCATGTACCTACCCTTCCCCGCAACGATAACCCCGGGTGCATCTGTTCGCATCCAGCCTAACCGCGTGTTTGGTGCGGTTGGTTTTGCCACCGCGCTCTGCGTGGCGACTCCTGCGCTGGCGGCACAGCGCGAATGGACCGGAGCCTTCAGCGAGTTCTGGACCAGCTCGCAGAACTGGACCGCGTTCGACATCCCCGACAGCGACGACACCGCGGTCATCGGCAACGCCCCCAACAACGACGTCCTGCTCAACACCGACACCAACCCCATCGACGGATTGACCCTCACCGACGGGGCGACGCTCAACACCAACGGACGGCGACTCGTGGTCGACAACGCGACCGACGACGCACCCCTCAATATCGGCGATGGGTCGACGCTGTTCGTTTCAACCGTCAACGCCAACCCGGCGGCCTCCGGCCTCGATACCGACCGGCTGAACGTCCTCAGTGGCGGAACCTTCGGCAACATTGATCTTTCCGTGATCGACGACCGACTGCAAGTGTTCCAGGGCGGCACGGTCGCGAGCGTCGGCACGATCGTCATCGGGCAGGGTATCAACCCCGGCAACATCGGGCTGATCAACGACGGCACCATCACCGCCAGCTTGCTCGGTGCCGGAACGCTGACTCTCCAGAGCGAAGACAACAAGACGTTCGACCTCGATGGTTCGTTCGGCGACGGCGTAATCCGAGCCGCCGCCGACGGGCTGTTCGGTGGGGTGGCCGCTTCGACCCTCAACATCAACGGCGCCCTCAGCGACAACTTCGATGGCACGGCCGTTATCGGCCAACGCGACGCCATGAACTTCCAGCAAGCCTGGGTCAACAGCGGCCAACTCGAGTTCAACGGCACGGACGCCGACCCGGCAACCCTGGGCGGCGCGGAGATGACCCTGGACGACAACACGGCCGGTGACGGCGGCTCGGTCGGCGACGGGTGGGTCACCGTCAACTCCGGCACCGCCGTTGTGGATGCCGACGTCTTCGCCACCGGCGGAACGTGGACCATGGCCGACAACACCACCACGACGTTCAACGGCGAGGCCAACTTCCTCCCCGCCGCCGACCTCGACCTCAGCGCCGCCTCCCTTACCGTCAACGTCAACGATAGTCTCCGGGTGCAGCAGTCCTCGATCGACCTCGACGGCACCGTCTCCGCCGACAACACGATCAACGTCAACAGCGGCGCGACGCTCCGCATCGACGGCGACTTCAGCGACGCGTTTAACGGCACGCTCAACCTCGAGAACGGCAGCACCCTGACCCTCAACGGTGTCAGCACCTTCGCGGCCGACTCTACGTTCGACAAGACCAGTGGCAACATCACCGTCAACATCGGCGGCCAGACGACCATCAATACGACGATCGACCTGGACGGCGTGGGCGCCCCCCTGAGCACGATCAACCTCACCAACGACACCGCGAGCCTGACCCTCAACGGCGATATCGAAAACAACGGGGCGCAGTTCGACGGCACCATCAACAACCGCGGCGCGTTGACCGTGGCGCCCGGCACCGTCTGGACCAACGACGGAACGATCCACCTGATCGACGAGGGTATCGACCCAACCGTTGGCGGTAACGGCATGACCAACACCGGTGTCCTCCGCGGCGACGGGACGTTCAACGTGACCGTGAACAACGCCGAGGGCGGTCTGATCCAGCCGGGCACCGCCTCGACCGCCGGCCGTCTCGACTTCAACAACCCCCTCACCATGGGCGACGAGTCCGAGATGGAGATCGGCCTGGGGGGGGTGACGCCCGGCACGGGTCACGACCGGATCGACGCCACCACGCTCAACCTGGAGGCCGGTTCCACGCTCGACGTTGACTCGCTCGGCGGGTACCTCCCGACCCTTTACACGACTCACACCGTCGTCGACGCCACCCTGATGACCGGCGTCTTCAACTTCATCGACGGCGTTGTCATCGCCGCGACCGACACCGGCTGGGCGGTGACTTACGACTACGCCCTCGACCAGGTCCTTGTCCAACGGGCCCTGCTGGGTGACGCGAACCTCAACGGCCAGGTCGAACAGGGCGACCTCGATGCCGTGCTCCAGAACTGGGGCGGACAGGCGTCGGACGGCGTGATCTCCTGGGTCACCGGCGACCTCAATGGCAACGGCCAGGTCGAGCAGGGCGACCTCGACGCGATTCTTCAGAACTGGGGCAGCCTCGCGGCACCTGACTTCACCGGGTCCCCGGTGCCCGAGCCCGCGGTCGGCCTGCTCGCCGCGATGCTGGCGACGCTTCGGCGTCGTTCTGCTTCGCGAGCCGCGACCTTCGGTTGATCGACCCCCTGAGTGCCGCGTCTCGCCGCGCGGCGCTCGGCTTACCGACCTTCCTTGGATTGTTCATCAGACCTCCCTAAGCGGCCGGCCGGCCAGCTCGCAAGAGATTCCCGCGCCTGAACATCGAGAGGCCCACGATGCCCGACTGTATGTCCTCCTTGATCCGATCTGCCATTCTCCACCCTACGAAACGCAACAAGAGTGTGGCCCGGGGGCTCGCGCTGGGCCTCGCCGCCACGTCGCCCGCCGTTCACGCTGTCGATCGGGTCTGGGACGGGAGCACCAGCGACAGCTGGAACACGGCGTCTAACTGGACGCCGTTCGGCACTCCGACGGGGCTCGACACCGCGGTCATCGCCAACGGAGACTCTGTGGAACTCACAGGCAACACCGCAGGCATTAACGCGCTGACGGTCGGCCTCGATTCGAACCTGAACACGAACGGGCACCTGTTGCTCGTTGACAACGGCGGCGCAGCCACCACGCAGATCGTGACCAACGCTCAACTCGTCGCCGCCGCCGGGGTGGCCAAGGCGTTTGACACCGACAACCTCGTCATCGGGCCCACCAGCGGCATGTTCAGCGGCCCGACCCTCATCCACGTCGACCGCCTGGCCATCAATGAAGGCACGATCGGCGGCAGCGGTCACTACATCTTCGGTGTCGACGGCCTGCAGGCGGCCGGCCCGGGGCTCATCAATGACGGCGTGCTCACCCCCAACTTCTTCGGGTCCACCACGATGCGTATCGAGGCCGGGCCCAACGCGACGCTCGACCTGGACGGGAACACCGGCGGCGGCCACCTGGACGTGGATGTCGACGGCTTCTTCGGCGGCTTCGGCGCCGGCACGTTGATCGTCGACGGCGTCCTGGAAGACACCTTCGACGGCACCATCGATATCGGTGAAGGCGACACGCTCGAGTTCACCTTCTTCTGGGGCCACTCGGGCACCATGAACTTCAACGGTACCCACGCCGACCCCGCAACCCTCCGCGGGGGGCCGGCGACTACCTTTCAGGACTCGACCCGGATCAACGTCACTTCAGGCGAGGCGGTCTTTGACGCGCGTGTGGCCATGAACGACGGCGATCTCGTGGCCGCCAATGGCACGACGCTCACGATCCGGGAAGACTTCAACGTCGGCAACAACGCCGGCTTCGACCTCAGCGGCGACGACATCACCGTCAATCTCGAGAACCAGGCCACCTTGCGGATCAACAGCGACAACGACCTCGACGGGAACCTGAGCGGGAGCAACGTGTTCAACCTCGGTGCACTCACGACCCTGGAAATCAACGGCGCGTCCGAGTCGGGTGCGAACGGCATATTCAATGGCGTGATCAACGCCCAATCGCTCTCTACCACGGTCACGTTCGACGCAGCATTCCATGTCGCGGGCGGTGGTCGATTCAACTTTGATGGGAACAACAGCGAGCTCAATGTCAACGCGGATGTCACGATCGATCAGGGCGACTTCGACCTCGATGGCGACGTTGGCATCAACCGCGTCCACATCGCCGACAACGCGACGCTGCGTCTCAACACCGACGGCATCGACAACGACGGCGTCAATGACTTTGGCGGCGAGCTGGACATCTGGGGCACCCTGCACACCGACTTCGTGGGGACGAGCTGGTCGAATTCCGGACAGTTGCGGCTCAATAGTGGGCCGGCTTCTGATGTCCGGTTGATCGGCGACGATGTGATTAATACCGGTTACATTGGCGGAGACGGCGACGCCGTGATGACCGACGTCGCGATCCAGAACGACACCGGTGGCACGCTCAGCCCGGGGTACCAGGCTTTAGCCCGCACCTGGACGCTCGACGGCCTCACCGGCGAACTCGACCTCAACGAAGGCGGGCTGTTGGAGATGAGCCTCCTCTCTGAGTTTGAGCACGACCGCATCCATGCCTCGGACCTCGACCTGGGCGGCACGCTCAAGCTGATACTTATCGATGGCTACGACCCCAACCCGTACGTCGTGCACACACTTCTGACCGATCTAGCCGGCGGCCTCGGCGCGCTGGACGGCCGGTT
Source organism: Phycisphaera sp. (assembly GCA_028285385.1). Taxonomy (GTDB): domain Bacteria; phylum Planctomycetota; class Phycisphaerae; order Phycisphaerales; family Phycisphaeraceae; genus CAZIXN01. The sequence goes on from JANQPR010000258.1 coordinate 33,425, forward strand.
CGATGCCGTCGAAGGCATCCAGATTGACCCGCTCTACGGCCTTGCGGTGGTCTACAACGTCGCGGCCCAGACCGTCACCGTTCAGAAGGCCCTGCTCGGTGACGCGAACCTCAACGGCCAGGTCGAGCAGGGCGACCTCGATCTTGTCTTACAGAACTGGGGTGACAGCACCAACGTCGGTTGGGAACTCGGCGACATGACCGGCAACGGGCAAATCGAACAGGGCGACCTCGACCTCGTCCTCCAGCACTGGGGCGCCACCGCCGCCCCCGACTTCAAGGGTTTCATCGTGCCCGAACCGACAGCAATCGTGCCAATGGTTCTGGGTGCCTTTGCGGTGGCCGGTCGCCTCCGCTACGCGAATGCCAGATCCGTCGGTATCTAGGACCCGTCTCTGGCTCGCGTCACTACCGCGCAAAGGTCTTGGCGTGCACGGCCTCGACCCCTCAAGAGCACGTACGCCCCGCGCGTATCGCACTAATGCCGCCGGTAAGTAGCAGCACCAGTGAAGTGGGTTCTGGAACACCAGCTCCGCTGAAGCTTGGTGCGGCAGTGGAGCCCCAGTTCTGGAGGACGAGGTCGAGCTCGGCCTGGTCAATCTGGCCGTCGGGTAGGTCGTTGACCCAGCCGTTGGGGACGCCGGTGACGGCAGTGTCGTTACCCCAGTTCTGTAAGACAAGGTCGAGGTCGCCTTGTTCGACCTGTCCGTTGCCGTTGTAGTCGCCGGAGAGCAAGGTATTGGCGATGAAGTCGCTGAGGAACACTTGGTTGGGGTCGAACGCGCTGGTGGGGCCATAGCTGACGAGGAAAGACCCGAGGCCATCGGCGGTGGTGACGCGGTCGCCGGGCGCGGCGTTGGCGAACTGGCCGGAGATCGCGGTGGCCATAAGGACGTCGTAGGCCTCCTCGGCATCGGGGACGAAGCCGTCTAGCAACTGGATATCGAGCGTGCCGCCCAGGATCGCGTCCCCGTTGACCGCGACGTGGTCGTAACCAATGCCGCAGCCGAGGCTGTGGTCGACGATGTCGATGAGCAGCGCGGCGTTGGCTTGCTGGCGGTAGTCGCCGATGATTGTGGACATGCCGGCGTCTCTTTCGGCGAAGCGTGGGTCGCCGGTAAACGGCGAGAAGGTTGCGCCGGTGTTGGTCAGGTCGCCCAGGAACTGGCGCATGTAGAACTCGCCGCCGTTGAGGTCGAGGCGGCCGCCGAAGCGGTGGTCGATGGTCTGCACGGCCAGGCTGCCGCCGGGGTTGAGCAGCGCTTCGCCCTGGGCTCCAACGTTGAGCCGGCCGTCGATGGTAGCCTCGGCGTTGGTGAGCACGTTGAAGATCCCGCGGCCGTTGGGAGCGATGCCGTCGCCGCCGAGGTGGAGGTTGCGGGATTGATGCCACCGCGTCGGGTTCTCGGGGTCCGCGCTGCTGAGGTTGATGCGCGCGGTGGCGCCGGCCCCTTCGCCGGCGACGACGTCGTGTGGGGTGACGGTCCCCCCGTTGAGGACGTTGATCAGGACGTCGCCGTTGAACCCCAGCAAAATGGAAGACTCGGCGTCCCAAGTTGAACCCGGGCCGTCGATCACGACCGAGCTGGGGCCGTCGCGGCCGATGGCGGCGGCCAGGGACCGCATCGTGCCGCCCGTTTCGACCAGCACGTCGCCCCGATCGACGAAGAGGCTGTCGGTGCCCCAGTCTGCGCCGCCGCCGGAGACGCGCACGAGCCCGAGTCCGCCGCCGAGCGCGCCGAGCGTCGTGACCCGCGCGTAAACGGAACCTCCCGCCTCGACCGACAGCCGGCCCGTGCCCGACTGGCCGATCACCAGGTTGCCGTCCGAGCGGAACGCGCTGCCCGTGAAGAAGCCCGTACCGGCCACCGTGAGCTCGCCCACGCTGCCGACGACCGACCCCAGGACGGTGTTCGTTTCGACATCCACGAAGGCCCCGTCGTCGACCCGCACCTCGCCGCGCCCGACGTTGCCGATAAACAACTGCTCGGCGCTCCAACTCGAGATCTCGCCACCCGGGCCCGTGCCGGTCACGAACACCCGGCCGCCGATTCCAGCCCCAGTTCGGTCGAGGATCGCGGCGCCGGTCTGCAGCCGCGTCCCGTCTTGCACGAACAGGCCGCCACGGATGTTGGTGTTTGTTGTCGATTCGAGCGTGACGCCTTTGCCGTTGATGCCGCGTTGCAGGAACAGCTCGCCGGCGTTGAGCACGAGATTCTCGACTGTATAGGCCGGGTCGTCGGCAAGTATGCCCGCCCCCTCGAAGACAACGTCGCCGCCGACGATCTGTAGCTGCCGAACCTGACGATCCTGGTTGAAAGACACGGTGTAGTCGCCGTTGATCCCGAAGCGTGCTGTATCGAGTGGGCTGGGCACGCCGACGGGGTCCCAATGGGTAACGGTGCCGTAGACGCCGCCGGTGGGCTCGTCCCACTCGTGGACGTCCTGCGCGTATGCGCTCGTCGCGATCGTGGCCGCGGTGGCTAGAACCACGGTGGCCTCCCTGGGCCGCGTTGTTGAGACACTGGTCCGCCTTCGTAAGAAGCATGCGCTCATGCCCGCGAGCACCCCGAACGCCGCCGGCTCAGGGACGACGTTTCCAACGAAGCCCGGCGCGGCGGTGGCGCCCCAGTTCTGGAGAACGCCGTCGAGCTCGGCCTGATCGATCTGGCCTTCGGGCAGGTCGCTGACCCAGCCGCTGGGGACTCCAGTGACGGTCGTGTCGTCGCCCCAGTTCTGTAAGACGAGGTCGAGGTCGCCCTGCTCGACCTGTCCGTTGCCGTTGTAGTCGCCGGAGAGCAAGGCATTGGCGATGAAGTCGCTGAGGAGGATCTGCCCGGTCGGAGCGGGGCTGCCCAAACCGTAGTTGACGACGAAGGAGCCTCGACCGTCCACGGTCGTCAGGCGTTGGCCTGGCAGGACGTTGTCGAAGGTGCCCGCCAGGACGGCGGTGGCAAAGATCGTGAAGGCGTCGTTGCTGTCGGGCGTGAACCCGTCGCGCAGCTCGACCGCGAGGGTGCCGCCCAGGTCGGCGAAGCCGGTGACGGTGAGTTGATCGAAGTCCTGGCCTGCGGTGCTGCCGGCCAACTCGAAGAGCAGCGTGCCGGTCTCGTCCTGCGAGTAGTTGCCGAGGATGCCGGCGACGCCCAGGTCGTCCGCGGGCGAAAGCGTCACGTTCTCAAGAGTGAAGTCGCCGAGGATGCGGTCGAATTCGAGTTTGCCGGCGAGCAGCTCGAGGTCACCGCCGCCGTCGGGGTCGTCGGGGTCGTACTCGCCAAGGAACAACGTGCCGCCGTCGAGCGTGACCCGGCTGACCGGGGCCACGGTGAGCTGTCCGCCGACGCCGAACTCGGTGCCGGCCGGGATGGTGACCTCGCCGACGCCGGTCCCGGATGAACTGTGCGACCCGACCGTGACGTCGCCGGAACTGAACCAGGCCGTGGTCGGGATCACGCCTGGTGCGCTGTTGGACAGCAGCACTTCGGAGAGCGCTCCCTGAACGACGCCGACCTCGACGTCTTCCGTTTCAAACCGGCCTCCATCCCGGACCTCGACCGTCGTGATCAACCGCCGACCAAGCGTCAGCAGGTCGCTGACGGACCAGGTTGACGGGACGCCATTGGTTCCGGTGCCGTCGATCACGATGGGCTCCGACGCCTCCTCGATCAGCACCTGTGTGCTTTCCACGCGGCCGCCGTCGAGGATGCGGAAGCCCGGCCCGTCGAAGTCGTTGGCCAACAGGGTTCCGGTCCGCCAGAGCGAAGGGTTGCCGGTGGCGTCGGTGCCCACGACATCGATGATGCCGAAGCCCTCGCCGAACTGGGTGCCGACGCTGGTGGTCTCGCCGATCACGTGGGCGCCGCCGTCGATGCGCAGGGAGCCAAGGCCGAACGTTGCAACATCGAAGAGCTTGCTGTTCAGCGTCGAGGGCTGGCCGTCGGTCCCCACGCCGGTGACGTGGACACTCGTGCGGTTGGAGTTGTTGGCGTTCGGGAGACCGCTGCCAAGCGAGACGCGGTTGCCGACGAACTCACCGCCGGCTTCGATGAGCAACTCGCCGCCGCCGCCGATGCCATCATTGGTGCCCATGTCGAGGTTGCGAGCCGTCATGTCCCACGTGGCGTCCGTGCCTGACACGACCAAGCGACCGAGGCGTCCTGGGAACTTGCCCAGGACCGTGTTGTCGGCCTTGAACGTGACTTTGTCGAGCACGGTGAGCACGTTGCGGGTGTCGTCGTTGGCAAAGCCGGTGATGTTGATCGGCCCGTTCACGTCGACTTCCAGCCGACGGTCGCCGAGCGTGTCGAACGTGAGCCGGCTGTCCAAGACGTCGAGCGTGGTGTCGATCGTCAGCCGCGTCAGGCCTACCGGGTCGACGCTCTGGGCGCGGAAGATCGGCCCGGCGTTGTCGTCGATGTCCAATGCGTCGATGTGGACGTCGTTGGGCAGGGTGACCTCATACGTGCCGGGAACCTGGAAGAACACGGTGTCCGTGTCGTCGGGGACCGCAGCGGGGATCCAGTTGGTCGGGTCGGAGAACGCGCCCCCGCCGGGATCGATCCAGAAACGATCGGCGGCGTAGGCATGTCGCCCCGTCAGATGTACCGCGGAGAACGCGATAGCGAAGGCGACAGTAGCCGTGTTGATAAGTGGGTAAAGACCGAATCGCGCAGGGCGCATGGCATCTCTCCAAGCCGCGGGTTGGGGTACTTCTCGATACGGGCGGCTACGAGACCTCCCGATGCCTTGAAAAGCGACATCTGGGTGAGCCGGGGCTCATGGAGGCAACGAAAATTCATTTCGGTGCCAGAAGGCCCCGCGTTGTGTGTCTGTAAGTAAATATATTTTCAATTCTTATAAATATTTTGGGCGGGGCGCGTCGCCGTTAGACTTGTGGTTCAGATGATTGAGATCTCCGGGCTGCTGGCCCGAGCCAAATCGGGTGACAGTTCCGCGCGGCACGAGCTGCTCGACGCGACCTATATGGAGTTGCACCGCCTCGCAACGTCGCGCATGGCTAAAGAGCGGCCGGACCACACACTCACGGCCACTGCCTTGGTGCACGAGGTGTCGGTCAAGCTCCTCGAAGGCGACAAGGTGACGGTCGAGAACCGCGGGCAGTTCCTTGCGCTGGCTGCCCATGCGATGCGGAACCTGTTGGTCGACCACGCGCGTGGCCGTGCCCGAGCTAAGCGTGGCGGCGACCGGACCAAGCTCTCGCTCGACGAGGCGCTGGTGGCCTGCAACGATCAGAGTGGCGAGCTGGTGGACCTGCACGAAGCGCTCGAAGCGTTGTCCCGGATCGACGCCCGCAAAGGACAAGTGGTGGAGATGCGTTACTTCGGCGGGCTGTCGGTCGCGGAAGTCTCGGCGGCCTTAGGCGTGTCGTCGGCGACGGTGAAACGGGATTGGGAGGTTGCCCGGGCGTGGTTGCTGCATGCGCTGGGAGGGCCGCGAGATGCATGAATCGCGTTCCCGGCGAGCGCTACTGGTTTTCGAGTCGTCTCTGGAGTTGTCGCAAGAAAGGCGTCCGGCGTACGTCGACGAGGTTTGCGTAGGCGACCCGGCGCTGGCCGAAGAAGTTGCGGGCTTACTCGAAGCACATAACCGTGCGTCGTTTTTCTTACGCGGTACCGAGGACGAAACAAATGAAGCGCGGGTTGGTCAGGTCTTTGTGACTGAGCCCACGCCCGGCATGCGGCTGGGCGACTTTCGCCTGGACGCATTGATCGGTAGCGGCGGGATGGGGCGGGTCTTCCGTGCGCACCAGGTGTCGCTGGGGCGTGATGTCGCACTGAAGATCATGCCGCCACACCTGCACTTCTCGCCGATGGCCGCGGCACGGTTCGAACGAGAGGTGCAGGCCGCCGCCCGGTTACATCACACGCATCTGGTCGGCGTCTTCGCTGCCGGGCAAGACCGTGGGCTGAGCTTCTACGCCATGGAACTGGTCGACGGGCCGACGCTCCATCAGGTGCTTGAAGCGCTGCGGCGCAACCCGGTCCCTGGGCTTCACTCCGCCAGCGATTGGCGTTGTGGTCGAGAGGGCGAGTCGGCCAGCCCAGAACATTTTCGCGCCGGTTCGCCTGGTGTGAAGCCCCATGACTCCGCCGGTCTCGATGCGCTCCTCGCCGGCTTAGCCCGAAACTACTTCGAGATGGTCGCAAGCCAGATCGCCGGCGTCGCCGACGGCCTCCACTATGCGCACGAGCAGAGTGTTCTTCACCGCGACGTCAAGCCATCCAACCTGCTTTTTTCGCGTGACGGCCGGCTTCACCTCGGCGACTTCGGGCTGGCTCGCCTTATCGACGAGCCGGGGCTGACGCAGACCGGCGACTGTGTCGGCACGCCGTACTACATGGCACCCGAACAGGTCGTAACCGGCGCGGGCACCGTGGATCGGCGTACCGATGTCTACGCCTTGGGCGCAACACTGTACGAGCTACTTACGCTGCAGCCGCCGATCCCCGGCAACGACCGACGGCAGGTATTGGCACAAATCGGACGTTGTACGCCACGCGTTCCTCGACGGCTTAACCCTCGTGTGCCACGTGACCTTGAAACAATCTGTCTCAAGGCCCTTGCCAGCGATCCCGCGGAGCGGTACCTCACGGCTGGAGACTTCGCCGATGACCTCCGTCGGTATGCGCAGCGCCACGTCATCTCGGCGCGACGGGCCAGCCTGCTTACGCGTGGGGTAAAGCTGGTGCGAAGGCACCCTGCGTTGTCCTCGGCCTCACTGGCGGTCATGGTGTTGGCGGTGACCGTCGGGTACCTCGGGCACCGCGCAACACACCATGCGCACCAGCGTGCCGAAGCCGAGCAAGGTTTGGCCGACGCCCGGCTTGAGGTCCTCCGGGTGCAGCAGACCGAACAAGAACGATTGTTTCAAGCCGCGCTGCTCGCCGCGATGCAGGGAGATCAGCCTGCCGTCGCTCAAGCCATCGCCGAGGCCGAAGCTCGTGGTGGTAGTCCCATCCGGATCGGCCTGATTCGCGGGCAACTCGACCTCGTTTCCGGGAATTTCGAGCCGGCCATCGCGTCCTTCCAGCGGGTAATCGATCAAGACACCGGCAACGTTGCGGCGCACGCACTGCTTGCCGAGGTTTACGCGAGGTGTGGTCTTTGGGCGTTGAGCCGTGACTACCGAGCCCGCGCCCTCGCTCTGTCGCCGACATCGGTCGAGGAACTCATCCTTCTCGGCCGGATGGAGTCATACCACGACGCCACGACCGCGGAGCACATTTTGGATCGTGCTGTGACCTCGGACAGACAGAATGTCGTCGCCCGCCTGATCCGTGGAGCGATCCGGTCGGGGCTTGCGTACGCGACCTGTACGCCTGAACACGCCGAACTTGCCCTCGATGACCTGCGCCTCGCGGCGACACTCCTGCCCGAGACACCGTTCATGCTCAGTAACCGACTCCGGGCCCACCTCATTGCCGCCGCCGCATATGACGACGAGGGCCTGGTTGATCGGCGCGATCAACACCGAGATCAAGCCGGCATACTTGCGAACAAACTCGCTGCATACCCGGGCGACTACGAGGCGCACCGTTGGCGGGCTCACTTTTTCGACACGGCTGGCGATCTGGATCAAGCGATTGTCGAGTGGGACGCCATCAAGGACAGAACGATCGGCTACCTGGCCATGGCCCTGTTCCGTGCGGGGCGTTTCGAGGAAGCCCGTCAAGCCTGCCTCGATTACCGGAAACACGTCACGACGAGCACGCCCGACTTCTGCCTGTCCCTCGTTGCATCGGCAACCGCTCGATCGCGGCAAGACTACCTCGACAGCCTCAACTTCGAGCGGATGCCCGGGATGGACCGTCATTCAGCTCAACGTCAACTCCACATCCTCTGGTGTCTGGCCGGCGAGCCCCAGCGCGCTCAGGAAGAGATCAAGCGTTTGAGCGTTGACGGTAAGCCGGTCTCAGTTCAAGGCCCGAAGGCTGCGTTTCTGTCCGGATCAATCGGTGAAGATCAACTCCTTGAAGCGACGGCGGCGTCCCGACTGGACCGGGCCCAAGCCCACCTGCTGATCGGCGTCAAAGCTCTGGGAGAAGGGAAACGGCTTGACGCACAGGCGCACCTTGGAAAGGCGGTCGCGCTTCGTCAGGACTTCAACTATGTGACATCGCTCAGCCGAGGGTTCCTTGCGCAGTTGGTTCGAAACCCTGAATGGCCGCCGTGGATACCCGACGGTGATGCATCTGTCGCGGCGCAGCGGCTGGTGAGTGACTGAAACCAGATTCGCCAACGGCTCAAGAAGTGTGCCGGTGCAAAGATGCGTCGTCAGCGGATCTGTAACGGTGGTCAAGTCGAGGCGCCAGGTCAGGCTGGCTAAAGGATGTAAGAAAGTTAGGTCGACTCAACACAGTGAGATGCCGTGTTGCTTGGCGACGCCGCGAATGTACACGCCGGCCTCTTCGTACTCGGCTTCGGTGTCGAGGTGCTCGATCATGAGCGGCAGGTCGGCCGCACCGCCGAAGTAGTGCGGCAGGCCGTCGAGCATCTTGAGCATACCGGCGTAGTCGAGGTTTCCGCGGCCGGGGAGCACCTCGTCGAGCTGCACACTGATCGACGGCGACGCCAACGTCAGGTCCTTCGCGTGCGCCGAGACGATCCGCGTGCCCAGTAGCTCCCGGCTTTCGTCCAGGAGGTGGCCGTGGTCGAAGTACGACGCCGCGTTGTCGATCAGGTTCGCCAAGTCGTAGTGGATCGAGAACTGCGGGCGGTCCACCGCATCGGCCAGCCGACGGACGTTTGCGCAGCGGTACGTCACGTTGAAAGGGAAGATCTCGTAGCAGAAGCTCGTTCGTGTCGGCTTGACCTCGTCGATGAACTTCCGGGCCATCTCGGCCACGGTGTCGAAGAACTCTTCCGAGAAGTTGTCGGGGTGGTGGTCGGTCATCGACACGCCGGCCGCGTACGACCCCGCGACGTTCACGGCACACGCCGCGCCCACCTCGTCGGCGATCGTCAGGCACTCGACCATGCGCTTCTGGTTCGCCGCCGCCTTGGCTGGGTCCGGGTCGAGCAGGTTGTCCCAGTATCCCAGCTCCGCGAGCATCACGTCGGCTTCTTCGAACGCGGCCCGCACTTCGCGGAGGCGTGGCGTGTCGTTCACGTCGGTGGGTGGGACATACGCTGCGGCCCAGCCCTTGACGCGGTGGCGTTGGGCAAGGTCGAACGGGTCGTCCTGCTGAGTCGGGGCCGGGAAGATCGGGGCGCCCAGACGGATCATGCGTTCTCCTGAATAGGCGTGGCGATTCAAGCCGAGAGGTCCGGTGCCCACCGTCGGAGTGCCGCTTCGAGCAACCTCGCGAAACGCTCGAACATCACATGCCCGAGCGCTTCATTGGCGTGGCGCGGGTCGAGCGCCTCAAAATCCTTGCGTCGGTCGGCGTACCCGGGCAGGTAGCCGTCGTCTTCGTTGAGGTAGGGCGCGCCCAGGTAAGCCGTGGACGGCTTCGAGGTGTCCGGTGAGAGCTGCGACAGGTCGACGCTCCCGGGGGCGGCGACCATCGTCATCGACGCTTCCCGGCTGCACGCGTGTGTCCAGAATGCGGGCCTGGACGGCTCATCCTGGCCCCACATGAACCAGGTCAAGGTTTCCATCGGTTGGCCCAGCGAGCCGCGGCGCGCGGCGTTGTCGCGGTAGGCCTTGGCGGCGGCCTCACAGCGTTTGGGGTTCGGGCCGTGGCCGGGGAGCATGACGACGCGCTTGAAGCCGTAGAGGTGGGCCTGCAGCAGGACACCGGCGATGTGCTTGTCGAACGCCAGGTTCTGTTCGTGCAACGTGAACGGCAGAGCGACTTCTGGGGGTTGACCGTCGTCGGGCTGCGTCGGGCAGTCGTAGCCCGGAGTGCCGTCATTCGCCTGCAAGGAAAACGCCGCGAGAAACGCCTCGGGTACGCCGAGTTCCTGTGCGGCGGTCTTGCGCCACTCGACGCGCTTTTCCTGGACGATGTAACGGGTGTCGCCGTAGGTGATCGGCGGGAACACGACGCCGCCGAACCGGCCTGCGACGATCTGCGCCAGGTGGTGGGGGATCAGGTTGTCGGTGCCGAAGGGTTGGGTGCTCCCGTGCCACTCGAGCGTGCCGACGGGAAGGAAGGCCAGGTTGCACCTGTCGCGCCGGGCCCGGAGCTGGGCCGGCGTCATGTAGTCGAAGCGGGTTTCGTGTGGGTCGCCGGGCGTTGGCATGGGCGGGCTCCGGAAGGGCGCCTAGCAGTCGCAGGAGATCAAACCCGCACGATTCAACCCTTCGCTGCGCTGAGGGCTCGAGCTCTGGCTGTGCAAGGATGCGTCAGCGTAGCTCGTCGATGTTGTCGATGACCTTCGTGATTGTGTCGACGATCACCCGCATGTCGCGATCGTCGCACGGCGGGGACAGATCGGGCTGACCGATGCAGAACTCACGGTCGGCCATCGCCTCGCTTACGGGCAAGTCGCCCTTGGCGTAGACCGGCGGGTTCTTGACGTGAGGGCACTGGAACGGGCAACCTTTGCCGTAGAGGTTGCGCTCCCGGAAGATCGTCCGCAGGTGGATCGGCCCACCGGCGGCGATCGGCTTGCTGTCGGGCGTGAAACGGTAGTTTGCGTCCTTGAGGTATGCGACCACGAACAACCCCTCGGCGTTGAGCGCCTCACAGAAGCGGTCGCGGCTCACGTCATGTACGTCCGGGTCCCACAGGCAGGTGTAGTAGTGATACACGTGCTTGTATCCGGGCCGGACGTACGGCGTGGTGATCCCGGGCACATCCTCAAGCTGCGAGGTCAGGTAGTCGCAGTTGGCGATCCGGGCATTGGTACGCGCGTCGGCGTCAAGCAACTGCATCATCCCGTCGTTGGGGACGTTGCGGAAGTTGTCCCCCGTGCCGCCCATCGAGGCGTATTTGAGCACGTCCGGGTCCTGCGCGACGCCGGCGATCAAGGTCGGGTGCTGCCCACCCAACAGGCCGCGCTCGAAGAGCTTGCGGTCGTTGGTCAGGTACGCACCCCCGCCGCCGTAGGTGGTGTAGATCGGCTTGCCGGAGAAGCTGAACGCGGTCATGTCGGCGATGCTGCCGACCTTTTGTCCGTCGATCTCGGCGGTGGACGCCTGGCATGCGTCCTCGATGACGAACAGATGGTGTTCGTGGGCGACCGCCATGAGCTCGGGGATCGGCGCCGGGTGACCGTAGAAGTCAACCGGCAGGATCGCCTTGGTCTGCGGTGTGATCTTCCGGCGAACATCCGCGACGTCGATGGTCAGCGTCTGCGGATCGATGTCGGCGAACACAGGCACCGCGTTGACCCGCAGGATCGCGCCCACGGTCGCGGTCCACGTGTAAGCGACGGTGATGACTTCGTCCCCGGGGCCGATGCCCGCGGCAAGCAAGCAGGAGATCAGCGCCCCGGTACCCGAGTTGGTCATCTGGACGAACTTGGCACCGGTGTACTCCCGGAGCGCCTCGTCCATGTTGGCGGTCTTCCATCGGCTGCGGAGTCGGCGTTCGTCGGCGATCATCTTGCCGCCGCCGGTGAGTGCGAGTCTGCCCATAGAATCCTCCTTGGGTTGCCGCCCAGTGATCAACAAGTCAAGGAGTGAAGCAATCTGATCGATTCGGGACTTGGATGGATGTGACCTTGGGTTGCGGTTTTCTGACTTCGCGGCGCCATGCGCCTGGGGGGCTGCCGACCGCGTTCTTGAAAGTCCGCACGAAATGGGCGAGGTCGTTAAAGCCGGTACGGTGAGCGATTTCTGTGACCGTTCGGTCCGTATCGACCAGAAGCTCAATCGCTCTGGCAACGCGGTAACGCCTCAAGTATTCCGTGGGGGGCACGCCAATGCAGCGCTTGAAGAGCCGGGCAAAGTACTGCACTTGGAATCCACTGCATCGCGCGAGGTCAGTGGCCCGGAGGTCGTCGGCATAACGCGATTCGATATAGCGCAAAACGCGTTCGACCGCCTCCGGGCAGGAGTTACGCCTGGTGAATCGTTCGGCAGCCCCTTGAGAAGTGGCGCGCGGCTCGGGAGCCGGACCCACCAACCGTTCCCACTCCCGGCCGACTCGTATCATCATCTGCATGACGAGGCTACCCAAAAGCAACTCCCGCCCCACGCCGGGAGTGGCGGCCTCGCGCTGCAGTGTGTCGAGCAGTTGCCCGATCGTGTTTAGTGCTTCGGGGCCCAGCCGCAAGCTTGAGCGTTGTTGAAGACACACGCTCGGGCTGTGGTCCCGAAAAAAGAAGGCTCGAACTTCGGAGACTCCCCCGAATCGGGTCTTGAGCGTTTCGATCTCATCGAGGCCCAGCAGCAGGTACGTCACCTCAAGTCGGTCGGTATTGGCGTAGGCATGAGGCTCGAACCTGTTGATCACGAACACGTCCCCGGCCGAGACTCGACCGCTCAGCGCGCCCACGCGGTGAACGCCGGTGCCGCTGCGCACCGTGGCGACCTCAAGGAAGTCGTGGGCATGTCGGTACGACTCACTCGCAGTCTCAAGGACGGAGCAGACGTGGATCTGAGCGCCTTCACCGAAGAAAGCGTCGCCGCGCAGGAGCGGCAACCGTCGGGCGGTCGGCTTGCATGGCCCCTGCGTTTTGTCGTTTTTCAAAGAGGCCATGTGATTCGGGTTCTACGCCCGAGGCGGCGTTACTAGCTGCCGCTGCGTACCGAGGCCGCTGATGGACAACTCGACCGAGTCGCCCGGCTTCAGGTAACGCGGTGGGTCCATTCCCAAGCCGACGCCGGGTGGCGTGCCGGTGGTGATCACGTCGCCGGCTTCAAGTGTCATGAACCGGCTCAGGTAGTGCACAAGAAAGAACACATCGAAGACCATGGTCCGGGTGTTGCCATCCTGCATCCGTTCCCCGTTGACCTCGAGCCTCAGTCCGAGGTTGCGCGGGTCGGCGATCTCATCAGTGGTGACCAGCCAGGGACCTAGCGGGTTGAACGTATCGCAGCTCTTGCCCTTGGTCCACTGGCCGGTGCCTTCGAGTTGGAACGCGCGTTCGGACACGTCGTGGCTGATGCAATAGCCGGCGATGAACGACGCGGCCTCCTCCGGGGAATCCAGGTCCTTCGCGTCTCGTCCGATGACGACACCCAGTTCAACTTCCCAGTCGGTCTTAACACTGCCGCGCGGCAAAACGATGTCGTCATAGGGACCAACGACCGTGTTGGAGGCCTTGAGGAACACCACCGGCTCAGTGGGGATGTCCATGCCGGACTCGGCGGCGTGATCGGCGTAGTTGAGCCCGATGCAGACCACCTTTCCCGGCCGGGGTACCGGCGGCCCCAGACGCACGGATGCCGGAACTTCGGGTAGGGAACCGGCGTGGCGCGCCAGTAGGTCTCGCAGTTGATACAAGCCGCCGCCGTTGAAGAACGCGGGGCCCCAGTCGGCAAACGAGCCGGACAGATCGACCCTTCGGCCGTCCGACAACTCGACCCCGGGGTGTTCGTGTCGATCTGGGCCAAAGCGGATCAGTCTCATGCTCAATGGTCCCGGCAGGTGGGATCAGCGGAGGTTCACCACTCCGCCGTCGATGGGGTATGCGCACCCGGTGAGGAACGAGGCCTCATCGCTGCAGAGGTACAACACGAAGGACGCGACTTCCTCCGGCTGCCCCATTCGACCGATAGGCTGATACTTCGAGAGGGTCTCGAACACGTCGCCCTCACGCCCGGGGTAGTTGTCTCGGATGAAGCCATCGACGAACGGCGTGTGCACTCGTGCCGGGCAAACGCAGTTGCAGCGGACGCCGTGGTCGATGTAATCGGCGGCGACCGAGTACGTCATCGTCAGGACCGCGCCCTTGGTCATCGAATACGCAAAGCGATCTTTGATACCGACGACAGAAGCGATCGACGCCAGATTGACGATCGCGCCGCCGCCATGCGCGGTCATACGCGGCAGCACCGCGCGGAGGCAAAAGTAAACCCCTCGGACGTTGACCCGGTACAAGCGGTCAAAGTCCTCCGGCTCGGTGGTGGTGGCGGTGCCGACGTGGGCGACGCCGGCGTTGTTGACCAGGATGTCGATGCGGCCGTGGGTGGCTTCGACCGCAGCCACAGCGGCGTCAACCGAGGGCGCGTCGGCGACGTCGCACGCCACGACCTCCGCCTTCCCGCCTTCGGCCTGGATGTCGTGGGCGGTAGCGGTCCCCGCAAGTTCGTCGCGCTCGAAGATCACAACGGATGCCCCGTGCCGAGCGAATCGGTGGGCGATGGCTTGGCCGATCCCGGATCCACCCCCGGTCACGATCGCCACTCGATCCGTGAGGTTGTGCAGAACCAAGCTCATGCATCGAACCTATATGATATGATTTTGAACTTCAAGGCTACATTAGCATTTGACGTTCACTTTTTGAACAACTTATCATAACAGTATCACCACTGTCACCTACCAACTCGGCAGCGGAACAGAGAGCCGTGATGGCTTGGTCGGTGCTGTGGCTCGCGATCTCCGGCAGCGCATCCTGCAGGGTGAGTGGGCGGCCGGTGAGGCGCTGCCCGCCGAGGGAGCACTGGCCGAATCGTTCGGGGTCTCGCGCACTGTGGCACGCGAGGCGTTGCGGACTCTCAGCGGCGGGGGGCTGGTGGATATCGCGCAAGGCCGGACCGCCCGAGTGCGTCCCCCCGATGCGCTTGCCGCCGCAGCCAACCTCCAGGCCTTGCTTCGCCGGGATCACGCGTCGTTGGAGCAGCTGCTCGAAGTCCGCGCCCCGCTGGAGAGCGAGATCGCGTCCCTGGCCGCGCGCCGACTCACGCAGTCGAGGCGCGAGCAACTCGAACACGCCGTGACTGCGCTCGAAAACGCGGAGCTGATCAACGAACGCGCCGATGCGGATATCGCGTTCCATGTCGGTCTGGCGGAAGCCACCGGAAACCCGATCTTCCCGCTGCTGCTTTCGACCCTGACGGCGTTGATGCGCGAGCTTCTCGGCGCCACCCTGGCACACCCAACTGGCCGCGACCGCGCCGCGGCGGGACACCGCGCGATCTTGGCTCCGGTGGTCGACGGCGACGCGGAGCGCGCCCGCCGGGAGATGCTCAACCACCTCGACGCCGCCCGGCACGACCTGATCCAGACCCGGCAGGAGGGCCCGGCCGATGTCTGAGTTGCCGCTGGTGGTCGTCGCCGACTTTCTTGAAGACGACCTCCGGCCTGAGAGAAGCGCCCTGGACGGGGTCGCGCGGGTCGAACGGCTCGGTTGCAACTGCGAATCGGAACTGGCCGAACGCGCCGCCGACGCCGAGGCGATCATGCTCTGGCACATCGTGGGGCTAGGCGACGAGGGGCTCCGTCGGCTCCCGCGTTGCAAGCTCGTGGTGCGCATGGGCGTCGGCCTGGACAACCTCGACGTCGAGGCGGCGACCCGGCGAGGGGTACAGGTCGCCAATGTCCCCGACTACGGCACCGAAGACGTCGCCGACTCGGCACTGGGCATGGCGTTGGTCTTGGCACGGGGTATCCACCAGGCCAATGAGTTGTCACGTCGCGACAACGGGCCCTGGTCGTACGCCGCGGTTAAGCCGTTGCACCGGTTACGCGGCCGAACACTCGGGCTGCTCGGGATGAGCCGGATCGGCACCGCGGTCGCGCTGCGTGCCAAGGCGTTCGGCATGGACGTTGTCTTCTTCGATCCGTACCTGCCCGGCGGGGTCGAGAAGTCGATCGGGGTTCGACGTGTTGAGTCACTCGATCAACTGCTTAGTCAATCAAGCCTGCTGAGTCTGCACTGCCTGCTGACCCCGGAGACGCGACATGTTATCGACGAAGACGCGCTGTCGAAGCTACCGGCTGGCGCGATCCTGATCAACACCGCACGCGGGGGCCTGGTCGATAGCGGGGCGCTGTTGGCGGCGCTGGCGTCCGGCCATCTCGACGGCGCGGGGCTCGACGTGTTGGAGCAGGAGCCGCCAGACCCTAAAGACCCCCTGATCTGCGCCTGGCGTGATCCCGAGCACCCGGCTTCTTCTCGGCTGATCATTAACCCCCATGTCGCGTTCTACTGCGAGGAGAGCATCCAAGAACTGCGGACCAAGGCCGCTCTCGCCTGCCGACAGGCCGTCTTGGGCGAGCCCGTGACTTACACCATCAACGCCGCCGCGCTCGCAGCCAATACGACCCGTGAACTAAAAGATGTGTGACCTGCCCATCATCGACTCGCACCTGCACATCTGGGACATCCAGCGTCTCCGTTACCCTTGGCTGGATGGCTTCCCGGAGCTGAACCGCACCTTTACGCTGCGTGACTTCGATATGGCGTGTCGGGGCGTTGACGTGCGCCGGATGGTCTTCCTCAACTGCGAGCCCTTGCCGGAGCAGAACCTCGCGGAGTTGGCCTGGGTCGACGCGATTGCTGACGAAGACAAACGCTTGGCGGCGATCGTTCCTTACGTTGCGGTCGAGCAAGGCGACGACATCGCCGACCAGATCGAAATGGTGGGGCGGTATGGGCGCGTACGGGGCATACGACGGCTTCTTCAAGGCGAGCCCGAAGGTTTCGCCCTGCAGCCCGCGGTGGTGGATGCGGTTCGTCGGATTGGCGCTAACGGCATGCACTTCGAGATCACCGTCGCCGCGACACAACTCCCCGAGGCGCTCGAACTCGTTCAGCGCTGCCCGGACGTGCCGTTCATCCTCGACCACTGCGGGAACCCGGACATCGCCGGCGGCGGGTTCGAGCCGTGGCGTTCGGATCTCGAGGCACTGGCAGAGTGCGAACGGGTCACCTGCAAGGTCTCGAATCTGACAAACAACGCGGACCTGGCCCGGTGGACGGTTGACGACATCACGCCCTACTTCGACGCCGTGGTCGAAGTGTTCGGGCCGACGCGGGTGATGTGGGCGGGCGACTGGCCACATGCCCTACGCAGCGTCACGTACTCACGATGGGTCGAGGTGGCTGAGGGGCTGACCGCGGCGTGGTCGTCAACCGATCGGCTTGCCTTCTTCCACGACAACGCGGCTCGGGTCTACCGACTCCAGACCGACTGACTACCCCACGCATCGCTCGCAAGGAACACCACGATGAGCGTACCCAAGACTTCCCACTACGTCGATCGTTTCAAGGGACGCGTCGCGGTCGTTACCGGCGGCTCGGCGGGCATCGGCCGAGCCATCGTCGAGGGGCTCTGCCAAGAAGGTGCGTCGGTCCTGTTCTCCGGCATCGAACCGGATGGTGATGCCGTCGCCAGGGAGATGAAGCGGGAGGGGTTCGACGTGGTGTTCCGTCTCGGGGACATGCAGGACGAGGCGTTCTGCCGCTCATTGGGCGACCGCGCGGTCGAGTTGTGGGGACGCATCGACTTCCTGGTCAACAACGCGTTCTCCTTTACCGCCAAGGGTATGGACGCAACCGACCAGGACTGGGCCCGCAGCCTGACCGTGGGACCGGTGGCCTACGCCCGGATGGTTCAGCGGTGCGCCCCGGAGATGAAGGCGATCGGAGGCGGGGCGGTGGTCAACATCTCGAGCATCTCGGGCCGGATTGCGCAGATCAATCGTTGGACCTACAACGCCGCGAAGGGCGCCGTGGACCAACTGACCCGCTGCCAGGCGCTCGACCTCGCGTCAGACAACATCCGTGTCAACACGCTGAGCCCGGGATGGGTCTGGACAAGGGAGGTCGAGAAGGCCGCGGCGCTCGACGGCGGGGGTCGGGAGAAGTGGGGGCCGTTGTGGGGCAAGTATCACATGCTCCGCCGCTTGGCCGAGCCGGTCGAGATTGCTCGCGCGGCGATGTTTCTGCTCAGTGACGACGCGTCGTTCGTTACCGGCGTTGACCTGCCGGTCGATGGGGGTTATCTCGCCATGGGGCCGGAAGGCCTTGGTGAGACAACCGTCAACGCTGGCTCTGCGTGATCAAGCGGCCCGAGTCGCGGTGCCAGAAGCGCCGTTTGACGTGAGTTGAACCCGCTGTTTGGTAAGTGATACGGCGGGGGCCAAGGTCCCATCCGGCAGATGGGCGCAACCGATCGTGCTGAGTGCAGGTTGGCTCGCCTCGGTCGTCTTGCAGAGATTCAGACGTAGCCGCCGTTGCCGAAGAGCTCGCGGAGTTCGGCATCGTCGCCGTCCCTGTAGCGGTCGGAAAGCGGGTGGTCGGGAGGTTGGCCGTAGGGGTTGTCCACGAACCAGGCGGGGGCGTAACCGAGCAGGACGAGGCGTCTCTTCTGACCCTCGGGCATCGTGGGCATGCCGCGGTGCCAGACGTTGCTGTGCATGAACACGGCCGACCCCGCGGGCAAGGCGAGCACGCGTTGGCCTTCCTTGTCGCCGTAGTCGTGTGCGTCGAGTTTGCGGTGGTACCAGCGGTGAGACTCGGGCACGACCACCAATGGCCCGGTCGGCCGCGCGAGATCGTCCAGGTAGATCAGGATGTCGATGACGTGGGGTTGGCTGAACCACGGCGGCAGCGGCTCGGGGATGACTCTGCGGTGGGTGTGCCAGATGGTTTCCTGGCCGGGTTCGCCCGGGTAGGTGACGCGCAGCGTGCTCCCCGACAGCTTGATCGCCGGGCCGAGCATCGCCCGCACGATCGACACCAACTCCGGCCGTTGCACCAGGTCGAGGAAGGCTCCGTCCTTGTCGTGGATGTAGCGGGCAAAGAAGCCGCCGAACTTATCGCTCGAAGTGGCGTGCGCAATCCCACCCTCTCTCGCTTCGAGGCGGTCGGTCGCTTCACGGAGGCGTTCGAGATCGTCGCCGGTGAACAGCCTCTCCTTGACGAGGAACCCCTGCGTGTCCATTTCCGCCAACTCGTCGGCCGACGCGTGCACGTCCACCTCGCGCACGGGGAAGCCTGCGATCGGGTCGTTGATCTCGTAGCGGAGCTTCACGGTCATCGCGGGATTCCTTAGTACGAGAAGTGAGCCGGGCGTTTGGCCGCGGCTTGCGCGGTATACCTACCAGACACGCATCGTGGTCGGGAACACCACGGTGTCGTAGACGTTGATGCCGGGCGGGGCCCGGAGCGTGTGGAGGACGGCGTCGGCGACGACGTCTGGGGGCATCGCATCGGCGTCGCCCTTGGGGTTTCCCATGTCGGTGTCGGTCTTTCCAGGGCAGACCAGGCTAACCGCGATGCGCGATCCTTCCTGGTGGAGTTGCCGAGTGATCCCCTCCACCATGCCACGGAGGCCAAACTTCGACGCCGGGTAGCCGCCGTAGTCGCCGAACGTTGCCCAGTGCGAGCGCACCGAGCCGAGCAAGACGATCTTGCCGTCGCCACGCCCGTCCATCGCTCGGACCGCGTGCCGAACGCAGTTGTAGGATGAGACTAGGTTCACCTCCAGGCAGTCGCGGAAGGTCGACACCGGCACATCACGGATCGATCCGTACGGCGCGATGCCCGCGCTATGGACAAGCGCCTCCAACGGGCCGAAGCGCTCGGCGTGACCGGCGAACAGGTCGTCGACGAATGCCTCGTCCGTGATGTCTCCCGGGGCCACGTGGACGTCAGCGCCTCGGTCTCGCCACTCGGCCGCCGCGGCTTCGAGCTTCTCGGCGTCGCGTGCCGTGACGGTCAGCCGGATGTGCTCGTGAGCCAGACGCGAGGCGATCGCGTTCCCTATACCGCGGCTGACGCCGGTCAGGATCGCGTTCGTGGGCAGCGGGCGGTTCATTCGTTCGCACGGGAGGACCGATGAGTCACGCCGTGGCGCGTGCAGCGTCAACCGTCCTCGGGTTCTTTGGCCTACACCGTGGATTGCCAGCGATCTTGCTTCAACGCGATCACCGCAGGAACAGTTCGATGACAGGGACCTCGACGCCTTCGGGCTCGCGCTGAGGCAGGGCGAGGGTGAGGGTGTGCTCGGGGAGTTGGAGGTGGCTGGCGTGCCACTCGTCGAGGCCGCGGCACTCGCTGGCATCGTTGAGTAGCTGGGCGTACTCGACGCGGTCAGCGTAGGCCCGGCCCGTCAGGTGGACGAACTTGTAGGGCCAGCTGAGCAGGTGGAGGTAGAGGCGGTTCTTCTCGGGGTGGTAGGTAAGGCGGCAGTCGCGCGGGCAGGCGAACTCGTCCGGGGCTTGGGTGCAGCCGTAGATGGACCGGCTGTGCAGGCGCATCCACCGACCAATACCTTCGAGACGGTCGAGCGCGCGTTGGTCGATCTCGCCCCGGCCGTTGGGCCCGACGTTGAGCAGCAGGTTGCCGCCTTTGCTGACGCAGTCGATGAGCGTGGTGATCAGTTGCTTGGTCGACCGCCAGTCGTGCTCGTCGCGGTAGTAGCCCCAGGAGCCGGAGAAGGTCTGGCACGCCTCCCACGTCACCGGTTGCCCGTCGACCTCGACCCACTGGGTGGGCTGGGCCTGCTCGGGGGTCTTGAAGTCGCCGCCGGAGAGGTGCCGGTCGAGGTCGAGCCGGTCCGTGAGCAAGACATTCGGCTGGAGTTCCCGGATCATCTCGTACAACTTTTCGGATTGCCAAGCCTCGCGTCCCTTGTTGTAGACGAAGTCGTCGCGCGGGTGGTCGGGGTCGCGGACGAACGAGAAGTCGAACCACAAGGCCGAGACGTCGCCGAACTCGGTCAACAGTTCGCGGACCTGGTCGCGGAGGTAAGCGGCGTAGCGTGACTGGTCTCGGCCGGCGTTGATGTCGGCGCCGGTGTGGTTGGCGCCGGTCGCGGCGGGGCCCATGCCGACAGGCGGGACGTCGGCGGGGGGTAGCTCGTTGCGCCGGGAGTGGTTCTTGTAATCGACGATGTAGTCCGGGTGGTGCCAGTCGAGCAGCGAGTGGTAGAAGCCGGTGCGCAACCCTCGGGAACTGAAGGCATCGACCATGGGGCGCAGGAGGTCCTTGCCGCAGGGCGAGTTGGTCGACTTGTAGTCCGTGTGTTTGGAGTCCCAGAGGCAGAAGCCGTCGTGGTGCTTGGTCGTGACCACGAAGTACTTCATGCCGGCGTTCGCGGCGGCGGCGGCCCAGCGCTGCGGGTCGTAGAGGTCGGGGTCGAAGTGCTCGAAATACCTGCGGTCGTAGATGCCGTCGGGGATGCACTCCATTGACTTGACCCACTCGTGCCGGGCCGGCAACGCGTACAGGCCCCAGTGGATGAACAACCCGAAGCGGTCGTGCCGGAACCAGGACGTGTCGCCGGGCGTCGGGGCAATCTGAGTTTCAAGCATGGTTGGCTTCGGTCGGAAGTGGGGGAGCGGTTGGCGATGCGAGCGGAACGGTACGGAATCACCCCTTGACAGCGCCGAGCTGGATGCCCTTGACGAGTTGTTTCTGCATGACGACGAAGACGACGATCATGGGGAGGACGGACATGGTGACGGCGGCCATGAGCAGGTTGGTCTCCTGGCCGGCGGAGGAGTCGAAGTAGAGCAGGCCGATGGGCAGGGTGTAGCGGTGCTCGCTCTTGAGCATGACCAGGGGCCAGAAGAACGAGTTGTAGTTGCCCATGAAAGTGAAGATGGCGAGCGTGACCAAGCCGGGCCGGGCAAGCGGCAGGATGACGTCCCAGTAGGTGCGCCACTTGCTCGCGCCGTCGATAGCGGCGGCTTCGTCGAGCGAGGCGGGTATGGAGAGCATGAACTGTCGGAGCAGGAACGTGCCGAACGCGGTGAACGCCGCGGGCAGGATCAGGCCGATCATGGTGTCGACCAGGCCCAGCGTGATCATGATCTGGTAGTTGGGGATCATCATGACCAGGCCGGGCAGCATCATGGTGGAGAGGTAGAGCAGGAACACCTGGTCTCGGCCGGGCCATCGGAGCCGGGCGAAGCTGAACGCGGCGAGCGAACTGGTGAACACCTGCAGGAACGTCACCCAGCACGCGACGAACAGCGAGTTGACGTAGTACCGGCCGAAGGGCACCTGCCGGAAGACCTCGAGGTAGTTGTGCCAGCGGAAGGTTCGCGGCGCTGGGATCAGGTCCGGCAGCGCGTCGTGCAGCGCCCAGGCGTTGAACAGTGCGACGTCTCGATGGCGGCGGTCCTGCTCGTCTTCCAGAGCCCGGCCGGTCAGCGCGGGGTCGATCGGCGTCTTCTGACTGTCGGCGACCGCGTCCCGGTAGCGCTGGGTGTCGGCTGAGAGGTCAACGCCGGTTAAGACTTCATCGGGGACCGGCTCCGCCGATCGGATCGCGGTGTTGACCTGCTCCGCGAGTTGCTTGGGCTTCAGGTCGGCGGTTTCGAGGTCAATGAAGCCCGCGAGGTAGGCCGCCGCCGGGTCGTCCGCGGTCCGCAGGCGTTCGCGCACCGCTTGAACCGCCTCGGCCGGGAACTGCCCCCGATCTGTGTACGTCGACAGCGTGGGCAGCCAGCCTTCGTCGCCGACCTGGTCGAGGGGCTTGAGGCTGGTCAGCACCATCCAGAGGAACGGCAGGAACAGCAGCAACCCGACCACCGTCAGCGTCGCGTGCAGCGGCAACGCGCCGAGGTAGCGACGCACCTCGGCTTTGCGGCGACGCGCCGACACTTTCATGCTCGTGGGCGGGAGATCAGTCGTTGACATACCGGTTGCCGAACTTCCAGTTGAAGAGTGTGACGCTAAACACCAGCACGAACAGCGCCCAGGACACCGCCGAGGCAAAGCCCAGCCGGCCGGTCTCGAAGCCTTCGATGTAGATGAAGTAGCTGAGCGTGGTGGTCGCGCCAGCCGGGCCGCCCTCGGTCATGACGCGGGCCATCTCGAAGCCGCCCTGAAGCCCGCCGATCGTCGACATGACGAAGATAAAGAAGGTGGTGGGTGCGAGCTGTGGCCAAGTGATGTTCCAGAACCGCTGCATCGGGCGGGCGCCGTCGATGTCCGCGGCCTCGTACAGTTCGCCCGGCACGTTCGTCAACGCCGCGAGGTACAGCAGCATGTTGTTGCTGCCGATCGCCGCCCAGAAGCCCATGATCATGAGTGCGGGCTTGGCGAAGGCCGGGTCTGTCAAC
This sequence comes from Phycisphaera sp., assembly GCA_028285385.1. Classification (GTDB taxonomy): domain Bacteria; phylum Planctomycetota; class Phycisphaerae; order Phycisphaerales; family Phycisphaeraceae; genus CAZIXN01. The sequence goes on from JANQPR010000258.1 coordinate 56,304, forward strand.
CACGACGGCGCCTCCAGGACGCCGTCGCCCGCCATCGACGGCACGTTGCCCGCGACCACGAGCAATCCCAGCACGACGAACTGCCCGACCATCGTCAGCAAGGCGAGCATCAACGCGCTGCCGAACCCCTCGGTGGCACTGGGCGCTGAGAACTTGTCGGCCGATCGCACCAGCCGGGTGGCGTGGTAGAGCACGACGGCGACGCCACCTACCAGCAATACCGCGCGGTAGGGCGACGCGTACCCCCACATCATCGCCACCCCGAAGGGGACCAGCAGCAACACCACCGGCAGCAGCGCGGCCCGCCACCCCAACTCGCCGTCGATGTATACCTGTCGCAGCCGGCGCAGCCCCATGGCCAAGAGCAGGAGCAGCAAGACGACCCCCAACCACGCGAGCGCCGTGAAGAATGGGCCGACCGCCTGCGCCGCGCCAGCGACCCCGTCGAGGACCGGCTGCAGCGCCACGTTGATCGGCCCGGTCTGTTGGGCGTACAGCTTCTTCCAGAGGATGAATGTCGCGACACCGGCAACGAAGTGGGGCGTGTAGAACAGCGTGCGGTAGAAGGTCAGCCCGCCGGTCACGCCCAGCAGCAGGATGCCGCAGCCGGCGCCGGCGATCAGCAGCACCATCGCCGTCTGGCCCGTCCCCGCCAGCGCGAGCATCACACAGCCGGCGATCAGCCCCGCCGACGCCAGCAGCCAGACGTACGGCCGCCCGCCGCCCGCGCGGGTGTCCTTGCTCAGGAGTATCGCCGCGCCCAGAGACCCGGCCACGGCGACCGGGATGCCCATCATGAAGAACAGCGTGTTACCGAAGTAGCGAAGGAACTCCCACCCCCGGACCAGCTCGGCGAAGTTGCCCAGGCCTTCAAACTTCGGCCGGGTGTCTTTGAACGGGTTGTGCTGCGTCAGGTCCCAGTTCGAGAACGCCATTACCAGCGAGAACACCACCGGGAACACAGTGAACACCGCGACGCCCAGGATGTTCGGCGAGAGAAAGGCCAGGCCCGTGAGCAGGGCCCGGCGTCGGTCGCGGGCGGCGCGTCGACTCACGGCGCAGTCACCGCCATCGCGTGTCGCTCCACCGTTGCGGCAGCAGTCGCCGGGCTCTCGGAAAGCTGCCCGGTCCGTCGGTAGTAGGCCAAGTGGAACGGGTTCTTGATCAACTCGGCGGGGATGGGCCGGCCCTCGGCCTTGAGCCGGTCGATCTGTTCTTGAGCGGCCCGGTCACGCTCAAAGGGGTCGCGCAGCTCCGGCTTGCGGTCCAGCTCGTCGGCGATGCGGGCGTTGAGGTCGTCGGCGGTCGCGGCCGCGGCGTCGTCGGCGCTCATCAGGCCGAACATGAACTGATCCTCGAAGAACTCCCGCCGGCGCTTGACCACGGTCGGCAGCACGTACGGGCTGAACGTCTCGCCGATCGCGATGGTCTCCGCCGTCTCCACGAAGGCGCCGTGCGTCCCCCACTCCTTGGGGTAGGCCGGCGGACGCAGGAACGCCTCGCCCCGCGTGTACGCCGGGTTGGGGGGCAAGGCGTCGGCGTCGGCGACGATCTGCTCGTTGTAGGCCGCGCTGGCCAGGTACTGCAGGAACAGCTTGGCCAACTCCGGGTGGCGGCTCCCGGCGTAGAGCGCCACCGCACGGGAGCTGATCATCGTGCACGGGAACCCGGCGTGCGGGAACTCGACAACCCGCAGATCCCCCAGGTGCGGGTACCGGCGGAACAGGATCAGGAGGTAGCGCCCGCCCTCGAGCAGCGCGTAGTCGCCGGTGCCGAAGCGCTGCGCGTCGCTGCCCATGAAGCTCTGCTGCGAGGCAAACGCGGCCTCGTCTTCCGGGGTCGGCAGGATGTTGAGGTCGTAGACCCACCGGCGCTTGGCTCGCAGCGTCTCCGCGTAGCGCGGGTCGTCGAGGGTGCAAGCCGTCAACGTTTCGTTGAACTTCGACAGGCCCGTGGTGCGAAGCAACCGCACCGAGTCGAGGTTGAGGGCGAAGAACCGGCGCTCGTTGGGGGCGGTGCCCGGCGGGTTGGCCGCGTCGCGAAACGCCACGCCCAGCCGCTCAAAGTCTTCCCAGGTCCATCGCGTGGGCGGCGGCTCTAGGCCGTGGCGACGCAGCGCGTCGACGTTGACCCAGAGCATGGAGTTCCCAACGTTCGCCGGGTACCGGTACTGCCGGCCGTCCACCGTGATGGACGGCTCGATCGCGGCGTAGGTCTGGTCCGGACTGAATCCCATCGCCTCGGCGTCCTCGGTCAGGTCGGTCAGCACCCCCATCGCCTGCAACTGCCGCATCGACGGCCCGTACGTGTCCATCAGGTCCCCGGCGACCCCCGAGACGCTTTGGATCGTCTGTTTGGTCAGGTCCATGTTGGCCACATCGAGGCGCAACTCCACCGCCGGCTCGCCCGCGTCGTTGACGTGCCCGTTCTCCACCAACCACTCGTGAAACAACGCGACCTGCTGCTCCCGTGCCGGGTTCTTGTCCGTCACCCAATAGATCACCGGACGCTCCGTCTGCACATCCGGGAACGACCAGCGCAGCCCGAGGCTGACTAAGACGAGGACGCCGAATACGGATGTGAACAGTACTTTCATGGGCATCGCTGCCTTGGTGCGACTCGCGTTATAACGTTACAATATCACGGATCTGATTTCACAGGCGTTGATATCGATTCGGCGGGGTCCAACCGTTCGGTTCGTCAAAAGGTGTGTCCATGCTTGCCCGATTCCCGGCCCTTGATGGCCGACCCATGGCGTGTTTGGCTGGTGCTTTGCTGGCATTGTGCGCTTCGGTTCACGGTGCCGTTGCGGAGGCAATGCACGGCGTTGCTCAAGGCCGGACGTGGCACGTGGACGCTCGACACCCCGACGCGACCGACGATAACACCGGGACGCCCGACGCACCGCTTCGTACCATCAACGCCGCAGCCGAACGAGCCCAGGCCGGCGACCGCGTGCTCGTTCAGCCGGGGGTTTACCGCGAATGGGTCAGCCCCGCCCGCAGCGGGACGGCCGGCAGGCCGATTGTCTATGAAGCCGCGAAGGCGAGGCAGGTGTTTGTTCGAGGGTCCGAGGTCTGGACGCCGAAGTGGGAGCCCGTGTCGGGCCGCAACGGGGTGTTCCGAGCGCCGCTCGACGACGCGATGTTCGACGGGCTGCCCTACCCGCCCTACGAAGCGTTGGCCAATCGACGGCAGCGCTACCCACACGAGTTTCCGTTGCCCGAGAGTTTCTGGCGTGCTCGGCCGATCGAAGCCAAGATTGCCTCGGCTTCTCAGGCCAACGCGTCGGAGGAAAAGAACCGTGAACTCTTCATCACGGAAGGCCCCGGCGCTGTGCATTGGCCGAGAACGATGGGGCAGGTCTTTCTGAACGGTGAGATGCTCGAGCAGGTCGAGTCGATGGAGGACGTCACGCGTCGGCCCGGTTCGTGGATCGCATCGGCCGATGGTAAAGCCGTCCTGCTCCATGTGCCGCGAGGGGTTGAGCACCCCGCCGAGGCGTTGGTCGAACTGTCGGTCCGTCACCGCGTGTTCGGAGCGAAACGGCGCGGGCTGGGCCACATCGTGGTACGCGGGTTTGTCATCGAGCACGCGGCGAACCACGCCCCATGGCCGCAGGCCGGGATGGTCAGCACCCGGAGCGGACACCACTACACCTTCGAGAACAATGTGATCCGCCACGCGCGGACGGTCGGCCTCGACATCGGTCGGGAGTGGAAGCCCGCTTCGGTCGAACGCAAAAGCGACGCGGTGAACGCACTCGACGGCACCCCACGCGGCCACCATCGCATCGTCGGCAACCTGATCGCCGAGAACGGCTCGGCGGGGATCATCGGCTGGGGCGGCAACCCGGGCACCGTCATCGCCCGAAACGTCATCGAGAGAAACAACTACCGTGGTACTTCAACGGTCGAGGAAGGCGGCATCAAGATCCACGGCTCGCAGGGGATGCTCATCGAGCAGAACCTGGTACGCGACAACGACGCCGCCGGGATCTGGCTCGACACCGGATACGCCGGTGCGCGGGTCACCCGTAACGTGGTCATCGGCAACGTCACGGGCATCTTCGTTGAGTTGGGGCACGGCCGAGTTGTCGTCGATCACAATGTTTGCGCCGACAACATCGACGGCATCTACGCCCACGATGCGTCCGACGTGGTCATCGCGCACAACCTGCTCGCAACCAACGCGCACTACGGCGTGTACACCCGTCAGGTGTCGGACCGCAGTTACTCCAACCCGGACCACCGGGCCGACCCGACTCAACCCGAGCGGCGGGGCGCCGGTTCCGCCCGCCACCGCGTGGTCAACAACCTGTTCGTTGACAACTACCGCGGGGCGATCTGTATGGGCTGGCCCGGAGAAACCACCGGCGGTTCCTTCAGTAACGGCAACGTGTTCACCAACGGGCGGCAGTGGCAGTGGAACGGGTTCGAACGGGTCCCGATGTTCGCGTTGGACCCCAATGAAGGCCGCACCACCGACGCGTTGATCGAGTCGACCTTCCGCCGCGCCCTCGAAACTCAAGGCCAGGATGACCCGAGCGATGCGATCGTGGCATCGCGCGTCGACGCCAAACTCCTGTCGCTCGAAGAGTGGCGCGCGGTCACGGGGTGGGACGCGGATAGCGTTGTCGTCGAAGCGCAGAAGGCGCCGGACGTCAGCCCCTTACGGCCGAAGTTCACATTGAAACTCAACGACCGCGCGTTCTTCGACGCGGCCTGCGAGCCGGTGGAAGGGCTGCGGCAAGACTTCTTTGGTCGGCCATTGGGGCGAGGCCCGCTGTTGCCCGGCCCGTTCCAGGACGTGATCGCCGGCGAGACCGAAGAAGAGCTGCGTGACAAGCGGGCCAAGGTCAATACCTGGTTGCTTTGGCCCCCGGTTGATCTCGAAGCAACGCACACGGATGCCTCCGAGCAGGACACGAAGATGCCGCTGACCGTCTCCCCGCCAACCGTGATCCCGTTGGACATCCCAGCCCCCGCCGACACCCGCGGCGGCCTGATCGCCGCCGACCTGACCGGCGACGGCCGCCGCGCGCTGATCGTGACCACGCCTGGACACCTCACCGCGGTGACGCCGGACGGGCAGCGGCTCTGGACGATCCGGGCCGACATCCGGCTGGCGAGCAAATCCGAGGACAACGGTCTGCCCGGCCACCACGGCTCTGGCGTCCAGGCGGGCGACATCGACGGGGATGGCAAGATCGAAGTGCTCTTCATGACTTTCGAGGGCGAACTCCGCGTGCACGACGGCTCGACCGGTGAGTTCCGCTGGTCCGCGACTCCGGCACCGCCACCCGAGGCGTTCCAGTGGGAGCAGCCGATCATCGCCAACCTCCGCGGGCTCGGCGACCGCGACATCCTGCTCCAGGCCTGTGATGACGGGGAGGGCCGCCGGGGCGGCTACCGCGTGGCGCGTCACCTCGTCGCCTACGCCGCCGAAGAACTGCAAAAGCAACAGCCCGAGCCGATGTGGCAGCGTGACGACTTCTTCGGCGTGAATCACGGTTCGGCTCGCATCGCCGATCTTGATCTGGACGGCCGAGACGAGATCGTGGGCGGGATGATCTTGTCCCCCGAAGGCGAACCGCTGTTTTCCGTGCCGGTCGAAGCCAATCTCCGCACGCCTCACATCGATTCGGTCTTCGTGGATTATGTGCTGCCCGACCGGGACACGCCCCAGGTGGTGGCCCTGGAGGAAGCCGGCGAGAACCGCGTCTTTCTCTACGACCACAACGGACTGATCTGGCAGACTCACCACCAGCACATGGAGCCGCAGAACGCGGGTCTGGCCCGGCCGGACGATTACGATCAGCAAGGCATGTTGATCTGGTGCCGCAGCCGGATCAATGAACACCAGCAGCCGTTCGTGTTCAACGCGCAAGGCGAACTGGTTCATACGTACGAGATGGACGAGGTCGCGCCCGCCGACTGGACGGTCCGGGGGTTGGAGACGATCGTGTCGATTCACTGGGACGGCACGGGCGCACAACTGCTCGCCGCCAAAGAACGCCACACCTCCGGCGATGTCTGTCTGTTCGACCCGGCCACCGGCGAGTTCCGGCTACGCCTCCCCGAGGCCGCGGACCGGCTCTACGTCGCTGACGTGACCGGGGATTGGCGCGAAGAACTGATCGTGCAGGCCGGGAGCGAGTTGCGCATCTACCAGAATCCCTCGGCAAACCCCAACCCCGAGCGGCCCCGGCTATGGACGATGAACCACTACCGCCGCAGCAAGAGCACCTGGAACTACTACTCGCCCTAATGGGTGTTCGGTTCGGTGTCACTGGACCTCGGGGCGCGGCGCGTCCGCAGATTTCACCGGCGCGGTCCAGGGATTGGCCCGATTTATCTGCCCGAGCTTTTTGATCCCTGTGCACTTGGTTGGTCCTTTTTCTCTTGACGTCTCTCGCTGGCAACCCGTTGCTCCCCGTTCCAATGGGCGACCCCTCCGGTCATGTCTACGAGAACAAGGTGTTTATCTACGGCAAGCGAGACCGCCGCTGCCGGCCCGACACCAACGACCTCACCTGGACCTGCTTCTCCTCGAGTAACCTCGAGCACTGGACCGACCACGAGGACATCTTTGGTGTCGCCGACATTCCCTGGGCCACCGGGTACGCGTTCGCACCGGACTGCGCCCTCAAGAACGGCATCTACTATCTGTACGCTCCTTGTGTCGACGACAACGGCGAATGGAACACGGCCATTGGCACCAGCGACAAGCCGCAGGGGCCGTTTACCTACGCGGGGCGGATCGACCTCCGCGAAATCGATCCTTCAACGTTCATCGACGACGACGGCAGTGCCTGGGTCTATTACCCCGCACATCTCGCCCGCCTGCGTGAAGACATGCTCGGGATCGAGGGCGAGTGGATCCCCCGTGAGCAGTACCTGATCGGCGGGCCGCTCGACCCCAAGGTGTACACAACTTTTGAGAACCCCTTCGTCTTCAAACGCAACGGCGTCTACTACTACCTCTTGTCGGTATTCGAGCGCGGAGAGACCACCCGCTGTAAGGGCGGGCAAAGCGTCTATTACTGGATGGGTGACACCCCCGCCGGACCGTTTCACTATAGAGGATGCATCTACGATCCCGAGAGCGGCAACTGCGGCTCCTCGATCGTGGAGTTCCAGGGGCGGTGGATCTTCTTCTATCACAAGATGTCGCATTCGCCCGACGTCGACTGCAACGAGCGCAAACCCCAGGCTGAGTGGTGTGTGTTCAACGGGGACGGCACGATCCAACCAATGACAGCGACCAAGGAAGGGCTGGCAACGGATTAGGACAGCACTCGATTTCCCGGGATGATCCGGTGTTCGCCTCTACCCGTTGTCGTCAAGACGACGTCATTGACCGCGTTAGCATGGCGACGCCCCGTCTCGGGTGCCTTAGAGCCTGTCCGAACAATCACGCTTTCTGGCAAACACTCCGCAACTGGAAGGAGATTGCGTCGAGACCTTTGCGGTCCGGCGACCGACCGCCTAACTCGTGAGGTTGATCCGCGGCAGGATCAGCGGCCGGGAACTTCGCTCACACCTCATCGGTCCGCCGAATCACCCCGCTCATCGGCAAGCGTGTTATCACCAGCCTCCTTGTCCAGGGCAGCATCGCGAAGGGCCATATCAGCAAGAGGGGGCTGTTCGGGACATGATCTTAGTCCGAACCCCAGTCGTCGGGCGTGACGCCTTCAATTTGACCGTCATTGATCAGCCACGCCAAGGCCTCGCGCACCGCGGCGAAGCTGCTGTAACGCGGCGCATATCCCAACCGCTCTCGGGCCTTGGCGATGCTGCCGTGGGGGCTGTGGCGGAGGTGGTCCCAGGTCTGCTGCGCCCACTTCGCCTCGACGCCTTCGGACCAGGCGGGCCAGGGCACGTATTCCAGGTTGGCTTGGTGGCCGAACCAGGACGCGACCTCTTCGGCGTAGCCGCGCATCGTCACGGCCTGGGGGGCCAAGACGTGGAAGCTCTCGCCGGCCGCGGCCTCGCGTCGTTCGACGGCACGCACAAAACCTTGCGCCAAGTCGTCGGCGTGGACGTGGTGTAGTGTCTCCATCCCCAGGTTGGGCATGCGTAGCTTCTCGCCACGGGCGAGCGTGCCGAACACCCGCGGGTCTTTGTTCCCGACAGGGTTCACCGGCCGATCCGTGGGCCCGACGATGTGCCCGGCGTGCAGCGTCGTGGCCGGGAAGCCGGCGCGCCCCGCTTCCAACAGCAGCGCCTCGACAGCCGCTTTCTTGCGCCCGTACTCGCACACAGGCCTCCGGGGGAAAGCCTCGTCGGTCGGCACGAGGACCGAGTGGCCGTACACCCATGCGGTGCCGCAAACGATCAGGTGTGCGCCGCGTGGGCGCAACGCTTCGACCAGTTGCCGGGCGCTGCCGGGCTCGAAACAGATCATGTCGATGACGGCGTCCGGCTCGAGGGAGGCGATCCGCCGGCCGAACGCCCCGCGGGCTTCGGACTCGTTCCGGTCGATCGTATCCATGGAAACCAGGGCCCACGCCGGGTCTTCGCGGCGCGGCTGCTGCCCGCCCCGGCAAACCACGCGTACCTCGTGCCCGGCCTCAACCAGGCGCGGTACCAAGTAGCTCCCGACCCGGCCGGTGCCGCCGATGACAACAACCCTCACGGCGATGACTCCATCGCGTCAATCGCCTTGATGCCCCATACCGCCCCCATCGCGCCGTCGTCGTTTCCTAACAACCGGCCGCCGTTAAAACTGGAGCCGGTCCCGACCCCGCCGAAGAAGAACTGCCGCAGGTACGGCAGTTTCTCCTGCTCCGGCGTCCGCCAATCCACCAGCCAGAGTGGGGACTCGGCTAGCCCCGCTTGATCGAGGAACGCCCCGTAACGCGCCGCTGCTTCAGGCCCACCGAAGAGCCAGCGCAAGAGCTCGTCCTCGGGGAACTGTGCCAAGGGGATCTTGCATATCCCGGTATGCTTCAGCCGCAGCACGCGGCGGGCTTCGGGCGCTTTTCCCGCATCCTCTTCCACCGCGGTGCGGTAGCTTTTGTACAACTCGTCCGGGAGGTGCTCGCCGAAGTAGACCTCGAGATCCTGACGGTGCCGCGCCATCGCGACCGACGCGAACTCCGGAGACAAAAACGGCGACTCCCGCACCATCATCGCCGGCTCACCATGGGTATAAACAATCGCCTCCCGCACGAACCCGCCTGGCCCCGAAAGCGGCGGCCCGAGTCCGGCCACGATCCGTGCCGCGGCCAGCGTCGCGAAGGGAACCGGCGCCGACGCTCCCCGGGCGGACATCTCCCGCAAGGCCGCGTCGAACGGTGCGGTTACCCGGCACATCCGACCAACCCCGGCCACGTCGATCTCGGTTACTGCGGTCATGGCGTCGTTCACGTCCTGCATCCAGTTGCTCACGCTATCTCGCCATCACCCGGAGGCACCAACCCCCGGAGATCAAGTCATTGAAGCGCAACGCAAAGATAAAGGCAGCGGCATGGATTCACTGATCGATCGTGCGGAGACTCACCCGCCCCTCGGGCGTAACCCGGTGTTGGAGGACGCGCCCCCCGGCCCGGATCGTCAGCTCCCCCCCGCGCCACCCGAGTTCCACGGGGGCGCCGTCGGATGAACCCGACGCGTAGACGGCCCATTCGCGCGTGAAGTCGCGTAACACGCCGTCACGTTCGACACGCGGCAGGGCTTCGTCGGGCCGATAGGTCATGGTGAGTCGGCACCCGTCGGTGCCGGTCAAGGCGACCCGGCCTTGTCCGAGCCGCTCGAGGTCGACGCGCTGCCGATCGCGTACCGCTTGAATGAAAGCCTCAAACGACGCGTGCTCCGGTGCTTCACCGACCTCGACGGCCGCGCCGAGATACGCCGGTGCCTCGTCCGCCGGCTCGGCGGCCCGCAGCGATTCGTCCCAATAGCGGTTGATCCTGCCCCACTTCGCGACCAGATCCTCGGCGTCGGGCAACTCCTCGCCCAGAGGCCCGAGCCCGATCGGCCGGATCGCGAGGTAGGTCCCGTCAAGCCCGATGTACCAGCCGTCGTCTTCCAACCGGAGGTCCGCCGAGCGAGGCCATTGGAAGTAAACCGGCTCGCCGTTGTTGGGCCGCATGTAGACCGCGAGGTTGCGGTACTGCCCCATCCGGCCTTTGACGTCTTTGTAAAGCCGACCCGTGTGGTGGATAAAAACATAGTCGACGCCGCGTTGCGCGTTGTCGGCGAGCAGCCGGAACTTGCCGCCCCAGCCCTCTTCGCCGGAAAGCACGCTGTTGAGGTAGTACGTCCGGCCGAAATAGAGCGACTCGAAGTAGACCGGGTAGCCGTCCAGCCCGGGCTTCCATTGGTTGTAGTTGGGTTTGGTGTTCAGCAGTTCCACGGGCCGCTCGAACCGCTTATGAGCCAGCGCGACCAGCGCGAGCGGGGGGCGATACCGGCTGGTGATGACGACGTGGTCGTCGTAACGCGGGTCCGGATCGGGAAGCGGGCAGTCGCCGAACCACAGGTACATCGGGTGGGCGAGGCTCGACGCGAAGGCGTGCGACGCCCCGCCGAACTCACGGCTGCCCGGGCCGACGCCGCCGCGGTAATACTTCAGCGCCGCGCTCATCACCATCCAGTCCAGCGCGGCCTCGGCGAGGTCGCGCGCCTCGGGGTCCCGGGCGAAGTCGTAGAGGTTGAGATACGCGTTGATCGTGTGTGGCAGGTAGTTTGGCGAGTCCCACTCGCCCATGCCGAAGTGGTAGAGGTTGCGTACCCAAAGCCGGATCTTTTCTTTGTAGATGCGACGGGTGAGTTCGTTGCCGGTCTCCTCGGCCATGAGGTAGACGCTGGTCTCGCGCATGGCGCGGAGGTTGTCGTTGTTGCGGGTGTCGACCCAGGTGCCGCTGATCTTGGGGCCGAAGCCGTCGTCCTTGATGCCGCTGCCGTCCCCGATGCCCCCGGTGCCCCTGCCGTAAAGCGGGTGGGGGTTCGGGTTGGCCTCGCGCTCGGCTTCCTCTTGGACCTGCCAGCCTTGGCGGGCGTATTGCGCGGCCCATGACCGCCAAGCCTCGGCGTCTTCGCCGAAGTCTTCACCTGTCATGGTGGTCATTGCCTTGATGGCGTAGGCACGCACCCGCGGGTCGGGGCAGTCGGTGAGTTGAGCGAGTTCAAAGCGGGGGAGCGGGTCGGACGCGGTCCAGATCTTGGCCGCGTCGTACATACGTTGCCGGTAGTCGGGGTCGAGCAGATCACCGAGCAGGAAGTACTTGCGGACCTGTTGCTTGATCGTGAAACTCCAGAACCAATCGATGCCGAGGGTGTGGGCGTGGTCGGTTTCGGCGAAGCGGTCCTCGGCCTGGAGCAAGGCGAGACCGCGGGCACGATCGCCCGCAAGCACCTGCGTTATCGCGGCCGGATAACTGTATTTCTCATCGCTCTGGTAGGTATCTCGGGAGCCGGCACGGACCTGAGACTCGAAGTAGTCCCGCGCCCGCAACCAGAAGGCGTCTTCGAGATCCGCCGGCCAATCGGTCTGCTTCGCACCCGTGGGCGTCGCGCGACTGCGGAGTGATTCGACGGCGTGACGGATCGCCGAGAGCGACGCGGCATAGAACCGGACCTCGTCCATATCCTTTTCATCGAGACGGAGGCGCAGCGGGAGGGGCGGGTGGTCGGCCGGCAGGGCCCACTCAGCCCCGATCCGGCCGCGGGTGTCCCGCCAGACGGATTCCCCGACCGTATCGCCGTTGGCGTCGATCAAGAAGCATCGGCGGCCGCGTTGGGCTTCGGTCGCCAGGACGTTGACCCGCACCGCCCCGTCTTCGGCGAAACGGCCGAAGGCCAACACCGTTCGTGGGCCCGAGGCGTGCTCGGAAAGTCGGACGGTGTACCGCCCGAGCGTGGGGCCCCAGCCTCGGTAATCCGTATTCCAAAACAAGCCTTTACGGTCACGCTGATCATCGCGATCCCGCACCGCGACCTGAAACCCCAGCGTGTCCCCGAGGCTCAGCGGCGACGCTCCCAAGACCGCCCAAGGCAACCGCACCTCCAACGTGTAGCCCTCACCCTCAGCGTGTGATGTGACCGCCAGTTCCGGGTCTTGCGCCGGGTCGCTTTCATCGTCTCCCCCGCCCCACCACTGCGCCTTTTTTTCGCCGGCTCTCGGGCGGATCAGCAACCCAAACACGTCGGGCGTCGTCACATCGCGGGCCAGGATGACTTCCACGGAGTCGCCCCGCCAGTAGTGCTCGGGGTCTTCCCACGCAACGTCGTCGTGGACCTGCAGCAATAGCACCAGGCCTTCGGCCGTCCAGGCGAGGCGGGCCCGGACGCTCAGGTCTTCGGGGGCATATTGCTCTCCATCGGAGGTCAGCATCAACCCCAAGTCGAACCCGTCTTGGCCCCAATCCTCGGCTTGTCCGTCGATATCAAGGGCGTTGAGTTGGGGGACATCCCAGACCAAACTTGGGGGCGCCGCTTCGCCCGGCCCAACGGCCATGACCCCCGAAAGCGCTGTGGCCCACCCCCGAAGCCAGACCTTCATCATGGAGTTCCTCGCGTGTGTGGGAATCGGGTCGCTCGATCCGTGTGCTCGGCCGAACGTGGGACGCAAGCTAGACACCGCTTGAATGAACACGCCTAGTCCGGAACACAGAAATCCATTGACGACACACATTATAACGTTAATATAGAGGTGGTTGAGATCACACCTCTGGCTCACATCTGAAAGGTTTTTGTCATGCACGGGCGCGATTGGTTTCTTAGTTACGCGGCGGGGGCTGCGTGTTGGCTGCTCGCGACGGACGTGTCCCCGGCAACGCCCAACACCGGCGTCAGCATCCAGCAGGCCAACCCCAACTGGGTTGCGTTCCAAGCGGTCGATACGTTCGGGTATGTCGATGTCGGCTCGGGATACCGCACGGCGGACACCTGGGACACCGCTTACGTCGGCAACTCGTTCGATGGTCAACCGTTGGTGACCAATTCTTCCCAGGGGTCGCTGCTTGCGTACTCCATTACGTTCAACACCCCGGGCACCTACCACCTCTACGAGCGTTTGAGCCTGCTCAACATCGACGGCGGCGGGGACGACGAGACCGCATCTTCCTACGCCAATAACAACTCGGTGTTCCTGCCTCACGCCTTCGACGATTTCAACGTCGGCGACAAGCCGGGTGTGGACGGTTCGTTGGCGGTCTCCCGGCGAAACATCTTTGACAACTCGCAGTGGCCGTTCCCCCACGGCGGGCATTACGCGTGGAGCATCACCGAACTCGGCGATTTCACGGGGACGCAGCCCAATGGCGTGATCTACCACAACTACTCGGTCTTCCCGTCACATCAGTTGGAGGTCACCCAGGCCGATATCGACGCGGGCGGCGCGAAGACGCTCTACATCAAGTCGCGGGAGCGTGGCTTCGCGCTCGACGCCTTCGCCTTGGTCAACCAGGACCACTTGCCCGTGGCCGGCGACGACGGCTACCACCCCGAGTACGACGGGGCGTTTCTCGATCAGTACTACCTCGACACGATCACCATCGGTGAGGTTGGTGCCAAGTTTTACGAAGCCGACGTCCGGCGTTTCGACTGGACCGGTGACGGCGTGCCCGACGCTACGGAGGCGCACCCCATCCACTTCGAAGGCGGCTGGGAGTACAAGGGGCAGCACTACGACGTGTTCTCGCTGGACCTAGTGGTCCCGGGAACCGGTGAGGGCGACACCCACCCGGACACGGGAATCGACGTGAACGGCCGGCTCTTCGAGACCCACTTCGGCGGCCACGATCCCGACGGCGGGGCGGACCAGCCGTTCCTCGACGCGTTGTTCCTCACGGACTACGACCTCGACGGCACCCTCGGCGTGCCCGACATGGACCAACTCAGTCTCGCGGTGGCGAGTGGCTCCGCGGCGACGGAGTTCGATGTCAACCGAGACGGCGTGGTCGATGCCGGCGATGTGGGCTACTGGGCGCAGGTTGTGTTCGGCAGCGTGGGGGGGGACGCGAACCTAGACTTTCTGCTGGACGACACCGACCTCGACGCGCTGGCTCTCTCGTGGCAGATGTCGTCCCAAGGGTGGTCCCAAGGCGACTTCGATGCCGATGGTTTTTCGGGTCCCGCGGACCTGACGATCCTCGAGGCGAGTTGGCTGGGCCTGAACGGCGGCGGTGCCGCGGCGTTCGACGCCGCGTGGACGGCGGCGTTGGCACGTGTCCCGGAACCGACGGCCGCCTTGGGCGGCGTACTCGCCGCGGTTGCGCTCCGGCCGATCCGACGGGATCGGAGTTCCCGCCAGGCTTGACCAGGCTTCTCTGTGATCGCTACGTTGCGGGGCGTTGCGTTCGGGCTATATTAACGTTATAATTTTGCTTATGGGCAGTTTTGAGCGGTCCTTCCACTCGGATCGCCGCCTGGATCAGTCCCAATCTCATCTCGGTTTACGGTCGGCTGCACCACGTCCCTTCCCGGCTTCAGGATGACTCCGCGGATGGCCAGTTTCTCCACCTCTTCGCCCAACACCCCTCCGACGGCCTTTGACTTACCCGTAATCCGGTTCGATCCGGCAGCCGGGCTTGAGCCGCTCGACCTCGATGGCCCGTGGGCTCGGTTCGACGCCCACGGGCGCTGCGGGCTGAAAGCGGGCAGCGTGCGCAGCCGGTGGCGGATCCCGCATCACACCGTGAAGCAACGGCAAGGCAGCCTTGTCTTCTGGGTCATGCCGTTTGAGGACCTGGGTCCCGTCCCGCGGTTCCCTCACCTCGATCAGCACGAGAAGGACTACGAGATCCACCCGTTGCTCAGCGACACCGCTGAGGTACGCAACCGTGCCGGCGCCAACTTTCAGCTCCGCTACACGACGGACTGGTGGCGGAACCTGTCGGCTCAGTTCATCGCGTTGGGTGATGAACGCGAAGGGCACAAGGCGTGCATCGCCCCGGACCACCTGACGTTGCGCGGGGGCGTGTGGTACCAGCTCGGGGTCTCGTGGGACCGAGACGCCGGTCGGTATCGCCTTTTCGTGAACGGCGTCCGGGTCGATGCGGAGTCGCCCTGGGTCCCATATGTCGACGCGCCGTGCGGGGAGACGTTGTACGCCGGCACGACGGCGTTCGCGTTGGGGGCACTTGAGTTCTATGGACACGCCGGAGACGACGACGCATTCGTTGAACTTTACGCACGCCAACGCGTGGGGGGGCGAGGCGTCGACGAAGTCGACCGCGATTTGCGTCGGATGTTCGAGGGTGAAGGCCTCGCGCCGTTTTCATGGTCGCCCGACGAAAGTTGGGGCAAGCGCGTTGAGTTGTCGTTGACCGAGCCGGAGCAGGCTGAGTGTTTCTACGTCCAGGGCCAGCATGATGCCCACGCGTTCACCGATGAAGGGCTGGTCATCCAGACCAGCGACACGCCGCCCTGGAAGGGCGCCTTCGGTTACAACCGCTGTGAGAACTACCTGTGGCTTGAGGAAACCTTCGAGGGTGACATCGCCGTCGAGTTCGACTTCCAGGTCCGTCGGCCCAACGGGCTTGCGCTAATCATGTTCCACGCCTCGGGGATGCAGCGCGAAGACTTCATGGCCGACTACGAGCGCCGCACGAATGGGTCCATGGGCATGGTGTGCTGG
The DNA here is from genome assembly GCA_028285385.1 of Phycisphaera sp. Taxonomy (GTDB): domain Bacteria; phylum Planctomycetota; class Phycisphaerae; order Phycisphaerales; family Phycisphaeraceae; genus CAZIXN01. Next base: position 71,892 of record JANQPR010000258.1, read on the forward strand.
GAGAACGTCCGGAACTACCACTGGGAGTTCTACCGGGAGATCGACAACTGTCGGAACGACTGTGAGTCGCACCTGCTGGTGAAGAATCCCTGGATGGCCGGGCTGGCCTACCAGTGTCGGCCGGATCACTTGAAGCGGGACGAATGGCACCGATTGCGGTTGGTGCAGGAGGGCCGGCGGCTGCGTGGCGCGATCGACGGCGTGTGCATCTTCGACGTGGTAGACGCCCCCGACACGTATACGGGTCCGGCTTACCACTTCGGGCGTTTTGCCCTGCGTTGCAAGTACAAAACGCACATGGTGTTCCGCAACCTCGTCGTGTGGACGCGGCCCCCAAGCGGTTGGGTTGTCCTGGATCAGACGGGCGACGGACACCCAGAACGACGAGTCGCGACATGATGAGGAAAGTAGGCGGAACCAACTCTCGCTTGGGTTCAGCGTGTCGAGTCGCGTTCATACTCGTTCTCTTGTCTTCGGGTTTGGCGGTCGCCGCGTCGGCCAAACCTTCGGCTGAGGAACGAGTGGACGCTGCGTTGCAGGACCTCTCGCTGCTGAACGTCGACGCGGCTTACCGTGCGTTGGCGGCGGTGAGGCGGGGATGGGAGCCGCACGGCGACGATCATGAGCTGTGGCTCCGCGCAACCTTGGCTCAAGCGATGGCCGCCTACGCGCTCAGCCCCGCGACGCCGGAGCGGGTCTCTGAGGCCGTCGGCCTGTACGCGTTGCTCCTCGAGAACACGCAGGACCCCGGATACGCCGCCCGCGCCTGGATCGAACTGGGGCGGATCGCGGAGGTCCGCGACTTCGCCGACGACCTGGTCGACCTCGAGCGGGCCCGAGGTCATTATCGGCAAGTGCTGGACGAATGGCCGGAGTCCCGAGTCGCCGATGAAGCGGCGCTGTGGTACGCGGGCACGTACGTCCGGAACCCCGCGGATGAGGAGAGCGTTCGGGCCGGCGTGGCGTTCCTCGAGTCGTGGGCCACGGCCCGGCCGGACTCGGCGTATCGCTCGGTGTACTTCGAGTGGCTGGGTTGGGTTCAACGCCGCATGCTCGGCGATTCCGCTGCTGCCGTCGCCGCGCTGCGTCGAGCGGTCGACGCGGGGATTGTGGACCCCACGGCGCTGCCTATGCGGTACTGGACCATCGCATCGCTCAGCGAGAACGAGCTCGACGACCCGGCGACCGCCGTGGAGTTCTATCGGCGGGTCATCCTCGAGGCCCCGCGGAGCGGCCGGACGTTCGAAGCCCAACTGGCGCTGCGGCGGTTGGCCGCCGCTCACCCCGAGCTGAACGTCGAAGTGCCCGAGTTGATCAATCCGCTCAAGACGACGGGGTCGGCCGGGGCAAGCGGGGCGGTGGATTCGGGGGACACGACGCGAGAGGCCGACGGGCCGAGCCCGGAGCAAGCGCCATGAGCCGACTCGCCGGGTCAAACACGATCAACCTCATTGGCGCGGTGATTATTGTTGTCGGGTACATCGTCTGTACGGTTGTCGTGGTCTCGCGAACACTGGAGGAAAGGCCGATCGCCCTGGGAGAAAGATCGGCGGGGCGATCGGTCGTGATCATGCATTGGCAGCTCGAGCCGGGCTACCGCGAAGCGATGCAGGCGGTCATCGACGACTACAACGCCCTGCCGCACGTGCAAGCCGCCGGCGTGCGTGTCCGGCAGTTGGCGGTGACCGAGCGCGTCTACGCCCAGATCCTCAACGTCCACGTGCTGAGCGGGACCGCCCCCGACCTCTGCGCCAAGGGCATGAGCCAGATGGACCGCGGGGCGGAGATGGCCCAGTACTTTGAGGCGTTGGGCGACCACGCCGATCGGCCGAACCCGTATCACGCGGCCGAGTACTTCGACGGGAGCCTGACGCGCGACGAACTCGAATCCCTGGCAGAGATGCCGTGGCGGGAGAGCCTGATCGACGGCATGAAGGGGGGCTGGAGTGACGCGTTACAGGACTACTACGCCGTGCCCACGAGTTTCGTGGGCGGGACGAAGATCTACTACAACCGCACGCTCGTCGCCGAGGCCAAGGCGCTGCTGCGCGATGCCGCGTCGCAGCCGGAGCGGCCGCGTTGGTACGAGGCGTTGTTCCTTCGTCGAACAGCGGAGGGCGCGGTCGAGGGTTACGTGACGGAAGGCCGTGACCTGCAGGCCTGGCTCTCGGACGACAGTCGGCCCGATACGCTCGGGCGGCTGTTCATGCTTGCCGCGGCGATCCGCGAGTTGGCCGCCCGCGAAAACAACACGGACCTCGTCGCGATCGCGGGCAGCGCGTACAGCGTGGGGTTGTTCACCAAGCACTACCTCGTCCCCTTCACGTCGTCGTACGCGGACGTGTTGGACCTCAACGGCGACAGCAGCGCGACCGCGGTCGAGACCTGGATCGGGTGGAAGGCCGGGCACTGGTCGTTCAGCGACCCCGCCGTTGTGGCGTACTACGAATGCATGCGGAAGGTCTGCGAACTCTTTCCTCCCGGCTTCCTCGGGTTGGACCGGGAGCAGGCCCGTCGGCGTTTTGTGGCGGGCGACGCCGCGATGATCTCCTCCGGGCTCTGGGACGCGCGAAGCCTCATGGACACCGTCGAGGGGCGCGTCCTCGCGCCCGGCGAGCCCGACCCCAGCGGCGTGCGTGTCAGCGTGGTGGAAGGCCAGCGTCGCGCGGGCTACCGGTTCTCGCTGGGCATCATGGACTTCCCGCTCCCGGGGCCTGGCGAGCGTTGGTCGGAGTGGATCAGCTACCCGGCCAGCGAGGCGCGGGCGAGCCCGGGGGTCCCGTACATGGTGTACCACCGCTCGCCCAACAAAGACTGGGCGATCGACTTCCTGCGCTACCTCACGAGCCGACCGGTGAACGAACGGTTCAACCAGCAGGCCGGGTGGCTGCCGATCGCTCTTCACGCCAGGCCCGCTCCGTGGCTAGACGCGTTCGTGCCCAACGTGCGTGGCCTGCCGCCGGGGGCACGGATCGAGCCCTCGCACCGGGCGGGCAACCTTCGGACGCTCTTCGAGGGGCATATGAAGAACTACCTCGCCGGCGATCTGGATTACGACGAGTTTGTGGCGGGCGTCATCGACGTAGTTGACGACCCCCGCAACGGCATCAACCGTTTGGTGTTCAACAGCGACCGCAGCAAGCGAGACGAGGTGCGCAACGTCGCCCAACTCATGCAGGCCATGCGGGCCCGGCAGATGCTCGACACCGGCAACGCCGAGGGCACCCGTGACGCCGACGACGCCTACCGGCGGGTGGCCCGCCGAATGGCGCTGCTCCACAACGGCGTCGTGCCGAGGCTCGAGTGGAGCCAGGCGCTGCCGGATGAACCCTTCCCTTCTTTCTAGTTTTCCTGCCGTATGTCGACCGGTCTTCGCCTCGCTCCGACCCCCGTGGTTGGCAAATCCTCTCGCTGGCTGCCGCGGACGCGCCGTTGGTTGGTGTTGTACGCGTTGATGCTGCCGACGCTGTTGTCGATGGGGGTGTTCGGTTACTACCCGAAGCTGGACGTGATCCTGAAGTCGGCGTACCGGTGGACGCCGGGGCAGGTTCAGGAGTACGTGGGGGCGGGGAACTTTTTGGACGCGTTCTCCGACCCGCTGTTCTGGCAGTCGTTCCGGGTGGTGATGATCATGCTCGTGGCGAACCTGGTGAAGATGTGGCCGGGGATCATCGTGGCGATCGCGTTGCACCGGATCGCGTCGGACCGGTGGCGGTACCGGTACCAGGTGATGTTCGTGGTGCCGATGGTGATCCCGGGGATGGTGTGGCTGCTGATCTGGAAGAGTTTTTACGACCCGGACTTCGGGATCCTGAACCGGCTGCTGGACGTCAGCGGGGCGATGTCGGTGTTGGCCTGGCTGGACGGGACGGACCCGGACCCCGGCGTGATGCCGCGGATCGCCACCGCGTTGCGGCCGGTGATCGATCAGGCGGTGACGCCGGCGTTCGGCGGGGTGTGGGCGCTGCTGGTGCCCGGGGCGGTGTGGCTGACCTTAGCCGGCGGGTCGCGAGAATCGAGTCGGCGGTGGTGGGGTTATGGGGCGTTGGTGGCGTTGGTCGGCGCGGCACCGTGGATGGCGGGGCTGGCGTTGACGGGATTGCCCGCGGCGCTGGGGATGCTGAGCGTGCTGATCGGGGGGCTCGTAGTGCTGTCGCGGACGCTGGGCCCGGGGTGGATCATCTGGCCGTTCTGGGTGATGCTGACGCTGTGGGCCAGCGCGGACGTGGCGTGGTGGCGCGGGGCGGCGCTGCTGGGCGGGGCGGTGGTCGTGGGCGAGCTGGCGCTGCGGGCGTTGCCGCGGCTGACGGGGCCGGACCTGTTGCGTTGGGCGGGGCTGTCCCTGGTGACGGTAGCGTCGCTGCTGGTGTTGTTCGGCCTGATCTGGACCGAGCCGACGAACCAGTTCGTGGGCGGGAGGCCGGCGTGGCTGGGCAACCAGGATCTGGTGCTGCCGGCGGTCATCTTCTGGGGCTTCCCGTGGGTCGGCACGATCGGGGTGCTGATCTACCTCGCGGGTTTGCAGCAGATCTCACAGGACGTCTATGAAGCCGCCGAGCTCGACGGCGTCGGGCCGGTAGGCAAGCTGTTCAAGATTGAGCTGCCGCTGATCATGACGCAGGTGCGGATCAACCTGATCTTCATGACGATCGGGACGTTGACGGGCTACGAGATGTTCCTGATCCTGTTGGGCGACGACGGCGGCCCCGGGAACGTCGGGCTGGTGCCGGGGTTGTACATGTACAAGTCGGCGTTTATCGACCAGCGGTACGGGTACGCGTGCGCACTGGGGATGGTCATGTTCGTGATCATCCTGCTGCTGACGATTGTTTATCAGAAGTACGTCAAGGTGGAGAAGTAGCGATGGCCCGCCGCCCCCCGCTCGCCGCCGAACTCACCAAACACGGGATCGTGTGGTTCGTGTTGTTGTTCGCGTTCTACCCGTTGCTGGTGATGATTGTGATCAGCTTCAAGACCAACGCCCAGTACGAGGCGAACCCATGGTTCTTCGACCCCGTGTCGACGTGGCAGTGGGGCAACTGGTCGACGGCGTGGGTGATTGTGCGGACTTACATCGCCAACTCCGTTGTGGTGTCGGTCACGCAGATGGTCCTGAGCATGGTGATGGTGGTGCTCACGGCGTACGTGCTCGCCCGGCACCGCTTCCGGGGCCGTAACCTCGTGTACTACGGGATCATCGCGTCGATGTTCCTGCCCGGCACCGCGGCGACGCTGGTCACCGTGTTCTGGCTGGTCCGCAACCTCGGTCTGGTTAACAACCTCATGGCCCTCATCATCGTCGGCGGCGCGGGGGGCCAGGTCGTCGGCATCTTCATCCTCAAGCAGTTCATCGAGGACCTGCCCAAGGAGTTGTTCGAGTCGGCGCAGATCGACGGGGCGGGTCACCTGCGCCAGGTGCTGTCGATCGTGTTGCCGATGTCCGGCCCGATCCTGGCGACGATCGCGATCCTCGACTTTCTGGGCAGCTGGAACGGTGTGATGCTGCCGCTGATCGTGCTGCGTGACGACGAAAAGCTGACCATCCCCGTGGGCCTGCTCCGGCTGGAGGGCGAGTACGTCAAGCAGTGGGGCGAGCTCATGGCCGGCTACGCCATCGCGTCCGTGCCCCTGGTGATCGTCTTCCTGTTCACGATGCGCTGGTTTGTCCGCGGAATCGCCGCCGGTGCCATCAAGGGGTGACCGGTGCCGGCCTATCGCGGTGCGCGGGTCTCAGTTCACGACGTTGATCGGACGCCCAGCTAGGAACGCCTTGAGGTTGTCCGCCGCGGCCTGCATCAAGCGGCGACGCGCCTCGATCGCCGACCAGGCCAGGTGCGGCGTGAGCAGGCAGTTTCGCGCGGCCAGGAGCGGGTTGTTAGGTTGGATCGGCTCGGAAGAGACCACGTCCAGCCCGGCGCCCGCGAGCCGACCGTCCAGCAAGGCCACGGCGAGAGCCTGCTCGTCGATCAGCCCGCCGCGGGCCGTGTTGATCAGGTAGGCGGTCGGCTTCATGGCCCCGATCAACGCGGCGTCAACCATGCCTCGGGTCTCGTCGGTCTGAGGGCAATGCAGGCTGACAACATCGGATTCGGTGAACACCTGTAGAACCGAGTCGGCCCAACGAGACCGCGGGCTCAGTGGCGTGTCGTCGCGGCTCCGTGTGTAGGCCAGGACGTGCATCCCGAAGGCTCGCGCTAAGTCCGCGACGGCTCGGCCGATGCGTCCAAGCCCGATCAACCCCATCGTTTTTCCTTCCAACTCGGTCAGCGGGCTCAACCAGAAACTGAAGTCGCCCCGGTCGGCCCAGGCGCCGTCGCGCACCGCCCGGCTGTGGGCTTGCGGCCGATGGATCAGCGACAGCAGCAACGCGAAGACGTGTTGGGCGACGGCGCGGGTGCCGTACTCCGGCACGTTGCAGACGGGGATGCCCCGGGCTCGGGCGGCGCGGGCATCCACGACGTTGAAGCCGGTCGCCAGCACGCCGATGTAGCGCAGCCGCGGAAGTTGTAACAGTGTCTCGGCGGTCAGCGGGGTCTTGTTGGTGAGCACCGCTTCGGCTTCCCGTGCGCGTTCGAAGACCTGCTGCCCGGTCGACCGGTCGTGGACGGTCAGTTGCCCCAGGGCAGCGACCTCGTCCCACGGGTTGTCGCCTGGGTTGAGCGTGTGGCCGTCGAGCACCACGATGTTCATGACCACTCTCCCCTTCGTCGGAAACGTCGGGCCGCCGCGGCTCCGAAGCGCTGCGCGGCCTCATCAAGTTCGGCAAGAACCTTCTCGGTCGCCTTTCCCGTGGCTGATCGCGCCGCCGCGATGAGGGTCTCACACTCGTTTCGATCCATGAACACCGCCGCGTCGAGCAACCCGTTTTCTTCGCCCGAGGGCACCGCGAGGAAGCCGTGCTTGTCCGCGTGGATCAGTTGCCCCGGCCGGACCGTGCGCCCGAAAACTTCGACGTCGACGCCCCAACTCACAGGCCCAGCGTGGGCGTGCCCGACACACATGCGTCGAGCGAGCGCCTTGAAGCCGGCAGCGGTCATCTCGTCCACGTCGCGCACGGCACCATCGGTGATCGTGCCGACGCAGCCGAGCGCCATGTGAACGCTCGCGTTCACCTCGCCCCAAAACGATCCGACACAACCGGGCTTGTCGAGGTCTTGGAGCACGACGACCTTGGGGCCGGGCACCGACGCGACGTACGCGCGGTAATCCACCCAGGCGTTCGGACTGGCTTCTGCCTGAGCGGGATCGCTCGGCCGGCTCTGGACCGTCACCGCGTATCCGACCATCGGGCCCATCTGCGGCATAAAGTCGGTCGTCGGCTCAAGATTGAATCCATCGGCCGCGGCGTCGTGCCGGGTCATCTGCTCCCAGCCGTTGTAGATCGTCGGCGTGTTCCAGCGTCTCAACTGCAGCAAGTCGGCGTGATCAAGCGTGGGCATCGCGGGGTCAGGCATGACTAGGTTTCGCTTGGGCGGGGCGACCGGCTCGGATCGGGGCGTGTTCCGCGAGTCGACTCCTGTTGCGGGATACGCCCGGCTCGGTACTTCGGCGAAATGTGTCCGACTTCCTCCAGCGGAATCCAAGTAGCGCAAGCCACCGGGCGGGTTAGCGGCACTTCAGTGTTACCACGGAGCCTGCCCGGGTATCCCGCCGTGTAACTCGCGTGCATGGCGGAGCCGTAGGCGTAAGCCGCGTCAATGACGGGTTGAGGCGGCCGCTGATCCGGGCGCGGTCGCTGCAGCGGCACGACCGGATTGGCGTGATGAGCCGACACCAATACACCGTCAGAGCCCGATTTCTTCAAGCGGTACGCGCGTGACCGCAATGTCTTCCTTGTTGATGGAGTAGATGAAGAAGGCGTGCTCGCCCATGAGGTGTAGGTACGGGTAGCCGTATCTGCCGTACTTGTGCGCTCCCATCAGGCGGGCGAGCAGGTTGTTGTCGTCGCCGATGACGTAGTGGGTGTTGAAATCGGTGCCGTCTGTGCTCGTGGCGAGGATCAGGGGAGTGCGCACGGACCTGGGTTTCGGCGTCGAGAGCGCAAAGAAGCGGCCATCGGGCAGGCGGCCGAAGTGGTGGCGGGAGCCCGCGTCGGTGAACTGGGTCATGACTGGCTCCGACCAGGTGACGCCGTGGTCCGTGCTCTCGCAGCATGCCAGGCGGTAGTGGTCTGTCCGCAGCATCATGCGGATCGTGCCGTCGTCGAGCTCGTAGGGTGAAGCTTCGCAGAGGTTGCCGTCGTCGTCGCGGTGTCGGCAGACGTAGCCGAATCCGCCCGGCCCGTCGTCGTACCCGTCGGGAGTGCGGGGGAGGGCGGCGTTGGTCCAGCCGTCGATGCCGAACGGGTCGTCGGTGTAGGGCCAGCTGATGTTGCCGGGCACGATGAGCCGGCCGGACCGGAGTTTCTGCGGCACGTGATTCGGGACGAAGCGGGGGATGGTGTTGACCGGGCCGGTCCAGGTCTCGCCGCCGTTCTCGGAGACGTAGAGGTCGGTGCGGAAGTCGACATGCCAGGCTTCGTCGTGGTTCTCCATGTCGAACTGTCCGCCCATCGCCGCGTACATGAGCAACCCGGTGTGGGTCAGGTCGTAGTAGCCGGCGTAGGCAACCATCTTGCCTTCGTGGATGTGGATGCCCTCGCTGGTGACCACGCCGTGGCCGAGCCGGCCGGGTTGGCGGCCCACAATCGGCCGCGGCACCGTCCATGTCGCTCCGAGGTCGTCAGAGACGCTCATCACCATGCGCTGACCAGACATGTCCTCGTCACGGTCGCCCATCGACCACGTCGCGATCAGCCGACCATCCAAGGAAGTCAGGCTCTGGTGGTGGTTGTAAGCGCCCTCGGGCTGGGAGCGGTGGACGATGAATTCTTTGGATTCAGGCCGACACAGCTCGACTTCACCCCATCGGTTTGTGATCGAGGCGAGCGCGGACGGAGCATCGGTTGGGGCGGTGGATGGCTGCATGGCAGAGTTTCGTCGATACCAGCTGAGATGAATCAGTTGAAGTGGCTCAATATTAACGTTACTATTCATGCGCGTCCAGCAGAGTCCCGTCCCGTATTGCCTGACTCCGGAATCGTCGCGGCATGGATCGTCTCGTCCACGGCATCGTCCCGCCCTTGGTAACTCCATTGGATTCACACGGTGCCCTGGACCGCCCGGCGCTGCTTCGGTTGGTCGCTCGAGTACTTGACGCGGGGCTCCATGGCGTATTCCTGTTGGGGACAACGGGCGAATCACCTTCGCTGAACAGTCAACTGAAACGCGAGGTGCTCCGCGAAGGTTGCGCCGCGGTAGCGGGTCGAGTGCCCGTGTTGGCGGGGGTGACGAGCTCTAGCCTCGAGGAGACCATTGCCCTGTCGCTGGTCGCCGCCGACGCGGGCGCGGATGTGATCGTCTTGACAGCGCCGTTCTACTTCGCGATCTCGCAAGACGAGTTGTTCAACTGGTGTCGGCGGGTGATCGACATTTCGCCGCTGCCGGTCATGCTCTACAACATGCCGGGCAACACGAAGGTCCCGATCGAGCCCCGTACGTTGCGACGGTTTGTCCCGGAACGCCGGGTGATCGGGATCAAGGACTCCAGCGGCGATTTCGAATGCCTCCGGCAGTACTTGGAGATTGCCTGTGCCGACCGGCCGGATTGGTCCGTGATGACCGGGCCTGAGGAGTTCACGGTTGAGACGCTTCAACTCGGCGGGGCCGGAGGAACGGCCGGGGGGGCGATGCTTTGGCCGGAGCAATGGGCGCGTGTCTACGAACTCGCAACCGCCGGCGCTTGGGGCGAGGCCAGGGCGCTTGGGGGGCGGTTGTCCGAGCAGTTGAGCCAAGTCTTTAACTCGGTGTCTGGTGATGGGTGCGTGCCCAAGACGATCAAAGCGGCGCTCTCATCGTTGGGCGTCTGCCAGGAGTATCCGGCCCCACCGTTGGCCTGCTGTCCGCCCGAGACCAAAGCGAGGATCGCCGAGATCGTCGCCGCCGAGGTTCCCGACCCCAGTTCCGCCTAACCGTGTATCGTCTCACCGCAACGCCACTTGCCTCACGGCTGTCCCGATGTTGCCTTTTTCCCTGGACAAGCTCGCCCACTCGAACCTTTCGGCCCTGCGTGGCCGAGTCCGCGGCGTCTTCGTGACCTTCCACGGAATGGGTGAACCGCCACTGCGAGACGGACTCGACGAGAACGAGCGGGACTTTGCTCGACACGGGATCCTCTGGCTCTACCCATACTGCGGCCCGTGGTCGTGGATGAACCGGGCCACCGTTGGTTTCGTCGAAATGCTGCTCGATCACGTCTGGGAGGCGTGTGACCTGTCGGACGACGCACCGCTCATCGTGAACGGGTGCAGCATGGGGGGGTTTGCGGCCTTGGTCTTTGCACGCGATTCGAAGCGGTCAGTCAGCGCTTGCATTGCCAACTGTCCGGCCACCGACTTGGTGGCGTTGTGCGAAGACCGCATCGACGTGCCGCGCAGCGTTGCGTTTGCTCATCGCGGTGAACCCGGCGACGTGCATGACTGGATGCGAGAGCACTCGCCATTGCATAAGGTTGAGACGCTGGCCCGAGTGCCCTACCTGCTCGTGCACGGCGACGCCGATCAGGCCGTGCTCAAGCACCGTCACGGCGACCCGATGGCGGCGGCGTTACGAGACGCGGGGCACGACGTCGAGTACATCGAGGTGCCCGGCATGCCGCATTGCGGGCCCTTGCCCGACGCGGTGGTGACCCGTATGCATCGATTCGTGCTGGACACGGTCGGCACCGACGTGCGGGAAAGCGCGGGGCGGTCATGAAGTCTCGGGCGATCTGGTTTACCGAGCCGCACCGAGCCGAGGTCCGGGAGATCCAAGTACCCGACCCCGGGCCGGACGAAGTGACGGTCCGCTGTGTGGCCAACGGGATCTGCATGGGAGAGGTTTCGCTCTTCCGGGACGTGGAAACCGATCGCTGGCCCCTGCCGCGCATTGTCGGGCACGAAGGCGTTGGGCGGGTAACCAAGGTCGGCCCGGGGGTAACGAGTCACAACGAGGGCGACTGGGTCGTGTGTCGGCAGTGGGCCTGGGACCGGAACTACGCGGCGCATGGCCTGCCCGTGCTCGCCGCGCCGCCGAAGGATCCCACGGCGTTCCTGGCCGAGCCGGTCGAGTGTGTCGTGGGTGCGTTGCGGGCGTACGACCTGACGCCGGGGGACCGTGTGCTGGTTATTGGCGCGGGTTTTATGGGGCAGATCAACGTGCAAGGCCTGGCGCACTGCCCGCTCGCCGAGTTAGTGGTCGCGGACCTGAAGCCCCCAAACCTCGAACTCGCCGAAAGCTTCGGTGCGACGGAAGTGATCAACTCTGGCACAGATGCCGGTGTCGCGCGTCTCGAATCTCTGCGCGAACACCCTTTCGACCTCGTCGTCGAGTGTGCCGGTTCGGCCCCCGCTCTGGCTGTGGCGCAGCGACACATCCGCGTCGGCGGGCGGCTGGCGATCTTCTCCTGGCACCACGAGCCGAGAACCGTGAGCCTGGGCGACTGGCACGTCAACGGGTACACCGTGTTGAATGCCGGGCCAAACATCTCCCGCGACCACAACGTCGACCACCTCGACCGAGCGGTCCGGCTCTTGGAGGCCGGCGTGTTCGGCCTTGGGCCGTTGATCACGCATCGCCACTCCGCAATCGATGTGCAGCACGCGATGGAGCTGGCCCTGGAACGCCCGGGCGACTATATCAAGGGAGTGCTGATGTTCGACGACCAATGACCCGCGAGCACCCGAACATCCTGATCCTGATGTCCGACGAACACCGCGCGGACGTCGCTGGTTTTGCCGGCAACCACGTGGTCAAGACGCCAACACTCGATCGGCTCGCCGAGCGTGGCGTGGTGTTCCGCAACGCCTACGCGCCGTCGCCGATCTGCATGCCGTGTCGGCAGGCGTTGATGTCCGGTCGACTACCTAAATCGATCGGTTGCCTGGGCTTCGGGGATGACCTGCCACCGGGCTCGATGACGTTCGCCCGGTGGTTTGCGCAGCACGGGTATCGCACGGTCTGCGCCGGCAAGCTGCACCACATGGGGCCCGACCAGATGCAGGGCTGGACGTCGCGACCTGCCGGTGATCTTGAGGTCTCGGGTCGGTACCTCGAAGTCGACAGCAAAGCCGAAGCGATGTGGCGCTTCAAACGCCGATACAACAAGTGGTCGTACGCCGAAGAGGTGCGTCGAGCCGGCCCGGGGCTGTCGCCCTACGCGGTCTTCGATCAGCAATGGACCGACACCGCGATTCACGTGATCGACCAACACTTCGTCGACTCGCTTTACGAGAAAGCGACCCCGGAGCTCCCGATACTGCTGAAGGTGTCGCTGCTCCAGCCGCACTACCCGTTCTTGGCTCCGCAACAGTTGTTGGACTACTACCTGGACCGCGTCGAGGTGTACGACGAGCCGTCTCCTGATCACCCTGGATTGACGATGGGGCGGCAGGTCCGACTCGGCGAAGACGTCAGCCACGATGACGCCAGGCGTGCAACGGCGGCGTACTACGCCATGATCGAAACCGTTGATCAGCGGTTCGCACAGGTACTGCACGCCCTGGAAGCTGCAGGCCAGGACCTGGACGACTGGGTCATCGTCTACCTGTCTGACCACGGGGACATGCTCGGCCAACACGGTGTCTGGGAGAAGACACAGTTCTTCGAAGGCAGCGTCCGGGTGCCCTTTCTGATCACGTCGCCCAAGCGTTTTTCTCCTGGGCGCGTGGACCAGAACGTCGGACTTTGCGACCTTTTCGCGACGTTGTGCCACCTCGCAGGCTTGCCGTGCCCGGACGGCCTGGACAGCCGGTCTCTGTCGCCACTGTTGAGCCGGGAACACACGGACGAGTCCGTTTGGTCGGGCGACGGCGACGAGGCGGTCAGCCAATACCGCGGCAACCTGATGATTAAACGCGGTGCGTTGAAGTACCTGCTCTTCCCCGGCATCGGCCCGGAGGTGTTGTTTGATCTGGACGCCGACCCGAGCGAGACGACTGACTTTGCTGATCAACCCGAGTACCGGGACCGCCTGAAGGGCATGCGTAGCCGCGCCAGAGAGCTCGGCTACGAACCTTACTCGTGCTAGGGAGCCACGATGGCCACCAAAATGAGCATCGCCGATCTGGAGCTGCTGGACGTACCGAGCGAGAACGCGCAGCGGGTCGCCGTGCTTGACGAGCCGCGCAAGCTGTCTTTGGCATACGCGAACATCCCCGAACCGGGCGACGGCGAAATCCGCGTCAAGATCAAGTACGTCGGCGTCTGCGGCAGCGACGTCGAAGCGTATCGCGGCACGCGTCAGCCCGAGTTCCTCTCGCTGCCGGCACGTTTGGGCCATGAAGTGGCGGGCGTGATCGACAAGGTCGGCCCGAACGTGGTTGGGGTAACGGTAGGCGACCAGGTCACCTGCCGTTATGTCTGGGGCGCGTTCGCGGAATACATCGTCTGCCGGCCGTTCAACGTGAAGGTGCTGCCTCCGGCTTTCCCGATGAAAGAGACGAGCCTGATCGAGATCCTGCCGGGCGTGATCCACACGGCCGAGTTGGCGAAGATCAATCCATCCAAGACCGTGCTCGTGACCGGCCAGGGCGTCAGCGGCCTGGTGCTCACGCAGGTGCTCGCGATGTACAGCCCGAAGGCGTTAGCGGTCACCGATCTCAAGGCCGAAAACCTGCGCTTGGCCAGCAAGTACGGCGCGACCCACACGTACCAGATCCCAACCGAGGACACCCCGACGATGGACATCGTCGGCAAGGACTTCACCGACGGCTTCGACGTCGTCGTGCCCTGCCTGCTCGAAGGCGACGGCATGGTCGACGCCCTCGATTGCTGCGCGACATCGGCCCGGATCGTGATGTACGGGTGCATCGGCACCTGCCACAAACCCTTCGATTTCTTCAAGATGCACCGCAAGCGTGTCGAGATCTACTCGACCGAGCCGCGCAGCGACATCGACATGCGCCGCTTCTTCCAGCAGAGCGTGGAGTGGGTGTTGGACGGCCTGGTCAACACCAGCGAGATGATCACGCACGTCGTCCCATTGAGAGACATCTCCCGCGCGTTTACCTTGCGTGACGGCGTGTCCGAGGGGTCGATCCACGTCCTCGTGGACTGTGAGGCGGAGGCGTGACGGCTTGAACCGACCGATTATCAATCTCCACGCCCATGCCTGATCGCCCCAACATCCTGATCACGATCGCCGACGACCAGCGCTTCGACACCATTGCGGCGCACGGGAACGCGGCGATCCGCACGCCGTGCCTCGACTCGCTGGCGGCGCGCGGCACGAGCTTCCGCCGTGCCCAGATCCCCGGCTCGTCTCACGGCGCCGTGTGTGCTCCGAGCCGCGCGATGCTCCACACCGGGCGCGGTCTCTACCGTTGCAGCGACTGCCTCTGCGAAGTCGAGGGGCCGCCCACGCTCGAACGGCGGGCCGATGCGTCCCGGGTGCTCGCCACGCTGGGCTCGCGGCTCCGTGACGCGGGCTACGACACGTTCGGCGTCGGTAAGTGGCACAACCAGCGCGAGAGCTTTGCGCGTAGCTTCGCCGGTGGGTCGCGCATCTTCTTCGGGGGGATGTGCCCGCACTTCTGCGTCACGTCGTGTGAGTTCGATGCCAAGCACGGTTGCTCGGAGTCTCGTATGCGGGCGGGCCACTCGACGGACCAGTTCGCCGAGGCCGCGGTGGCCTACCTGCACCGGCGCAAGAACGACGAGCGGCCGTTCTTCCTGTGCGTCGCCTTCACCGCCCCTCACGACCCGCGGGAGACGTTTGCCCGTTTCAAGCGGATGTACGAACCCGACCGGCTCGACGTGCCGCCAAACTTCCTGCCGCGGCATCCCTTCGACCTGGGCAGCAGCGGCGGTCGCGATGAAGCGCTCGCGGAGGCGCCACGAACCGAGGACGACGTGCGGTCCAACCTTGCCGACTATTACGCGATGATTTCCCACCTCGACGAGGGCATCGGGCGGGTCCACCACGCGCTCGAAGCTGTGGATCAGGTCGAGAACACGATCATTGTCCACACCGCCGATCACGGCCTCGCCGTCGGTCAGCATGGGTTGATGGGCAAGCAGAACGGCTACGACCACAGCATCCGTGTTCCGCTGCTGGTAGCCGGTCCCGGTTTCGAACACGGCGCCAATGACGACCGGCTCTGCTACATGCAGGACCTGTTCCCGACGTTGACAGGGCGGGCCGGGGTCGATCCTGACTCGTCGGATTTTGAAGACCTTCAATCGTCTTCGCCTCGGTCGTACATCACTTCGGCTTATATGGGCAACATCCGATCGGTTCGTGACCGTACTCACAAGTTGATCACGTACGACTTCAACGGGGTACGCAAGACGACCCAGCTCTTCGACACCGTTCACGACCCCTACGAAACGCGCAACCTTGCTGGAAACCACGGGCCCGCGGGCATCATGGCGGGTCTGTCGCGCGCACTGACGGACCAGATGCAGGCAACGCTCGACCCGTTTGTTGATCAGTTCATTGAGTCAGAAGCAGCCTGAGACGAGCCGTATGAACATCCTCCAAGTCATCTCGGACCAGCACATCGCGGCTTTAATGGGCTGTGAAGGCAGCGACCAAGCCATTACGCCGAACATGGATCGGCTGGCTGCGCAGGGGGTGCGTTTCGCTAACGCGTACACGCAAAACCCGATCTGCACCCCGAGCCGGGTGAGCATCCTGTCGGGCCAGTACTGCCACAACCACGGCTACTACGGACTTGGCGGCCACGTGCCCAGTGCGCTCCCAAGTTTCCTCGGACACTTCCGCGGGGCCGGGTACCGCACGGCGGCAATGGGCAAGCTGCACGTCCCCGAACACCCGGACCACTGGATCCGTCCGCACTGCGACTACTTCGGCGAATACATGCAGAGCTTCCCGGAGTCGGCCTTCCGGACGCACGCGCGGGCGCTGGGCTACGAGGCGGAAATCGACCACGAGCGCATCCCAGAGTCGCCGGGTCGGCAGCAGTGGGACGCCCGGCCGTCGCGGCTGACGTTCGAGCAGAGCGTCGAGGGCTTCACCGTGCAGGAGGCGATCCGGTTCATGGAGGGCTCCGGTGAGCAGCCGTTCTGCATGCAGGTTTCGTTTTTCCGGCCGCACCAGTGCTACACGCCGGCTGAGCCATTCTGGGACCTCTATGAGGGGCGAGATGATCTGCCGCCGTTCCTGAACGCCGACGCCTCGCATCGACCGCCTCACTTCCAGAAGATGTACCGCGACTTCAAGAAGATGAAGGGCGTGTTTCAGCCGGACGACTTCGAGAGCTTCGCGCGACGCCTCTGGCGCGGGTACTTGGCGTGCATCACGCACGTAGATCATGCGTTGGGGCAGCTACTCGATTACCTGGAGGAATCGGGGAAGGCGGCAGACACCGCCGTTGTTTACCACTCTGACCACGGGGCTTACTCGGGCATGTACGGCATCGGCGAGAAGGCCCCGGGGATCTGTTCGGAGTCGGTCTGCCGAGTGCCGATGGTCTGGCGGGTCCCAGGTGTGACGCCGACGGCGTCGGTGTGTGATCGCCTGGTGGAGAACATCGACTTGGCGCCGACATTCTGTGCCTTGGCAGGCGTCGATCCGATGACCACGACCGATGGGTTCGACTTGAGCCCGTTGCTGCGGGGTGAGGACGTGTCGCTCCGCGAGGCCGCGGTGACCGAGAACCCCTGGAGCAAATCGCTGCGGTGGGGCCGATGGCGGTTCGTGCATTATCAGCCGGAGATGTTTGACGGCGACGACATCGGTGAGTTGTACGATCTCGACGCCGACCCCCACGAAACGCGGAACCTGTACCGCGCCCCCGAGCACCGCGAAACCGTTGAGCGGTCGCGTCGATTGCTGCTCGAGTGGCTGATCCGAACGGCGCGCGTTGCGACCGCGTTCACGCACGCGGGCGGCACGCCGGAAGAACAACTCGCCAGCATCGCCGCGGACGGAAAAGAAGTCAACACCGCGGGGCCTGCCCTGCGCGTGCGGTCCGGAAGCCCGAACTACATCTGACGCCCTCAGCCAGGAGCGACCGTGTCTTTTGATTGGATCCGTAGCCTGTTTGCCATCGGCCTCGTGTTGGCGGCGTTGTCCGGACGTGCGGAGTCCCATGCCGGCTTGCCGCCGGATGCCGAGTACGTCTCGGTGGATGCGCGGGGCCATTTGATCCGCCATGGCGAGCGTGTCCGCTTCTGGGGGGTCGTCGGCAAGTTTCCCGGGGTTCATTACGCCGGCAAGGACATCGACCCGTATCGGGTCAACGAGGCGACGGTTGAACGCTTGAAGTTCCTGGGGTTCAACATGGTGCGCTTCTGGGAAGCGCCGGACCCCGACCAGCCCTATGAGAAGGGGGACCGCAGCCGCAACGACGTGATCGACCACTTCATCGCGACCTGCTACGAGAACGGGATCCTGATCTGGTGGGCGGGGTTTGGTGGCGCGGTCGGACGGGCGTTGCCCGCCGACGCCGGCGTGATCGACGATCCCGAGAGCGCGGCGGCGTGGGCAGACGCGGTTGGCGGCGACGGCTGGCCGTTGGGCAAGAAGTCGTTCATCTCAAGTTGGGACCCACGCGCGAAGGCCTTGCGGGTCCGTAATCTGACCCGGCTCGCCGACCACGTCAACCGGCACACCGGCCGGCGTTACGCCGACGAACCCGCCATCGCGGTCTGGGAGTTGGTCAACGAGGACTGGTGGCTGTTCAACATGCAACGCGGCGGCTTCCTCCGGTCGCCGCCGTTCTTTATCGAGCAGTTGCGTGACCAGTGGAACGGGTTCCTGGATCGCAAGTACGCCAACGATGCAACGCTCAAGGCGGCCTGGGGCAACAACCTGCTCGAGGGAGAGTCGCTCGCGGAACGGTCGGTTGCGCTGCTGCCTCTCCCCCGCCGCAACGTCGATGACCAGCAGGCGGTCAGCCTCGGGGTTGCGGTCGAGTCTGCGGTGGCCTCGGCGATCGATCAGGCCATGTTCAACGAACGCCGAGGCTCCGACGTTCTCGAGTTTCTGGTGGAGATGATCCTCGAACAGAAACGCGCCGAGCGCGATGCACTCAAGCCGCTGGGGCGGAGCCTGTCGCTGTCGCCGATGATCTTCGACACGGGAGTGGGCGGCGACCTGCCCACGCAGATGGTCCACGCGGCGGCCGACGCCGTGTCCCACGCGACGTACATCAACGGGACGATGCACCCCGACCCGTCGCACCGCCGTTTCCCGTGGTACAGCGCGCTTGAGGAGCACCCGCGGCTGTGCTGGGACAAGCCCTGGCTCGAGAACACACGGCAGCCGGGCAAACCGTTCCTAGTGTATGAAAACAACATCATGCAGCCGGCGAAGTATCGCGCCGAGCACCCGATCCGGATGGCGACGCTCGGCATGATCAACGATTGGGACGCGGTGGTCTTCCACTACTGGGGGATGCCGCGCGACCCTCGGCTGCCCGAGCCGTTTACCGCCCCGATTGATCAGGCCACCCCGCACCACCCGACACAGGGGTACCACTTCCAGTTCGACCCGGTGCTGCAGGCCGCGACGACCGCGGCAGGGGGGATGTTCACGCGCTTCGTTGCTGAGCCTGTCGCCGAGCCAACCACTTTCGTGTTCGGCCGGCGCAGCATCTTTGCGCCGGCCATGGTCGATTACGGCCCGTTCTCCGAGCGATTTATGCCGACCGCGTGGCGTTACGGGGCGCGGCTGATGCTGGACCCGACCCGGGAAGACGACGCGATCCTTGGCTCATCCCGACGCCGCGGTGTGTACGAGCCATCGCCGATTCGCCCGACGGAACAGATCACCATCGATCCTCAAGGCGGTTTCATCCGGATCGATACGCCCGGCGCGGTGAGTTTCTGTGGTTTCCTCGGTGAAGATACGGCAATTGATTTCGAGCACGGCGTGCGCTTCGATCACGTGTCGGTGGTCAATGATCCCGGCATGGCGTACCCGGTGGCCGCGGACGAGAAGTACCTTGCGGTCGTGTTGTGGTCGAGGGACGGCCTTGCGCTCACTGAGTCCAAGGAGTTGTCTCTCTTCGCTACCAGCACCGCGTTCAACGACGGGTTCGAGATCGACGAGAGCAAGGTCACCGCAGAGTGGTTCTGGCCCCGGGGCGCAATCCGCGCTCTGGGTGAACTGCCCGTCCGGCACGCCCGCGTGGCGGGAACGCTGCAGAGCGAGGCGTTACGAGGCCGGACCTACACCGTTTTGGATTGGCACGGCCGAGTGGTCCGCACCGGGTCCGTCGACGGCGGCGCTTTCACGCTCGATCCCGTGGACCGTGCGTACGAAGTCCGGTTTAGCCGTGTTCCGTGAATCATCACTTGACCTGGAGGATCTCGCATGACCCGACGCTACTCCGTCATCCTCGGCAACCTCGGCAACACGAAAGACCGCTTCTGTGGCGGCTACAAGGACAACCCCGACACGATGACGATGCTACGGCACGCCGCGGCGATCCCCGATGTCTCTGGCATCGAGCTGGTTGGCACGTGGGACGTCACGCCTGACAACGCCGGCGAGATGAAGAAGATCCTTGCCGACTTAGGCAAGCAGTGTGCGTCGATCATCCCCGATGTCTTCACCCAGGCCAAGTACGGCACCGGCGCGTACAGCAACCGCGACGACGCCGTCCGCCGCGAAGCGATCGATTACACCCGCGCGATGTGCGACACGGCGCAAGAACTCGGTTGTGGCTTGCTGTGTATCTGGCCCGGGCAGGACGGCTTCGACTACCTCATGTGCACGGACTATCAGGACGCGCGTAACCGCTTCCGTGATGCGATCGCCGAGGTCGCGGAGGCGTACCCGGGTCTGCGTTTTGCTCTGGAATACAAACCGAAGGAACCGCGGTGTTTCTCGCTGTGCGCCCGGATGGCCGACACGCTGCTGGTGTGTCAGGAGACCGGCTGCGACAACGTCGGGGTGTGCATCGACACCGGGCATTCCTACGTCGCCGGTGAAAGCGTCGGCGAGGCGATCGTGCTCGCCTCGCGTCTCGGCGGGGGCTACGACGATACGGCCGGCCGACTGTTCCATATGCACTTCAACGACAACCACGGGCTCTGGGACGACGACATGATCGTCGGGACCGTGCACAGCACGACATACCTTGAGACGCTGTACTGGCTGGACCGCTGCGGCTACGGCGGGTGGATCAGCATGGACCAGTACCCTTACCGCGAGGACGCCGCCGACGCGATCGGCGAGAGCATCCAATGGCTGCGCGGGTACAGTGCGCTGCTTGATCAGCACCGAGCGAGGTGGGACGACGTGATGAAGACTGGCGACGCGGTTGCGGCGTCACGGCTGCTGCGTCAAGCGTTGTTGCCCGGTTGAAGATTCAGTGTGCATTAGAGAGAAACTTTGATCTATGACGCAGCCACGGCTTACGATCGACGCGTCGCGGGATGCCGGCCCGCTGCCACACTTCTGGCGGGCGACCGGCTTCGCCAACGCCGCCGAGCTTTTCAACCCTTCGTACCGGCGGCAGCTCCGGATGGCCGCGTCGATCTCGCGGCGTGGCATCGAGCACGTGCGCATCCACCGTTTGCTGAACCTCGTGACGATGACCGAGCTTGATGCTCCCGCGCAGCGCTATGACTTCGGCCGGCTCGATGATGCATTGGACTTCCTCGTCGAGCACCGGCTCAAGCCTTTCTTTGAACTGATGGGTAACCCGTCGGAGCGGTTCACCGACTTCACCGATGATGCGCAGCTTCACGCGTGGAAGGCGCTGGTCACGGCGCTCGCCCGGCACCTGATCGATCGCTACGGCGAGGACGAAGCCGCGTCGTGGTACTTCGAGACCTGGAACGAGCCGGACTGCGAGACGTGGTGGAGGCAGTTCTTCGAAAACCCGACGAGTCTGTGCCACTATTACGACGCGTGCTCCGAGGGTCTGCTGGAAGCGAGTCCGCGGCTACGCATGGGCGGCCCCGGTGGTCAGGGCAACCTGAACGATGTCACGCGCACGTTCCTCGCTCACATCGACGCGGGCACGAACTACTTCACCGGCGTCAAGGGACAGCGGATCGACTTCATCTCGTTCCACGAGAAGGCCGCGTTTTGGACCGACGAGGACATCGACCCGGACCTGGACGGGGTGATGACGCGCGAACGCCGATTCATCGATTACATCCGCGAGCAGCACCCGCGTCTCGCGGGCGTTCCGGTCATGAACGGTGAAGCCGACCCGCAGATCGGCTGGAACTTCAAGCACTCCTGGCACGCCACAGCGTACTATCCGGGTTTTGCGGCACGGATGATCGACCGCCACCTCACCGAGTTTATTGACGACCCGGCGGTGAACTACGAGCTGTTGCTCAACGACAACGGGTTTGTCGGCTCGTGGGGGCAGCGTACACTCACGCACTGCGTCAGGCCCAACCCGGATGCGGAGCCCAAGCCCGACCCGAAGCACTTCGAGCTTCTGCCCAAGCCTATCTTCCACCTCATGCCGATGTTGTCGCGGCTCGGCGAACGACGCTGCGCGGTGTCGGGCGGTGATCCGGAGCGTGGCCTCGGTGCGATCGCCACGACGTGTCAAGAGGGCGAGCAGTGCGAGGTGGCGGTGCTGCTGTACAACCACCGTGACGCGCTGGCCGATACGGAGCGGGCTCGGGTGAACGTACGCCTCCGGGGCCTGCCGTTCGGAAAGGCGGTGCTCAACGAGGTGAGGTTGACGGACGAACCCTGGGACGCGTTCACCGTGTGGCAGCGGATGAACGCCCTGAACGAGCCGAGCGCCTCGCAGGTGGATGTTCTTCGTTTGGCGAGCGTGTCGCCAGAGACGCGGGGTCCCCGCCCCGTCGTGGCCTGTGACGGCCGGTTGGACTTGGAGGTCGAGTTGCCGTGCCCGGGCGTGGTGTTGTTGGTGCTGAGCGAGCCCTCCAACCCGGCGCTTAACGCCATCGAGGGCTTAACGGCCGAGCGCTGCCGCGGTGCGCACGGCCAGCCGCAGGCCTTGCTGCAGTGGCGACCGCAGGACACGCGTGAGGCATGGGCCTACCGCGTCACCCGCGAGTTTGACGACGGCAGCTCCGAGCCTTGGAGGTTGTTTCACGCCTGCGGGGTGTTTCCTTGTTCGGGAGATCGCCCCGAGAAGTTCACCGTATGCGCTTTGAACCCGTGGGGAATCGCTGGCCCGCCAACGCGGGTCGAGGTATGACCGTGTGAGTGGCGGCCGACGGCGACCGTCGATCACCGCGTCTTGGTGTCCGTACCGCTTCTATGATCTAGTCCGCGAGGGTCTCGAGGCGCTTCGTGTCATCCCCCGGTCGGCTTGATGTCCGTGAGATCACACGGATCTCTCCGGCGTCCGTCGCGACACCATCACTGTGGGCGAGGCGACTGGAGTCCGGGTCGCGGGGCAGCCGGACCTCGTGCGCGCCGGGAGCAACCTCGACCCGAAGCTCATCCTCGTCCCGTAGAACCTTGCCGACACCCGGCAAACCGAACAGCGTCGACGCACAGGCGTCGAGGTCCAGACCGGCTTCACGAGCGATTCGAAGTTCCGCACGAGTGGACGGCGGTATCTCGAACACAACGCAGAGGGTTTCGCCATCGAGACGCCAATCCAGTCGAATCGGGCCGCGAATCGTGTGGAGCGTAGACGACGCGTGGGGAACGGAGCCGTCCGCCGTAACCCCCGGCTGCAGGCGGACCCGTGCGTAGCCGGGCTCAAGCGCTTGGATGCCCACCAGGTGCTGGTGAATCCAGGCGTTGACCGACCCGAACGCGGGGTGGTTCTGCGAGTTCATGTCGCCCCGAGAGATGCGGTCGCTGAGCCAGCGTTCCCACAGCGTCGTCGCGCCTTGGTCGAGCATGTAGCCCCACGATGGGCGTTGGCGTTGGCGGGCGAGGCGGACGGCGGTGGCGTGATGGCCGTTCTTTGAGAGCGCTGGGAGCAGGGCAGCCGTGCCGTGGATGCCGGTGTTGAGTCGGTCGCCGTT
>JANQPR010000003.1 GCA_028285385.1 Phycisphaera sp.
CCTCCGCCCCGGCGACCAATACACCATCGAGCCCGGCGTCTGGCACTGGTTCCAGGCCGGCGACGACGGCTGCGTCGTCAGCGAGTTCAGCTCCACCAGGCGCGACGACGCCGACCAGTTCACCGACCCCCGCATCCAACGACTCCCCCAGGTCGAGGAAGACGCGTGAATAGACGAATCACGATCCATCTGCTGCCCAACGCGCACCTGGACCCGGTCTGGCTATGGGATCGCCGCGAAGGGTTGGCGGCCGGGGTCGCGACGTGCCGGTCGGTGCTTGACCTAATGGACGAACACGAGGAGTTGACGTTCATCCGTGGCGAGAGCCTGGTGTACGAGTACATCGAACGGCACGACCCCGAAACCTTTCGGCGGATCGAACGCCGGGTGGCCGAGGGTCGGTGGGACGTGGTCGGCGGAACGCTGGTCCAGCAGGACAACAACCTCACCGACACACCGACGTTGTGCCATCTGTTCGATCTCGGGCAGAGCTACTTCCAAGAACGATTCGGTCGACGGGCAGAGGCGGCATGGAGCGCGGACTGCTTCGGTCACGCCGTGGGGCTGCCGAACGTCTTGGCCGTGGCGGAGATCAAGTCGTTCGCGTTCACCCGTCCGCCGGCGTTCGCCTGCCCGACGCCGGCCGAGGTCTTCACGTGGCGGAGCGGCGACGACGCAAGATCTGCGGAGGTTCTCTGTTTCCGCCCGGACGTTCCCTGGTACGGAACCGAACGGCACGACGTGGCCACGCGGCTCGATCAAACGCTCGCGAATGCTCAACGCGAGGCGCGGCCCGTAACCGCGTGCTTCTTCGGCCTCGGAAACCACGGCGGGGGCCCGACGCGACGGCAGCTGCGCGACATGGGGGCGTGGCGGCGCGAACACCCCGAGGTCGACGTCACCTACTCGACGCTGCATCGCTTCTTTGCCGCGCTGCGGCGGTGGCGCGACGAAGCCGGAGCCGAGTGGCCGGTTGTGACCAAGGAACTCAACTTCTGCCTGCGCGGCGTCTACGCCAACGCGGGCGGCCTGAAACGGGCCTTCCGCGCGGCCGAGGCGGCGGTCATCCGGACCCAGGCGCTGGCTGCGCTGGAACCGCCGGCGTCCGACACCGACAACACCAACCGGCGCATCATCCATCACGCAGTGCGCGACACGGCCTTCAACGCGTTCCACGACATCCTCCCGGGCACGTCAACCGAGTCCGCGCTCGATCAGCAGACCCGCGCGTTGCACGCAGTTCTGGCGTCGACCCGAGCCGTTCGCGACGGCTGCCTCGCCACACTTGCGTCGCGAATCGACACGACCGTTCGCCCGCCTTGCGGGGACGACCACCCCACCGGCGTACCGGTGCTGCTGTTCAACCCGTTGCCGAGGCCCCGTTCCGGGCTGGTGGAGATCGAAGCGTCCCTCGACGCGCGGGCGATCCTCCCGTACCGCGGCCGACCGGACGAGCTGCCGATCGAGGTGGTTGACGAAGACAGGAACCCGCTGCCGTTTCAGGTCGTGGATCTGCCGTCCCGCGTGGAGGTCCAGACGCCTTGGCGCAAGCGCGTGGCGGTGCCGGTGTCGCTACCGGCGTGGGGGTGGCGTGTATTCGAAATGGCCTGGAGGAAGCCGGAGGCCGAACCGGCTCAACCCAGCGATCCCGCCACACTCGACCGACCCAACGCTGAAACGG
The DNA here is from genome assembly GCA_028285385.1 of Phycisphaera sp. Classification (GTDB taxonomy): domain Bacteria; phylum Planctomycetota; class Phycisphaerae; order Phycisphaerales; family Phycisphaeraceae; genus CAZIXN01. The sequence goes on from JANQPR010000003.1 coordinate 1,682, forward strand.
TCGTGCTGCGGAACAGTCGGTGGCGCGTCACATTCGAGGTGGGCCACGGACTGCGTGTCACCCGGGACGGCAAGTCGCTCGGGGTTGACGACCGGCTGTCGTTTGAGGTGATCCGTGACCGCTGGGGCACGTGGGGCGGAATGGGCGAGGAATCCGAATCGCTGCACGTTGCGGAGACCCTCGACACGCTCAGGTTAGTCGAGGTCGAGGCGATCGAAAGCGGGCCTTGGCGGGCAGCGGCTCGTGCCCGTTTGCGTGGGAAGGATTCAACATGCCGCGTCGACCTCACCGCGCGGCTGTCGGCCGGGGCGGATCAGGTCGATTTTGACATGCGCGTCTTGCTGCCGCGGAGCGCCTGTCGGCTGAAACTGACGTCGCGCCACGGGGCCGACGCCGTGTGGGAGGGGGCGGTGCCCGGGGGGACCTGCACGCGAAGCAGCGTTGGGGAGATGCCCGTCCTCGACTGGTGGACGGTGAAGGACTCGGGGCGCGGCTTCGGCTTTGCCAGCGACGGGGTATACAACGCTTCGTTGGACGACGGCGTCCTCGGCGCGACGCTCGTACGCACCGCGCCCTACGCGACGTTCCTGCCCGACAACTGTGAGGCAGAACCGGGCCGGCCGGCGATGGACACGGGGCCGCACCGCCACCGCGTGACGCTCACCCCGCCTCGGCCCTCCGCGGCCCGCGCGGCGGCGGATGAACTCCTGCAACCGGTCGAGGTGTTCCCGGTGTGGCCGAGCCAGGGCGAGGGAGCACGCCGCGGTTCGTTTGGCGGTGTACAACCTGAGACGGTCCGGCTCCTCTCAGTTACGCAGCAAGGCGGACGCGGCGTTGAAGTACGGCTGCAGAATCTCGGCGACGCCGCGACCGTCGCCGCGGTGACGTGGAGTGCCCGGGTAGCAAAGACCAAGGAACTCGTGCCAGGCGAGATCACCTCGGTGATGTTCCCTCAACGGTCGTGCTGATGGTCGTCACCGACGCTCGCGGTACTCGTGCGGCGTGACACCAACGAACCGGCGGAACACCGTCGAGAAGTACTGGCTCGACGAGAAACCGGCACGAAGTGCGACGGCCGTTACGGAAAGGTGCGGATCGCGCAGCATCTGTTTCGCCAGATCGATCCGACGTCGCGTCCGCCAGTCGCCCGGAGTCAGGCCCATCCGCGCCCGAAAGCGGTCGTGGAAGCTACGCGGAGACAGGCCCGAGACCGCCGCCGCCTCGTCGATACTAAAGCCCGACTCCAGGTGCTGGTTCATCCAAGCAACGGCACGGTTGATCGGGTCGCGGTCGTGCGTGGGCGGGCCGACCCGCGGCGGGGCCGCCTCCTGTTCGCGCGCCACCAGGACCAGAAGCCGCGTCAGCGTCGCCCGCAGCATGGCCGGCGTGTACAGACCGGGCGCGAGGTGCTCTTCCACCATCGACTTGAACAGCAGTTCACAGATCGGCGGGAGCTTCAGCCGCAACTTCTCGGGGTTGGCCAACCGCTCCAGCAGGTCTCGCGTTTCCCCGCGAGTCATGCCGGCAAACTGCCGGCCCGGTGGCTCAACCACCTGAAGCCAGAACACCTGACAAGGCTGCATGACCTCGTCGACCCCGCCGTGTTCCTGGCCTGGCGGCGTCAGAAATGCTTCGCCGGGACCGACTTCATACACCTCGCGCCCGTCGCCCTCCCGCACCCAGAAACCGACCCGCCCCGAAACCAGCAGGTGAACCTCAAGCCCCGGGTGCGTGTTCGGCGGCAACGAAACGTCCTTCGCCCCGTGCGCGGTGACCCACCCCAACGCGTCCAGCTCCGGGGCGAGGCAGTCGTCGTGCCGCCAGTGCAGTCTGTCTTTGTCGAAGTAGTGCTTCACCGCGCCGTCCAGCAGAACGAGCCTCGCAGAAACACAGTCTAAGGATTCGCTCAGTCTCGGCCGTGGGCACCGGTGATCAAGCGGAACGTGGCTTCGCCCCTCAGCCTTGTGCCCGATTCGACGGTAAGTGCGCCCCGCTTCACCGATTTCATCAGGTGAATCTCGGTCCCACCACTGTAGAAGTCGATCAGATTGAAATGAAACCCGTTGTCGGCGGCGTCAACGCGCACGGCTTGTTCGCCGCCGCCCTCGAACGCGATGCCTGCGCCGTCGCCGGAAACCAGCTCCGCCTCGATGACCCGCGTCTTGGTGCTACCAAAGTCCCGCGTGATGCCGTGGACCAGGTCCTGCGCGTGGGGCCAAGGGAATGGGCCACGCTGACCGACCTCGTCGCGTTTCGACCGCCATCTTGGGTCACCGTGAGCAGAGGCTTCGCCAACCGCTCGGCCAATGTGATGCTCCGGGTAAGTCGACCACTGGGCGTGACGCTGCCAACGCACCGTGTCCAAGGCGGCCGGGACATCGAGCTGCAGCCCCGCCTCGAACGCAATCACGTCTTCGTCGGCCAGCCAGGCAAAGTCGTAGTTGACTCGGAGCGAGCCGTCGGGGGTCAGCGTATAGACGAAGCCCCCCGCCGCCTGCTCGTAGCGCCCGGTCACCTCGACGCGCACCGCGTTACCGTCCTCCACCACATTCACGGCCTCAGCTTCCCAACCGGTCGGCACGTTGGTCGGTTGGCCATCGAACGTCCCGCCGCGCGCCCAGGAGTCCATCGCGCTACGCCGCACCAAGAGCCTCGGCCCGCCGGTCGCGACCGTGCTATCGCCGGCAACCATCTCACGGATCAGCCCGCGCTCGGCATCGATCAACACCCGCCCGGCTGGGCAACTTAACTCGATAACACCATCGTCGGATTTGACCTCGACGCGGGCATCAGGCGGGGCCGGTTGGTCGGCGGCGGCAAACACCGCGTCGGTCAGGTCGGTCTGGACCCGGAACCGGTCCACCAGCGCGCCGTCGGCTTCCCGGAACTCCAGTTCGTAGGCTGACCCGGCGTTCGGGTCGAAGGGCAACACCGCCCGCCCGACCTTGCCGGGGTCCGCGCTGACCCGGGCGGTGCCGGACCGTCGGCCTTGAATCCAATGCAACTCCAACTCGTCCAGATTGCGCCACGCGAACCGGTTCTCAACCGGGATCACCGCTTCAAACTCGATCGGCGCAACCCGCAGCTTCGGCAACGCAATCGGCGAGTACGCCTTCCGAACGTGCCAGGCGATCGTCTTCATTCGCCGGTGGTCATCAAACAACCCCCACGGGTGATAAGCGTGCAGTGACGTCACTGGTGCACCGGCGAACATACACCCGCCAACCACGAACTCGTGTTCCCGGGTGTAGTCGGCGTGGGCGGCGACGTACCAGCCCCAATAGTCGTCGACGCCCGGGTCGAGCAGGACTTCGTTCATGTTGGTGCGGTGGGCGTGGCACCACTCGCTGCTGAGGAACGGCTTGTCACGCGGCAGCGCGTCCCAGCCTTCGCCGGTGATCCGACCCGGCACGCTCTCGTCCACGACCCCGTTACGGGGATAGTGTTCGTCGTTGACCGCCAACTCGGGCTTGTCCACACCGCTCCACAGGTCGCCACAATGGATCACCGGGCGGGTGGGGTCGGCCTTCTGCAACGCAGCCGCGGCGTCGGCGTAGTAACCGTAGTACGGGCTCTCGTTCGCCAAACCCCAGACGAGCACAGCCGGATCGCTGCGGAACGCCTCGAGCATCGTGGCCACGATCATGGCGAACGGTTCGCGCATCGCATCGTCGTTGTTGCCGTAGTCGCCAAGCAGCCCCTTCCAATAGATCATTCCGCCCAGGCCGGTCTCCACGGTCATCGCGACGCCGACCTCGTTGGCGTGGTCGACGTACGCCCTTGCCGGCGCGGGGAACGGCCGGGTGAAGTTGACGTTCACACTTTTGAGCAGATCGAGATCCGTGCGGAGTTTGTCCGCCGGCACGGCGTGGTCGTAACCGGGGTACGTCAGGTGGTGCACCGCGCCGAACGCCTTGAAAGGCCGGCCGTTCAGCAGGAAACGCGGGCCGTCGATGGTGATCTGTCGGAACCCGAAGCGGCGTTCCGCGACCATGGCCTCGTCCTCTCCAAGGAGGAGCCGGGCTCGGAGGGTGTACGTGCGCGGCGTTTCGGTGTGCCAAAGCTCAACATCCTCAACGTCAAAAGGAGTCACCCACTCCACATCTCCCGAAGCGGGAACGGACTCCGGCAGGGACACGGCCCCGAGCTCAGAAGTCTCGCCTTCCGGGCCGACGAGTGTGAGGTGAATCACAGCGTCGTCCACCGGAACGTCACCGGCGTTATGCACGGCCAGACGGACCGACGCCGTCGCTGATCTGTCCTCCGCAACCTTCGTCTCGACGTGCAGCCGCGATAAGTGAACCGGAGGCAGCGCAACCAGATCGATCGAGCGCAACAGCCCGCCCATGTCCCGGCCGTGCCAGTGCGTGACGTAAGACCGCGCGAGCGTCAGCACGACCTCGTTGGTCTGACCTGGTTCGAGAAAAGGTGTCGCGTCGAACTCAACGGGCAGGTAGGACAGGTCGGAGCCGCCCACGCGTTGCCCATTGATCCAGACCTCACTCTGCCCGTCGAGCGACCCGAAGCGCAGCGCGATGTACCTACCGTCCCAATCCGCCGGCACGTCAAAGGACTTGCGGTACGCCACCGGGACGCCGAGTTCGCGGTGCATCCGGCCGTGCCCTTGGTGCGCGAAGTGACGCCGGTTCTCGACTTCCGACCACGCGAGACCTTCGGTATCGCCGGGGTTGAACTCGTCGGGGACGTCTTTGATGAAGTCCCACGTCCCGTCGAGCGAGAACGTGAAGTGGTCGAGCCCCGCCACCTCGGTCACCGGCGGCGTGAGCCGTACGTCCGGCAGCCGCATTTCAATCCGCGGCTCGGCGGGCACGTTGACGATCTCTTCAAACGACTTCGCGCCGGCTCCGCATGCCACCGTGATGCACACCGTCACACCGACTCCGAGAAAGGCTGATTTCATCGCATGAAGCTCAGGCGAAAGACGACGGGTGAGGGTTCTGATCATGGCGGGGTGATGGGCAAGCGGCAGCCGTTCCTGACGACTGCCGCTATCGGAGGTGGATTGAACGAACCGTAGCTAACGATCCGTTGACGGTCAGGCGGCGCGACGTCCGCTCAATAAGCCAACGACGGCCAACGCGGCGAAGGCGGCGGGCTCGGGCAAAGCGGAGCCGGTGAAGTCCGGAGCGCTGGTGCTGCCCCAGTTCTGGAGCACGCCGTCGAGTTCGTTCTGATCGACCGTGCCGTCAAACGGACCACCGCCGACCAGCGCTGCCTCGTCGCCGGTGAAGGTGCCGGTGCCCCAGTTCTGCAGGACGATGTCGAGGTCGCCCTGTTCAACCTGGCCGGAGGAGTCGTAGTCGCCGGTGATGCCGGCGACGGCGTTCTCCACGACCTGCAGCCAGTTCCAGTGGCCCGCGTCGAAGTCGGTGCTGCCCGTGGGGATCTCGGTCGACATCTCGATCGTGATCACGCCGTTGGCGTCGGGAGCGACCTCCGAGAAGTCGACGGTCGTGCCGGTGTTGAACGAGGGATCGAAGGTCTGTTCGGTGCCGTCGACGGTGAACTTGGTGAGCGTGCGGAAGTCGCCGATCGAACCGAACATCGTGAGGTCGTAGGTGGTGCCGTCGGTCCGCAGACCGGCGAGTTCGAAACTCGCGACGGTGCCCGCGCCCTCGGCCGGCAGGATCAACGTGTCCTGGTCGGCGGTGACAGGTCGGCCGGTGTTGAACAGCACCTGAGCCGGGTCGATGACCGCGCCGCCGATCCCGACCCCGACGCCGTTCTTGGGTTCGTCGCTGGTCGCGTTCACAAGTTCGAAGCCGAACCCGGTCGCGGCACCGCTGGTGTCGATCAGGTCTGCGACGTTGGGGAAGTCTTCGACGGAGCCGAACGCCGGGTTGGGAACCGAGGAGATGTTGTTCCAGTTGCCGGGCGTTTCCTGGTCGTCCCGACCAAAATCGATCTGTACGGTCGGGCCGCCCGCTTCGATGATCTCCAGTACGTTCCATTGGCCGTTTTGGAAACCAGGCGTGTTGGGGTCGGTGGACCAGTTGATGCCGAGGCTGCCGCCGGCGGGGCTGAGCCCGGTCAGCGACGCGACGGTGGTGGTGTTGAAGCTGGGGTCGAGGGTGGCGGTCTGCGTGCCGGTGCCGGTGACGACCCAGTTCTGGACACGGCGGTTGTCGCTGACGTAGCCGTAGAAGTTCAGGCCGTAGCTCTTGGTGTTGTCCAGCCCGGTGATGGCAAAGTCGGCGGTCGTTTCGCCGTTGAGGAAGAACGTGTCGCCCGCGGCTGTGCCGACGTAGGGCAGCCCGGTGTTCCCGGTGTCGTCGAACCCGCCGGCCCCCAATCGGATGTCCTCGACCAACGGGAAGTCGACCGTGCCGACCAGGTCCAACGAGTAGCTCGACGCGTTGCCGTTGGTGTCGATCAAGCCGGTCAGAGTCGGGAAGCCGTCGATGACTTGGAAGTTGCCGGGCCCTTTGGCGGCGTCGTTCCACCGCTCCGCGCCGTTGGGGTCGGTGACGAGCGGGTTCATGTCCGCGTCTTCCAACCGGCCGAAGTCGACCAGGAAGGTGCGTTGAGCGACGGCGGAAGCCGCCGGGATCGAGAGCGAGAGGGCAAGCAGGCAATACGTGGAACGCATTGGTTTTCTCCTGGCGCGGGAGCGTTCAGTGGATCCGAAGAAAAGGGGAAAACACGCCCCGCCGAGGGGGCGGGGCGTGTAGAGGAGGGAGTCATCAGCGGCGGCGACGCAACCCCGCCAGCGTGCCGGCGACGAGCAAAGCTACGCTGCCCGGCTCGGGCACCTCGGTCACCCGCAGCGCGTTCCAGTGGCCTTGAGCGAACGAGCCGCCGGCGACGAAGTCGGCCTCAAAGGTGATGACGATGTCGCCGTTGGCGTCGGGCAGCAGGTCCTCGAACGACGCGACGCTGCTGGTGTTGTTCTCGGGGTCGTAGCTCTTGGTTTGTCCGTTGACCGTGAACAGCGTGTCGGCGCGGTCCGCGGGCAGGGCCCCAAACATATCGAGGTCGTACGTCGTGCCGTCGGTCTTGAGCCCGCTGAGCGTGAACTCGGCGGAGATGTCGTTGCCCTCGGTGAGGACGAACATCGTGTCGCGGGTCGCGGTCTGATCGAAGCCGGTGGCGGAAGCGTCCGCGGGGAAATCGGCGCCGCCGATGCCGACCTTCCCGCCGATCGGGTCGGCCACGGGCGGGTTGGCGACGCTGACCAGGTCGAAGTCGATGGCGGTGGCCGCGCCGTCGGAGGCCACCGCGTCGGTGATGGTCGGGAAGTTGGCGATGCTGCCGAAGTCCGGGCCGCCGGCTGCGGCGGCGTTGTTCCAGGCGTCGCCGGCGAGCGCGTCGGTATTGGACAAGGAACCGTTTTGGCCGAAGTCGATCAGCACGCGCGGGCCGCCGCCGACTTCGTTGACTTCCAGGACGTTCCAGTGCCCCTGCTGGGCGCTGGTGCCGGTGTCATCGACCTCAAAGAGGATGTCGATGCCGTTGCTGCCGTCGGGGCTGATGCCGCTGAAGGTGACGGTGCCCGCGGTGTTGTTCTGCGGGTTGAGCGCGAGCGTGCTGCCGCCGACGGTCCAGAGCGAGTCGTTCCGCCCCTGATTGCCGATGAAGTTGTACATCGTCAGGTCGTAGGTCTTGCTGCCGTCCAGGTCGCCGAGGCGGAACAGCGCTTCGGTATCGTTGAGGACGAACATGGTGTCGCCGCCGGCCGAGCCGACGTAGGCGAGCCCGGCGTTGCCCGTGGCGTTGAACCCACCGATGCCGAGGTTGGTGCCGGCGGGCGGGAGGTTGTTGACGGCGGTGAGGTCGAACCCGTAGCCCGTGCTGCTGCCGGCGGTGTTGGCCAGGTCGGCGATGGCGGGGAAGGGGTTGGCGGCGGAGTAACCGGTGCTGCCGGGGCTGGCGATGTTGTTGTAGACGTCGCCGCTGAGCGGGTCGGTGTTGGACAGGGCGTTGATCCGGCCGAAGTCGATCAGGATCTCCTGCACCTGAGCCGAGGCGGCGGGCACGAGCCCGGCCACGAGCAAGCTGGTCGAGAGTAGAAGCGGTTTACGGGCCATCGGTCTTCCTCCAAGAAAGATGAATGAGAGACGGGGAAATGCAAGCTGTCGAACGGCTTCACCGTGCCCGTTGAGGGGCTACGCGGTGATCACTGCAGGTCGCTGGGTGGGCCGGCATCTAGGTCCCAGTCCGAATGCCAGGTCAGGTCCCAGAGCTCGAACCGGCTGACGGTGCGGGCACCGCCGTCGAGAAACGCCATGTTGTTGGTCTCGCCGTGGCGGTTGACGTACCACCGCGTCATCTGCACGCCGGCCAGTCCCGCGCGGTGTGGGTTGGCGGGATCGACGGCAGCGAAAGTCTGCAGCGACCCCAACTCGCCGGTGTGAAGGGGGTTTCCGAGCGTCCAGGTGCCGTCGCCGCCGAACGGCGTGCCCGTGGTGTCGGCGACGTTGTCGCCGCTGCCGAAGAAGTTGTCGATCTGGTCCCGGGTTGGGTTCGCCGAGACCCCCACGTACGACGGGAACGCGCCGTTGGCCCCGGCCGGGTCGTGCACCCACCCGTTGAAGGTGTAACTGCCGTTGATCGTGGCTATCTGGCCGCCGCCCTGGTCGATCTGTTGCTGGTACGTGACTTCGGCGGTGCCGAACCAGGTCGCGTTCGGGTTCGCGCTACCCGCCGGATCGAACACCGGGGTTCCACCCGCATCGCGTCCGCCACTGCCGTTGGACGTCTCGGACAGGTCGCCCGGTTGGGCCGTCTCCGGGCAGACGTTGATCTGGTTGTTCTCTTCGAGGTTGATGTAACCCCCGTCCGAGAGGATGTCGAAGACGAAGACGCCCGACGGGCCGGTCTTAATCGCCCGGAAGTTGTTGTCCGCCAGCCAGGCGGCGTAAGCGATCCCGGTCTGGCGGACGTTGCTGAGGCAGGCGGACTTCCGGGCCGCGGCCCGTGCCGACCCGAGCGCGGGCAAGAGGATGCCGATGAGCAGCGCGATGATCGAGATGACGACCAAGAGTTCGATGAGCGTGAACGCGAGTTGGGTTGAACGCGGGGCGGTCATGGGGCGTCTCTTGGAATCGAGAGTAGAGATCGAGTCGTGCGGATTTCGGGCCAAGACCAAGACGGGCCCTTGAATGGACACGCCAAACTTACGACGGCTCCGTCGGCCTGCGTTCAGAAATGAGTCTGCAGATTTTTGAACTTATCGCGGCGGGCGTGCAGTATTTTTCGGTCGTCAGTAGTCCGATGATTCCCACCGTTTCCGGTGTCCCATGCCTCTCGCCGACGACCGCCCCAACATCCTGTTAATCCTCAGTGATCAGCACCGGCACGACTGCGTGGGGTACCGCGGCAGCCAGGCGCAGACCCCGCACCTAGACCGGCTCGCAGCCGAGGCAACGGTCTACACCGACGCCTTCTGCGCCAGCCCCGTCTGCACGCCTTCGCGCTATTCGCTGTTGACAGGCCTGTACCCGCATCAGCACGGAGCATGGTCCAACGAGAGCACGCCGCACCCGGGCCTTCCCACCTTCCCCAGGCTGTTACGTGACGCGGGCTACCGGACCGCGGCGGTAGGGAAAATGCACTTCACTCCGACCTACTTGGACATCGGCTTCGATGAACTCGAGCTCGCCGAGCAGCACGGCCGGGGCCGGTACGAAGATGACTACCACCGCTGGCTCCAAGCCCACAATCGCTGCGACTGGATCGACGTCATCGACCAAGTCGACGAAGAACGGCAACGCGCGCCCTCGGACTATTGGGAAACGTTCGGGGCCTTGCCCTTCGACCAGCCCGAGCGGTTTCACTCGACCAGTTGGATCGGCGAACGGGCCGTACGCCGCGTTGCACGGTGGTCTTCCGGGGGCAACTGCCTGATGGTCGGGTTTGTCAAGCCCCACCACCCTTTCGACCCGCCGCAAAGCTGGATCGACCGGTACGACCCCGACGCGTTGGACCTGCTGCCGGGCTGGACCGACCGCTGCCTCGAGCACGACCTCGCCTACCGCGAAAACCACTTCTCGTACCGCGACATGACCGAGGCACAGTATCGACGCGTGCTGACCTACTACTTCGCTCTGCTGTCGCAAATGGACCACCAGATCGGACGGATCCTGGACACCCTCCGCACAACCGGGCAGTACGACAACACGCTAATCGTCTATACCAGCGACCACGGCGACTACATGGGCTACCACCACCTCCTGCTGAAGGGGAACTACATGTACGACCCGATCGTGCGTGTCCCGCTGGTCGTACGTTTCCCCGATCAGGTGCAATACCCACGCCGCGGCAAGGCCGATCGTTCACTTGCTTCCCTGTTGGACCTGTCGTCGACGATTACGTCGATTGCTAACGCCGGGTCGATCACCGACGGGCAAGGTATCGACCTGACACGCGGCGAAGTCGGCCGCGACACCGTCTTCGCATCTTGCAAGTGGGGAACCGTCGAACACATGGCTCGATCCCGTGACCACAAGCTTCTGTGGTGCGAAGACCCGGCCAAGTCGGCCGCGCTGTGTCTCGCCGACGACCCTCACGAGTTTGAGCCGAAATCGCCCGCCGACGAACCTACCGCGGCAGACCTTCAGGGTCGGCTCGGACGCCACCTGATGTTCGATGCGATTACCCCAAACGTCGCAGATCAGAAGGCACCGCGTGTAAAGCCAGATTCGCTCTCGAACGGGCAGCAAAGCGTCTCGCGCAAGGCCATCCGTCGATTTGTCGAAAGAGCCGTCACTCAGCGGACGCCCAGCTCGACGCCCTAATGGGTTCGTAGCTCGACCGATCAACATCGCAATCGACTGGCGTACAGCGCGGGCCCAACCTAACGCCCGTGTCGCATCCTTACCCGCGCCAACGCGCGTCCAACAGCCGCAACACGATCGCCGCCACTCCCAAGCCGGTCGAACCCTCAGCATCGCTCGCCAGCTCGCGCCACCGTCCTTATCCGTCAAGCGTCATCCACCACCGCCCGGCGCACGACGTGCCGCAGGTGCTCGGCGTACTGGCCGGCGTCCGCGCCGCTGAGCGAACTCCAAGTGGCGCTGCCTGTTCGCCCTAGCCCGGTTTGGCGGCCTCCGCACGCCGAGTGAATCACTCCGCCTGCGCTGGGACGATATCGACTGGGCCAACAACCGCTTCACTGTGACCTCGCCCAAGACCGAGCATCACGACGGCAAGCGCGCTCGGATCGTGCCTCTATTTCCCGAGCTGGTGCCCCACCTCCGTAATGCCTTCGAGCAGGCCGAGGAAGGCGAAGAGTTCGTCATCACGCACACGCGTGACGCCGGCGTCAACCTGCGGACCGGGCTGCAACGCATCATCAAACGCGCCGGCCTCGCGCCGTGGCCCAAGCTCTGGCACAACCTCCGCGCTTCGCGGGCGACGGAACTGGCCTAACACTTCCCCGCCCACGTCGCCGCGGCCTGCTGCGGCCACTCCGCGAAGGTCGCCGCCGATCACTACCTTCAAGTGACGACCGAACATTTCGAGAAAGCCGCCGAGGTTTTTGTGGCGGATTGCCGCGATAGCAGCGCGGCGCAAAAAGCGGCGCAGCAACCGCCCGCAACCGGTCGTACCGAGACCCCGAGCGATAAGAAAAACCGCACCGAGACGCAGAGAACCGCGTCACGATGCGGAGGAATGCCCGGGAGAGGATTCGAACCTCCAAGGAGTTTTACCTCCACCGCGACCTCAACGCGGCGCGTCTGCCAGTTCCGCCACCCGGGCGTGGGTCGGATCGCCGGGGCGACCCGAAGGCGAACTGGAGAGTGTAAGCAGCCCCCGTCGGCGTGGCAATCGGACGCACGACCACGGACAGAGTCGAGCGTGAGCGCCTCGCCCGCATGCCCTGCGCTGGCCGGGGCGTTACGCTGGCCAACCCATGGGCAGCGCGTCTCCCCCTTTGTCGTCACCGCTGAAGGTCTGCAAGTTTGGCGGGACCTCGCTCGCCGACGCGGCGCAGATCGCCAAGGCCGCCGCCATCGTGCGAGACGACCCCACCCGCCGGGTCGTCGTGCCCTCGGCCCCAGGCAAGCGGGACAGCGTCGACGCCAAGATCACCGACCGCCTGTACCAATGCCACTCCACCGCGGCGCTCGGCGACAGCATCGACCGCGTGTTCCAACCCGTGCGCGACCGCTTCACGCAGATCGCCGGCGGACTGGGGCTGGCGGACACCCACTGGCTCGACGCGGCACTGGACGATATCCAAGAGACCATCACCGACGAAGCCGCCGCGGGGCGCGACGCGGACTACGCCGCCAGCCGCGGCGAGTACCTCAACGGCCGGCTGCTCGCGGCGCTGCTCGACCGCCCCTTCATCGACGCCGCCGACGTCGTCCGCTTCACCGGCGCGGGACGGCTCGACGCCGACGCAACCTACGCGGCCGTGAAACAGGCGGTCGAGGCAACACCAGGCCAAGCCGCGGTGATTCCCGGCTTCTATGGCAGCGACCCCGACGGACAGATCAAGACGTTCTCCCGCGGCGGGTCCGACATCACCGGCGCGATCGTCGCCCGTGCGCTGCACGCCGCGGTCTACGAGAACTGGACCGACGTGTCCGGGCTGCTCATGACCGACCCGCGCATCGTTGACGCCCCGGCCACCATCGCCCTGCTGACCTACCGCGAACTCCGTGAGCTGTCGTATATGGGCGCGACCGTGTTGCACCCTGAGGCAGTCTTCCCCGTGCGCGAGGCGGGCATCCCTGTTCACATCCGCAACACCAACGCGCCGCACGACGACGGTACGGTCATCGTCGCGTCGCCCGACGCCTCGTCGAGAAACGCGAGCGGCCTGCCCATCACCGGCATCGCCGGCCGGAAAGACTTCACCGTCATCGCGCTCGAGAAGGCGCTGATGAACAACGAGGTCGGTTACGGCGAGAAGGTGCTGGGCGTCCTGCGACGCGCGAACATCAGCTTCGAGCACATGCCCTCGGGCATCGACACGATGTCGCTGGTCGTGGCCGACACGGAGCTGGAAGGCAAGCTCGACGACGTGGTCGAGGACCTGAAGCGCGAGGTCGAGCCGGACACCATCGAGGTCGACCCGGACCTGGCGTTGGTCGCGACCGTCGGCCGAAACATGAAGACCCAGCCGGGCATGGCGGCACGGCTGTTCGGCGCGCTGGGCCAGGCCGGCGTCAACATCCGGATGATCGACCAGGGCAGCAGCGAGCTGAACATCATTGTCGGCGTCAACGCGGACGACTTCGAGGCCGCGGTCCGGGCGATCTACAAGGCTTTTGTAGGCTGATCCGGCACCGACGTAGACTCTCTGCATGCCCGACGCCAACGCGATCATGGAGGCGGCGAGCGCCAAGCTCGTCGGCATGGACTACCTCGCCTGCGAGGCGCTGTGCCTCGACGCGCTCGCGGCGGCCCGGCAACAGGAAGACTGGCGGCTCTACGCCCGGATCGTCATGCCGTTGCAGGAGGCGCGGCGGCAGCGCCGCATGAACGCGGCGGACGCGGTCATCCAACTCGGGACCGCCGAAGGATTCGAACCATTCGACGCGGGCTGCGTCGTGATGTGCCGACCAAACACCGCGGACGACGCACAACGTTTCCTCAACCGGGCCCGCGACGAAAACGAACACGTCGAGGTGCTCTCCGCCGACAACGCCGGCGATGCGACGACGTGGAACCTGCGCAGCTTCGCCGGCCCCGACGTATCGGCGGACGTCGCCGCGCCGCCGCCGGGCCTGCGCCACGCACCGCTCCACCCCGACGAGTCAAACGGCACGGGCGTCACGCCCCGTCACTGGTTCGTCCGCGCGTCCGAAGCGCTCGGCGACGCGGCGCTCGCGCAGGTCGCCGCTCCACCCGGCAGCGTCGAACGCGTCGAGCAGCTCGAGGCGTTCATCACCGCCTGCGGCGACCACGAGCTGTTGCACCAGGCGTTGGCCGACGCCGCGAACGCGCTCGCCAAGGCGACCGCCTGACCCAACGCCCTTCCATAGAGCAGCCGCGCCCGATGTCGACCCAGCGTGCCCTCGTTGTGCCGCCCGACCCGCGTTGGCCGGGGATGTTTCACGAAGAGGCCGAGTGTCTACGCCACGCGCTCGGCGCCGCCGCCGTCGCCCTCCACCACATCGGCAGCACCGCGATCCCGGGCGTCCACGCCAAGCCCATCATCGACATCCTGATCGAAGCGACGAGCCCGACCGACATCGAATCGCGGAACCCCGCCATGGAAGGCATCGGCTACGAACCCATGGGCGAGTTCGGGCTCCCGGGGCGGCGGTACTTCCGCAAGGGCAACCCGGCCGGCGTCCGCACACACCACGCCCACGCCTACGCCGTCGGCCACCCCGACATCGCCCGGCACCTCGCGTTCCGCGACTTCATGACCGCCCACCCCGACTGGGCCAAGCGGTACAGCGACCTCAAGCGCGAACTCGCCGCCGCGCATCCCGGCGACATCGAGGCGTACATGGACGGCAAGGACCCGTTCATCCAGGACGCCGAGCGACAGGCGATGGCGTGGCAGGCGGGGCGAGCGCGCTGACGCCAGCCGCTATGTTGTTTCGTCGCACGCCTCCGCCGGACCGCACACCATCCTCGTCGAACATCCGACCAAGCCGCGCCGCCGATTCCGATGGTTCACCGCCGTGCTGCTCGTGCTTCTGGTGTTAACGGCCGGCGCGTTCGTGCTGTACCGCCAGTGGACCGCCGAGCCGACGCACTGGGTCCAGCAACAGCGCTTCCTTCAGGACACGCCGCGGGCGCAGCTCGATGATCTGGCCAAGCAGGTCGAGATGCGGCTTCCCACCGAGTACACCCGCCGGATCGAGCCGGGCACGGACGGGCTGCGGACGCTGGACGCGAGCTTCGAGGAGATCAACGCCTGGCTGGGCGTCCGGCTGGAGAAGTACCTGGCCAACCAGGGCGTGACGCTGCCCGACGGCGTCGGGGCGATCCTGGTCGCGCCGCGCGACGGGCAGATCGTCGTCGCCGCCGACGTTGACCTTCCCCAACTCCGTCAGATTGTGAGCGTGTACTTCGAGGTGTTGCCGCCCGAGGAGTTGGACCCGGCGTCCAAGGATCGCCCCGCGGACCAGGCCGAGACCGCGCCGTGGTCGGTCCGGGTCTCGCGGATGACCGCGGGGAACGTCCCCCTGCCGGCCGGGCGGCTCGTGCAGTTGATCCGCGACGAGTTGGACGAGGAGACGTTGAGCCGTGAGTCGGTGCGGGAGGTGCTGGACGCGGTGAGCGAGGGCCGGCCGATCCCGCTGCCGCGCCTGAAAGTCGACGAGGTCCGCCGGGCGGAGGTGCGTGACTTCGCGTTGGACGACGCCGGGGTGCGGGCGACGATCCGCGTGTCCCGAGAAGACGATCAAACGCGCTGACACGGGATCGGGCATCGGGGATTGCCGGACATGGCGCTGCTTTCACCGCGCCGCGGGGCACCCACCAGGGCTGCCGGTTGTTTGGGCAAACGTTCACTACGGCACCACCCCTGCCTAAGCACCCGGCACACGGCGGATTCAACGCGGGTGAACCGTATAAAAAACCCGTGAGCCCGGGCGGTTCGCCGTAGACATCCCGAACGATTCGCTTATATTGGGAAGTTGCAGAAGACCTCGGATCTGGTCTGTGCCCGCCGTCCGAAGGTGAACAGCCCATCCTTGGCCCCCAAAACCGGCTCCGCCCGCACACGGCCACGGCTCCCCCCAAAGCAAGGACGATGTACATGCGCTTCACCCCCGCTTCCCCGGACTCGCCAACTCCCCGGACGCGTCGGCCGGACCGGGCAAACGGGTTTACACTGATCGAGCTGCTGGTCGTCATCTCGATCATCGCCCTGCTCATCGGCATCCTGCTGCCTGCGCTGGGCGCGGCGCGAAACACCGCCCGCGGCGCGGTCTGCCTGTCGAACCTGCGACAGTTCGGGATCACCGTCGCGACCTATGCCGCGGACAACAACCAGTGGCTCGCCGGGCCGAACACCTCCGGCTTTGGGGTCGGTGGGCCCGGCCATGTGTTCCGTGAACTACCGACCGAGCCGGTCCAGAACATGGATTGGGTCTCACCGATGTTCGGCAACGAACTCGGCCTTCCCGCCGATCGGCTCGAACGCATCGTCGAGCACTTCGAGAATGATTTCCGATGCCCGGCAAACGACGAGTTTTACGACAACGGGGTTGGTGACGAGGTCAATGCCGGCGAACTACCGTACGGCAGCTACTCCGCCGTGCTGGGCTTCCACTTCTTTGGGAACGGGATCACGGGCGACACACAAAGCGTGATCAACGGCTCCATCAACGTCACGGATCGATACAAGCCCAGTCTTGACGCGATCGCGAACGTCTCTGACAAAGCCGCTATTTCCGAAGGCGTTCGGTACTGGGACGGCACCGTGATGACTTACAATGACTTTGAGCGGCAGGTCCAGGGCGGGAACTACATGGAGTACGGCCCGGCGGTCGGTCACGTCAACGGCCCATTCAACGGGATGCGCACCACCGGCAAGCTCGACGACCTCGCTCGACGTTTCGCGTTCCGACACAACGACAACATCAACCAGCTCTTCTTTGACGGCCACGCCGAGAGCCGCGGCGAAGAAGAAGCGCTCGACATCAACGCCTACTTCCCGTCCGGCACTGTGGTCTTGCGGGCGTCGGTCACCGTCGATCCCAACGACATCAACAACCAGGTGATCGAGTAGCGATCGCCCGGTATTCATTCCCGCTTTTTACCCCCCAAAGCCTGAGGAGAATCCATGCGTTTCACCGTTTCCACCCTGGCCCTGCTCACCGCCGGCGCCGCGACCGCCCAGCCCACCGGCGGGTTCGTCGCGCTGCTGGACAAGCAGAACAACTTCGGCGACTCCCGGCAGTCGGTCGTCTTCTACGACGTCGACGACCTGACCGCGCCGCTGTTCGCCGTGTTCTCCGGCGAGAAGGCGACCGCCGACAACCGCAGCCCCAACTCGATCACCGTCGACCCGACCACGGGTGACGTCTACCTGATCGCCGAGGACCGCGACGCCGCCGCCGGCGTGTTCGTCCCGGGCGTCCCGGCGGACAACATCCCCGACAACACCGAGGGCAGCTACGACCTGCTCAAGATCCCGTTCGCCACGCTCTACAACGACTGGACCACCAACCAGAACAGCAACTACGTCACCTACAACCCCGGGCCGTTCGGCCACCCGTCCGGCGGCAACGCCAGCGAGGTGCAGTTCAACACCGCCGTCGAGAAGATCGGCGAGATCGCCCGGCCCGAGTTCGTCCCCGGCGAGTTCTTCGACACCCACCTCGAGTTCGTCAACCAGGACACGCTCCTGCTCATCGACCGGCCCACGGCGTCGCTCGCCACGGGCGACCTGCCCGAGAACGACAGCCAGGTCCGGGCCCTGCGCCGGGTCTCCACCGCCCCCGGCCAAGCGACGGTCAACCCGACGCTCGACGTCGGCGGCTTCAACGCCGGCACCACGGAGTCGTGGGAATCGGTCGTGCTCGGCCGGCTGCAGCTCGACGCGACCACCACCAGCGAGGTCAACGGGATCGCCTTCGTCGACGACGCGGCGACCGGCCGGACCGGCCTCTGGATCCTCGAGTCCGACGCGGGCCAGAACGATACCGTGACCCCCGCCAACAACCAAGGCGACATCTTCACCTTCTTCGACATCACCAACTTCGACGGCGAGGCGGGCAACGGGTTTGCCGAGTTCCAGATCGGGGCCGGCCCCGACTTCCCGACCGTCACCGTCCTCGACGACAACCCCGTCATCGACCCCAGCGCCAACAACGGCGACGGCGACCGCATCTTCGTCGACCGCGACTCGGGGAGCGTCGTCATCGTCGAGTCGGGCTTCTTCGATAACCCGCAGGACGAGCCGAGCGTCATCACCCGCGAGATCCTCAACTACCAGAACGGCGACGGCCGGATCGAGGTCGGCGGCTGGGGCTACAACCAGCTCTCCGTGAGCGGCGTCGACGACGACGACAGCGTCATCACTGACGGCCGCTGGACCGTGTACGACGACGTGAACAACGACGTCTACTTCTTCGACCTCGACAACACCGCCAACTCGACCAACGGCACCGGCTTCGACCACGACTGGTACCGCCTCGACCTCGACACCGGCATCACCACGCTGATCCAGCTCGACGCCGACACCTCCAACGGCCTGTTCAGCAACGGCGACCAGCTGCAGTTCTTCTTCATCGAGGAACTCGTCGAGGCCCTCACCGGCGACTACGACAGCTCCGGCCAGGTTGAGCAGGGCGACCTCGACATCGTCCTCCAGAACTGGGGCACGGGGACGTTCACGGGTGACGAAGCCGCGCTCGTGGGCGGCGGCCCGTTCGACGGCACCGTCGACCAGAACGAGCTCGACGGCGTGCTCCAGAACTGGGGCAGCATCGCCGCCCCGGACTTCTCGGGCAGCCCGGTCCCCGAGCCCGCGACCCTCGCGTTGCTGGGCCTGGGCGGCCTCGCGATGCTGCGGCGCCGCGGCTGAGCCGGTCGACAACCCGAACCTTCGCAAAACCCGCGGCAAACGCCGCGGGTTTTTGCTTGACGCTTACATAGCCTTGGCACCATCGCGTGGTACTATGACCTCTCTCGCTCATCTTTCCGGAGGCCCACACGATGACCCGCTGTACCTTCCGCGTTACCGCGCCCGCGCTATTCTTTGCTTCTTCCTTCGGCGTGCTCGACACCTCGGCACAGGTCGGGCGGGCGGTCAGCCCTGACGGGCCGGACATCGTCGTCTCGTTCACCGCCGACCCGGACTACACGATCTCCGGGGACATGTTCGGCGTACGCAGCCGGCTCGCCCCCGGGACGCCGGACATTCCCGACGTGATCCTCGACGACAGCCTCAGCCTTGACCCCGGCGACAACCGGGGGATCATCGGCAAGGGCGACAACGGCGTGTTCTTCGGGGTGGTCGACACCGTCAACAGCACCGGAGAGAACACCAACACCGCCACGTGGACGTTCGACATCGCGGACTTCATCAACCTCGCGTTCAGCATCGACTTCGCCGCCATGGGTGACTTCGAGAACGCCGACACCCACGTGTTCATCGCGAGCATCGACGGCGCAGAGCCCGTGACTCTGTACGAGAGCACGGTCGACGACGCCGGTGACGCCGACTACACGCTGGACGGCGGCGATACCTTCAACCTCGACGACCCGATGTCGATGAACGGGACCGAACTCAGCAACGACTTCGTCAGCCTGATTGCGCCAGTGACTGGCGCGGGGTCGACTCTCGCCCTGACCTACACCGGCGAGACCAACGGCGGGACCGAGGCCTTCGCGTTCCGCAACATCCAACTCACCGGCGATCAAGTCGCCGGTGATGTTCTCGGTGACTACGACGGCAGCGGACAGGTCGAGCAAGGCGACCTCGACATCGTGCTGCAGAACTGGGGCACCGGGACGTTCACCGGCGACGAGAACGCCTTGGTCGGCGGCGGACCGTTCGACGGCAACGTCGACCAGAACGAGCTCGACGGGGTCCTGCAGAACTGGGGCGCAGGCAGCGCCCCGGACTTCACGGGCTCGGCCGTACCGGAGCCGACGGTCGCCGGCGTCGCCCTACTCGGCTGGGGCCTGTTGTCCCGGCCGACCCGCGGCCAGCGCGATCAATGAACACAACCCCCGGCGTTGGACCGAGGGTTGTGTTGGTTTGCGCCGTTTGGCCGGCAATCAGTTCTTGACTTCGTATTCCGCGTCGATGACGTCGTCGTCGTTGGCTTTGCCTTGCTCGGTAGCGTCAGCGCTACCGGGCGCCGCCTCGTCGCCCTGTCCCTGCGCGGCGGCTTCATAGACCGCCTTGCCGAGTTCCTGGGCCTCGGCTTGCAGCGCGGCGAGGGCGGCCTTGATCGCATCGGCGTCGTCGGCCTTGACCTTTTCTTCTACGCTGGACAGCGCGGACTCGATCTTGCCGCGGACGTCGGCGCCGACCTTCTCGCCGTGCTCCTCGAGTTGCTTGCGGGTCTCGTGCACGACCTGCTCGGCCTGGTTTTTCAGGTCGATCAGCTCGCGCTTCTTCTTGTCGGCCTCGGCGTGGGCCTCGGCGTCGGCCTTCATCTTCTCGATCTCGGAATCGCTCAGGCCCGAGCTACCCTCGATCGTGATGTCCTGGCTCTTGTTGGTCGCCTTGTCGGTCGCCTTGACGTTCAGGATGCCGTTGGCGTCGATGTTGAACTCGACCTCGATCTGCGGCACGCCGCGGGGGGCGGGCGGGATGTTCTCGAGGTTGAACTTGCCCAGCGTGCGGTTGTCGTTGCTGAACTCCCGCTCGCCCTGAAGCACGTGGATCGTCACCGCGTTCTGGTTGTCGGCGGCGGTGCTGAACGTCTCCTTCTTGCTGGTCGGGATCGTCGTGTTCTTCTCAATCAGCTTCGTCATCACGCCACCCAGCGTCTCGATGCCCAGCGACAGCGGCGTGACGTCCAGCAGCAGCACGTCCTTGACGTCGCCCTGCAGCACGCCGCCCTGGATCGCGGCGCCGAGCGCGACAACCTCGTCGGGGTTGATCGACTTGTTCGGCTCTTTGCCGAAGATCTCCTTGGCGATCGCCTGCACCTTGGGCATGCGCGACGAGCCTCCGACGAGCACGACCTCGTCGACGTCGCCGGTCGAGAGGCCAGCGTCCTTGAGCGCGGTCTCGCACGGGCCCCGAAGCCGGTCGAACAGGTCTTCGCAGAGCTGCTCGAACTTGGTGCGGGTCAGGTTGATCATCAGGTGTTTCGGGCCGTCCTGCGTCGCGGTGATGAACGGCAGGTTGACCGTGGTCTCTTGTTGTTGCGAGAGCTCGATCTTGGCTTTCTCCGCGGCCTCTTTCAGGCGTTGCAGCGCCATCGGGTCGCTACGGAGGTCGATGCCGTCGGTCTTCTTGAACTCGTCGGCGAGGAAGTTGATGAGCTTCTCGTCCCAGTCGTCGCCGCCGAGGTGTCCGTCGCCGTTGGTGGCGAGCACCTCGAACACGCCGTCGCCGACGTCGAGGATGGAGACGTCGAACGTGCCGCCGCCGAGGTCGAAGACGACAATTTTCTCGTTGGCTTTCTTGTCCAGGCCGTAGGCGAGCGCGGCAGCGGTGGGCTCGTTGATGATGCGGTCGACCTTGAGCCCCGCGATCTCGCCGGCCTCCTTGGTCGCCTGCCGTTGGCTGTCGTTGAAGTACGCCGGCACGGTGATGACCGCGTTGGTCACGCTCTCACCGAGGTAGTCCTCCGCGGTCTTCTTGAGGTTGCCTAGCACCATCGCCGAGATCTCCTGCGGCGTGTACTCGTTGCCCTTGGCCTTGACTTTGACCAAGTCCGTTTCGCCGCCGAGCACCTCGTAGGGGACCATCTTCTGCTCTTCGTGCACCTCGCTGCCGCGACGGCCCATGAAGCGCTTGATGGAGTACACGGTGCCCTTGGGGTTGGTGACCTGCTGCTGCCGGGCGGGTTGCCCGACGAGGCGGTCGCCCTTGTCGGTGAAGGCGACGATGGAGGGAGTGGTTCGGTTGCCGGAGGCGTTGATCAGCACCTTGGGGCTGCCGGCCTCCATGACGGCGACGACGGAGTTGGTCGTGCCCAGGTCGATGCCGATGGTCTTGCTCATGGTGGGGATTCCTTGTCGTAGGCCGGCGGCGGCATCTCCGGTGGGTATCGGCGTGCCGGCGGCAGTTGGAGAGCGGGGGTCCGATCCGGGGCCGGCGTGCGCAGTATGCCACGCCCAACCACATAACGCAGGGCAATCGCGATGCCGGCAACATGCCGAAAAAATGGCCCTGAGCGGCTAAAATCGCGTGTTTTCGCTGCCACGACACCACCGCCGGCGCGTTCCCCTGTCAGGTTGGCAGACGCTCACCGGAACCCCAAGGCTCCAAGAGTCGGCCCCGCAAGCGATCCGAAAGGGTGGCGAATTGCCCGGTTTTTCCCGATCCATTTGACGCGCCATCGCAAAAAGTGCAGGATTCCTCGCACCAAACGCGATACCCGGAGCACGCACGGGCGTTTTGCCCTATAAAACAAGGGGTTTCCGGCGCAGGACCGCCGCCCTCAGTCCCCGGGGTTCGTCCCCGGCTCGTCAACCGCCTTCCCGCTGTCACGGAAGAGTTTCAACCCCCGAACTTCTGCAACCCGGAAGTTTTCACCCCCGGCTTCGGCCGACGCAAGGAGAGCACCATGGCGAAGAAGAAGACCGCGAAGAAAGCCGCGACCAAGAAGGCCCCGACCAAGGCCGAGGTCTACCGCACCATCGCCGAGCAGACCGACATGACCCGCAAGGACGTCGTGGCCGTCACCGACGCGCTGCAAGACGTAATGGTCAAGTCGCTGAAGAAGAACGGCGTGTTCAACCTCCTGGGCCTGGCGAAGATGACCGTCGTCAAGAAGCCCGCGACCAAGGCCCGCAAGGGGATCAACCCGTTTACCGGCGAAGAGATCATGATCAAGGCCAAGCCGGCAAGCAAAAACGTCCGCGTCCGGGCGCTCAAGGGCCTCAAGGAACAGGTCAACTAAGTAGGTCAACTCAGACCGCATCGCCCCCGCCGCGCCCCGCGTCCTCTGCGGGGACCGGCGACTTCAGGTCCGTGACAGACCGCGAGCCCCCGGCCGCTCCGAGCCGGGGGTTTGTTGTTTGGGTGGCGTGATCGAACCGCGGCTTCAACGGCGGGTCGCGGCGTAGTAGCCGGTAAAATCCGGGCATGTGCAGTTCCATCGGACGCGCTCGGCGGCTCTTGGCTTTTTGCTTGTTGCTGGGCCCTACGCTCGCGCTGTTGCCCGGCTGCGAGACCCCGCCGCCGGCCACGGACACCCCGGACGTCACGCTCCGCGACATCCGCTCCAACGTCACACCACCCGACGACGCGATCCGTGACCTCGAGCCGGGCGGGTCGGCCATCCCCGCCGACGCCGCGGTGCGCGCCCGCGTGACCACGCTCAGCGTCCCGTTGAACCAGTCGGTCAATGCCGCTTGGAAGACCGTTGACGAGGACGTCTTCCCCGCGCTCACCCGCGGCGTCTGGCACGGCAACGGGCTGCGCATCGGACTACTCCAAGAGTCGCAACTCGAAGCCTTCCTCGACGCTCTGCCGGGCACGCGTGCCGACGACCGCGTCCAACGCGTCATCGGCGGGCCCCGGCCGATGTCACTACTGCGGTCCCGGCCGCTGGCCGCCAGGTTCTTCGCCGACCTCACCGTGCCGCCATTTGCGCCCAAGCGTGAAACCGTCCGGGGCAACCGCCTTCACCTGCTGATCAGTTTCAAGCCTCAACCCGGCGGTTTCACGCGCGTCGAACTGACGCCCCACCACCACAAACCCCGACACATCCTGCGTGCCCGGACCGATGAGGAGAAGCTGCTTGACGGCCGACGGTTCGACGAGTTGGCCGTCACCGTCGCCGTGCCGAGTGACCGGTTCCTCGTGCTGGGGTTGGCCCGGGACCCGTCGACGCTTCCGCCCGAACCCGCGGAACCCGACGGCCAAGCACCCGACGGCGAGGACCGCCCGACCAAAACGGCCGACGCCGGGAAGATTGCAGAGCCGGCGCGCAACTTGATACTGCAGAACGCCGGCGAGTCAACGACCCCGCACGCCGAAGACGAGCCAGCGCCCGAGAGCGAAACAACCCCGACGCAGCCCGACACACCAAACCTGTTCCCGCGGCGGATCCAGCCGCTGCCGCTCAACCTCGGCCGGGCGCTGATGACCGAGGCCGTCCCGGGCGGCGAAGCGCAGGTTCTTCTGCTGATGAAGATCGAGCCGTTGCAGTAAGTGCGGACGTGATAGCCAACAAAGCCGGCCGATGACGTTACCGGTCCCGGCTTCCGGGTGCGAGTCATCCTCCGCCCAGCGCCGCCGAGTCGGTGACGCCAAGGTTCTCGTAGATCTGCCGGGTCGCGTCGGACTTGTTGAGCGTGTAGAAGTGCAGCCCCGCCACGCCGCGATCGAGAAGTTGCCGACACTGCTCAGTCGCCCAGTGGATCCCGACGCGCCGCACCGCCGCCTCGTCTTCGCCGGCACGGTTGAGCGCCCGCAGCAGCGACGCCGGGTAGCGTGACCCGGCCGCCAACTCCGCCATCCGCCGCATACCCTTCACCGACGTGATCGGCATGACCCCCGCCAGGATCGGGATGTCGATCCCCGCAAGCTCGCAACGGGCGCGGAAGTCCTCGAAGTCGTGGTTATCGAAGAACAGCTGCGTGCAGATGTAGTCGGCGCCCGCGTCGACCTTCGCCTTGAGGTGGTCCATCTCGAGCATCCGGTTCGGTGTCGCCGGGTGTCCTTCGGGGAAGCCCGCCACCCCGATCCCGAAGCCGCGCGCATCCGGGTGCCCGTGCGTCTCACTGAACTTCTTGATGTAGCCGATCAAGTCCGACGCGTACCGGCACGCGTCCCGGCCGCGGTCCCAGTCCGGCTTGTCGCGGGGCAGATCGCCGCCGAGCGCCAGGATGTTGCCCACGCCTTCTTGCGTCCAGCGTTGCAGGATCGCATCGAGCTCGGCTTCACTGTGGCAGACGCACGTCAGGTGCGGGATCGTCGGGATCGCGGTCTCCTTCTTGATCCGCAGCACGAGGTCGTGCGTCAGGTCCCGCGTCGAGCCGCCCGCGCCGTAGGTCACGTCCACGAAGCTCGGCCGGAGCCGTTGCAGGTCGTGGACCGTTGCGAACAAATCCTCGGCCGCCGCCGGCGTCTTGGGCGGAAAGAACTCGAACGAGAACGTTGTCTGCGTGTTGGCGAAGATGTCGCGGATGTGCATGAACCCGAATCCTAGCAACCGCGGGCACACGGCTACCACATCCCCTACCTTCCGCGGGTGATCGTCGACCTGGTCATCCCGGCCCGCAACGAGGCGGAGAACCTCGCCGCGCTGGCCGAAGCGCTGCGGCCGCTGCTCGACGGCGGCACGATCCGCCGGGTCGTGCTCTGCGACAACGGCTCGACCGACGGCACGGGTGAGCTTGCCGTTGAGGCGGGATTCACTTCGATCGTCCACGAACCCCGGCCTGGGTACGGCAACGCGTGTCTCGCCGGGTTGCGCGACATCGCGTCGACTCCCGAACCACACCCCGCGGCGCCGGCGGTGCTGACACGCACGGTCCCCGCCGGCACCCCCGACGCCGTCGCGTTCCTCGACGCCGACCTCGCGGACGACCCGGCCCAACTGCCTCGCCTGCTCGACCCGCTCGAACGGGGCGAGGCGGACCTCGCGCTCGGCCGCCGCTGCCCCGAAGAACGCGGCGCGCTCGACCCGCACCAGCGCTTCGGCAATCGGTTGGCGTGCCTCCTGCTTCGACTCACCACCGGCCGGCGGTACCGCGACCTCGGCCCGATGCGGACAATCACGTGGGACGCGCTGCAGCGCCTCGACATGGCCGACCGCACCTGGGGCTGGACCGTCGAGATGCAGTACAAAGCCGCGACACGAGGTCTACGCGTCGTCGAACTCGACGTGCCCTACCGCCGCCGGCGCGCGGGGAAAAGCAAGATCTCCGGCTCGGTCGTCGGCAGCGTTCGGGCCGGCACCAAGATCATCGCGATGATCGCGCAGCTCGTATGGCAAGAGCGTCGGACCAACTCAGAGCCATAACTGCGACTCGCAACGCAAACAACGTTGACAAGCCGGCCGGACACGACCGATCATGCACGACGCCGCCTTGTTCGCGTTGAATCTTTCGACAACGCATCACCCCGGGAGCCCGACATGAGATGCTGTATCCACCCGCCGAACTGTTCCTCTCATGCTTTCGGCCTCGCCGATGCCGTTGTGGTTCTCGCCGCGTGCGCGATTGTTATTGCCTTGCTTTCCCCGAGCCTAGCGCAGAACCGCACCGTCGCGCGAATGATGCAGAACAACACGCAGACGCGTGGCATCCACCAAGGGTTGTTCATCTTCGCCCAAGGCAACAAGCGCGGGGGTGGCGACGGGTACTTCCCGGGGCTCAACTCAAGAGGATTGATCGCCGAGGCGCCTCCCGCTCAGGAAGACGGCCAACACTTCGGCGCGGTGCCGGGCACGGCTTCGAACGACGTCGCTTGGCTCCTGACCGGTGACTTCATCCCCGCCGGGTCGGCCGAGTACTTCATCAACCCGATGCACGTGGTGGCCGAGAAGGCGCAACCCGGCGAGACCATCCGGGCGCCGTTGGACCCCGACGGGCCGGCCAACTTTTCCTACGCCTTCCTCGACTACGCCGGGCTCGACGAAGATGGCAACCCGCCCCCGCCCGGTGCCGAGCCCCTCGCGCCCGGCCGAGCCACCGAGTGGCGCGAGACCATCAACACGCAAGCGGCCGTAATCAGCGACCGCAACACCGGCGCTAACACCGAAGTCGGCTCACGCATCAGCAGCTACTGGACCGAGCCGAACAGCGGCCGCTGGCACGGGGCCGTCACCCGCAACGATAGTTCGACGAGCTTCGAAGAAACGCCGGTGCTAGACGATCTCAAATACGGCGTTGTCGATCCCGCGGAGGACCACCTCTTCGAGAACGATCCTGTCGACGACGGTCGCGATCCCACGGCAAATGCGCTGCTGATCAGCGGTCCGCGCGACGTGATCGGGCGCTAGCGCAATCTCAGACTTGGCACTAGAGGAACTGCCAGTCGCCGGTCGTGTACGTGAACACCCACAGCGCGGCGTTGACCAGGCCGTGCGACCAGACGACCGGGCCCAGGCCGGCACGCTTCTCGACCGGCAAGCGCTCGCGGTTGGTCCACCACACCATCGCGCACCAGACGACGCCGCAGGCGATGCAACCGGCCCAGTCGCGTAGGCCGTGCGAGAGCATGAAGACCAGCGTCGAGGCCACCGTCGCAAACACGGTGACCCGCCCCAATGGCGTGTTCGTCAGCTGCACCGTGAACGCCGGGGGCTCCTTCTGTGCCGCGATCACGGCCGGCTTGTCGGCGACCACGTCCCCGAGCGCGGGCAGGTCGTGGGCGACCTGGAGCAGCCCGGTCTTGGTCAGCCGCCAACGGTGCAGGCCGCGCAGCATCGCCGAGCGGATGAAGAGTTCCTCGAACAACGCCACGACGATCGACATGCCTAGGCCACGGGCGACGAAGACGGTCCAGAACACAGCGGGGCCGACCGCCACCAGTTCGCCGAACGTGTCGGCGTCCTCGAGCGCGACTTTCTCGAGCCCGCCGAAGAAGAGCGTGTTGTAGCCGTAGCCCAGCGCAACCCAGGCGAACGTGAGGAACGCCGCGGACGGGATCACGGTCCAGTGGAACCGCAGGTTGAGCTCGGGCGTGAGTTTGCGGTACCGCCAGAGCAGCCAGAGGATGAGGATGTTGGCCGTGAGGTAGATCGGCAGGTAGGCGAGTGCCGCGACGCGGTCTCCACCGGGCACGAAGCTCGCCAGCGCCAGCGCGAGGATGTACACGAAGAACGGCACGACGCGCGGGTGCCAGGGATTGCTCGCCATCCACGCGTCGAGGCGCTCGAGGCGGGTGCCTGTATCGCCGGTCGGCGGCGGTTGGTTCGTCGTCTGCTCTTCCACGCGGCGCGGTCCTGCAAAGGGGTCGGAACGTCGGGGCCCGGCGACAGGATCGGCACGATACCGGCAGCGGTTGGGCGGCGTCGTATGCTCACGCCGTGCACACCGAACACCAACCCGATCCGGGGCCGCACCCCGCGGCGTTACCGGACGACGCCCTGCTGCGGCAGTGCACCGTGAACCGGGGACGACGCGGCGGGCCCGGCGGCCAACACCGCAACAAGGTCGAGACCGCGGTGCGGGTCACGCATGAACCCAGCGGGATCACGGCCGAGGCCTCGGAACGGCGTAGCCAGCAGGAAAACCAATCGGCCGCGGTGTTCCGACTACGGATGAAGCTCGCGGTCGCCGAGCGTCGGCCGTGGGGGCAGCCCTCGACGTTATGGCGGTCACGCAGCGCCGGTGGGCGGCTATCGGTCAACCCAGAACACACCGACGCGCCCGCCCTTCTCGCCGAATCGCTCGACGCGATGAGGACGCATGACCGCGACGAAAAAGCGACGGCAGATGCACTCTCCGTAAGCCGGTCGCAACTCGTGAAGTTCTGGCGCCAACACCCGACGGCTCTCGCCGCCGTCAATCTGCAACGGTCTGACGCGGGCCTGCGACCTCTGAAATGATCCTTACGAGTCGACCCACTGAACGATCCGGGTGAGTATGAACATCCAGGCGACGAAAGAAACGAAGAACAGTGGCCAACCCGTGAACACATCGCTCCAGTGCCGACTGTACGGTGGAAGATCAAGCACACGGTCGACGTAAAAACGAGTCAACAACATGACCAGCAGAGGTGGCAGCCAGATCGGGGCCGCCAACATGCCGCAGACGATCCAGAAGAGTCGCATCCCCGACACGAGCGGCCCTTTGCTTTCGAGAGCCGTTGGCTCAGTTGAACAAACCCGTCCCGATCCCGCGGCTGCCGCCGAAGCCCTCGGGGATCAATACGAAGCCGAAGGACTGCTCGTCTTCGAGTTGGTCCCACGACGCGGTGGCGAGGAAACGCATCCGGGGCAGCCGGCGTTCGAGGGCGAGGGTGAGGTTACGTCGTTCGTTGCCGGAGAAGTCGAGTGTCTGGTATGCGCCGAAGCGGTACTTCGTCGTGAGTTGGTAGTTCAGGCCCCAGGTCAGCAGCGCGCTGTCGACGTGATCGATCTCCTCGTAGCTGAGGTAGGTTGTGAGGCGGGGCGAGTGCCGCACTTCCCCGCCGAGCCGCCACTGCGAGACGCGGTCGTCCTCGAGGTCGTAGGTGACTTCGCCGGCGAGTCCGACGGCGTCGCTGAGCTGCCAGAGCAGCTCGGTGTAGAAGTGGTCGCCGCCGCGTGTGAACTCGGGGCGGTAGTCGAACGACCGGCCGAGCGGCTCGGCGTCGAGATCGTCCTCGGTGGCGAAAGCGACGTAGCTGTTGAGTTGGACCCAGTCGACGGTGCGCTGCCGACCCGGCCCACCGCGCCGCGTTTGGAACGTCTGGTTCACGCCGACGCGGAACAGGCTGCCTTGGGCGAGCGACTCGACGTCGTAGTCGAACACCGGCAGCTCGTCGGGGTCGATAGAGCTCTCGGCAAACGAGACGGTCGCATTGGGCTCGACGATGTGGCGGATGCCGTCGACATCGAGCACGGCGTTGGAGACGTCGTCGTAGGAGCGTGAGAGCTCCGTGCTCAGCCGGGTACCAACCTGGCCCCAGAGGCGGACGCTGTCGTCGTTGCCGCCGTTAAACTCCTCGAACCCGTCGTCGTAGGCGGTGACCCGGCCGACGGCGAACGGCGTGATGTTCACGTCGCCTAGTTCCAGCGGCACCACGACCTCTTGCCGACTGTCCGCGCGGAGCACGGCGTCGTTCGGCAGGCCTGCGGCGCGGGCGGCGTCCTCGTAGCTGGTGTCGGCGAGGATGCCGAAGGTCCTCAACGCCTGCGCGTCGTTGAAGCCGCGGTCGCTTGGGGTGTCTTCGCCGACGTTGAGCCTGAGCACCGACGCGGAGTTCTGGCTGTACCACGTCGCGACGCCGTCGAGGATCGGCGTGCCGACGCGGTTGTACGCCACCTCGGGCAGCCGGTCGACCGTATAGCCGGGCGTCTGCAGCCAGGCGAGCTGCGAGACGAAGTCGTTGGCGTCGGCCTTGAGCAGCGCGGTGACCTGCGTCTCCTCTTCCTGCCGGTTCAGGTAGATGGAAGATTCCAATGGCTTGGCTTCCTCGGCGAGGCCGGGGAAGAACTCCTCCAGGAACGTCTCGTCGCTGACGTAGCCCGCTTCGAGCGAGAGGTCGATCCCGTTGGGGAGCGTCTGGCGGTGTTGCAACGACGCGTAGCCGCGCAGCTCGCCGTCCTGCTCGATGTCGGCGCGTTGGGGCAGGTCGTCGTCGCCGTTGTCGTTGAGCAGCGCGTAGCCGTCGAACCGGCCGAACATGTCTTCGCGCTGGTAGTCCACATCGATCCCGACGCCCGCGCCGTGCTCGCCAAGCCAGTCGAGTTCGAGGTTGGCCCGGACGCCGTCGGGTTCTTCCTTGCCCAGCAGGGCGAACAGGTCCCACTCGGTCTCGACGGTCGCGCCGTCGTTATTGCTGTAGCCGGCCTGGGCACGGCGGAGCGGCGTGTCGGTGCCCCGCCCGGCGAAGCGCGGCCAGTAGAACACCGGCGCGTCGCCGACCCGGAGCGTGATGTCCGAGGCGTCGACGGCCTGCCCGACCTCTCCGGATTCCGTCTCGTACTGCGACACGGCGATGCGCCCCGCGCCAAGTGCAACGTGCGGCTCGTGGAAGTCGCTGGTGGTGAACCGCGCGTCCCGCGCCTCGAACGACCGCGCCGCCGTCTGCCGGAGCACATCGGCCCGGAGATAAAGCGGCACCCGGCGTTTGAGGTCGTACGTGAACAGCACCGCCTCGAGCAGCACGGCTCGGTTGTCCCGCAGGTCGTAGTAGACCCGCGGGGCACGCACGGTGTAGTCGCCGTCGGTGATGATCGCGTTGTCTTCGAGGTAGACGCCGCGTATGTCGCCGGCGTCAAGTTGACCGTCGCTGAACTCGACATCGCCGGCGTCTTCATCGCCCTTGCCGACGAAAAGTACAGCCCTTCGCGCTCGCAGTGTGACGGTTCGGCTCGTGGCGTAATCCTCGAAGGTGACGGCGACGCCGTCGAGCAGCGAAATCACGGTCTCGTCACCGCGGTCGTCGATGACCACGGAACCTGGCGCGAAGCTGACGACGCCGCGGGCGGGCAACACGCCGAGGTCCGGTGCCGGCTGCGCGGCGCGGGCGGCGTCGGCCACGAGTTCGTCCGGCGGGCCGGCCTGTTCCCGCGCCTGATCGATCAGACGTTGCCGCCTGGCGCGGACCGCGGAGGCAACGGCGTCGCGCTTCTGCCGCTGCGCCTCCGTGAGCGCTGGCGGGGGGTCGGTTAGAGAACGCGTCCCGGCCTGAGCGGTGTCGAAACGCTTGAGCCGCTGTAGCGCCGACGTCACGAAGCTTGACTCAACTGCGCCGTCACGGCGTTGCAGGCTGTCGACCTCGAGCGTGACCCCGCCGCGCGTCGTTGCGGTCACCAGCAACCGGGCGGCCTCCGCCGACACCGAATCGCCCCATGCGCCTTCGCCGTCCAGCGCGATGCCCTCGGTCGCCGCCCGGTCCAGCACCGCCGCCACGTCGAAGCGTTGCGCGCCGGCCGCGCCGCGCCGCTGCACGCGTACCAAGGCCCGCTCGGCCGAGAACCGCATCGCCCCAACACGGACGCCCGCGCCGCGCTCGTCGGCTTGGGCGGTCTCGAGCAACACGTAGCGCGCACCGCCATCGTCCCACGTCGTTGCCTTCGCCGCCGACAACAACGCCGGGTCGCTCAACACGATCGGTTGTGCCGCCGAGCCGGCGCTCTGGATCAACCACGCCATAGCCAGCGCGGCCAGGAAGTACCACCGCGGCCACGCAACCGGCCGACCGCTGCCCCCCCACCGCTGACTGGCCGTCCGTGCTCCCTGGATCGTCTTCACCCCCGCAGAATAACGCCAACCCGCAACGCGGCCCGAGTTGGCTTCACCTTGACAACGATTGGCGCCGTGGCCCGGTTCAGATCGCGGTCGGCCCCGCCCCACGCGGCAGGTCCGTCGCAGGCAGCGGCGCCCGTGGTGTCGGGCTCAGGACCACGATCTGCCAGAAATCGATCCAGCTCAGTTTGAAGTGGTACAGCACGTGCAGCCCCAGGCCCCGCACGCACTCCTGCAGCGTGAGATCGCTCCGCCAACCGATCTTCACGAACACCGGGTTCAGCACCCGCTCGAAAAACCCCACCACCGGCGACGGGCTCTGGAAGTGGTTGAGCACGACGATTGTGCCCGTCGGCTTGACGATCCGTTTGCACTCCTCGAGCAGCCGGTTTGGGTCGCTCACCACGCTGATCACGTGGCTGACCATGACGTGGTCGAAGCTGTCGTCCGCGAACGGCGTGTGCATCGCGTCGGCCTGGATCAGGTCGGCGTGGTGCAGGCCGTCTCCTTGCAGCTTGTCGTCGGCCTTCTTGAGCATACCGGCCGACAGGTCGACGCCCACCACCTTCGCGTCGGGCGGGTACTTGATCAGCGACAGCCCCGTGCCCACGCCCAGGTCCAGCACCCGCTCGCCCGGCTTCACGTCCAGCTCCGCGATCGCCCGGCTCTGCCGACGGTGGACCAACGCCCCGAACGTGCGGTCATAAAACCCAGACCACACGTCGTACTGCGCGCTGGTCTCCGGCTCGGACATCTTCCTGCCCCTGGGCGTCGACTCGGGTTCCGTCGCGTTCGCCGCCGGCTCGTTCATCCGGGCAAAATACCACCCCAAGAACCCAGGCCAAAACCCGGCAGGGCACAACGAATCTCCACGCGGACGTCGGCTAAAATCGTCGTCGATGAATCTCACGGTCAATGGACAACCCGAATCGCAAGCCGCCGATACCGGGGCGCTCACGGTCGCGGACCTGCTGGAGCGTCACGGCCTGGACGGGCAGCCCGTCGCCGTTGAAGTCAACGGCAACGTCGTCCCCAGACGTGACCACACCGGCACGACCTTGAAAGACGGCGACACCGTCGAACTGGTTACGCTCGTCGGCGGCGGCTGAGACGACGCCGGCCCGGGCTTCCGTAGACTGCAGGCATGAGCACGGCCACCACCAACCCGACCACGGCCGACGCACCCCTCGTCGTCGGCGGGCGCACGCTCAAGTCCCGGCTCATCGTCGGCACCGGCAAGTACGCGACGTTCACGCAGATGCAACACGCGCTCGACGCGTCGGCTTGCGACGTCGTCACCGTGGCCGTGCGCCGCGAACGGCTGATCAACGAGCAGGGCGAGTCGTTGCTCGATTACCTCGACACGTCGCGTTACACCGTGCTGCCCAACACCGCGGGTTGCTTTACCGCCGATGACGCCGTGCGTGTTGCGCGTCTTGGACGCGAGCTGCTCGACCAACTCGACAACCCCGGCAAGGACTGGGTCAAGCTCGAGGTGCTCAACGACAAGAAGACGCTGCTACCCGACCCCGTCGGCACGCTCGAAGCCACCAAGCAACTCGTCTCCGACGGCTTCGCGGTGCTCGTGTACACCTCCGACGACCCGGTGATGGCGAGCAAACTCAAAGACGCCGGCGCCGCGGCCGTGATGCCCGCGGGCTCGCCGATCGGTTCGGGGCAGGGCGTGCTGAACCCCAACGCGATCACGATCATCCTCGAGATGCTCAAGGACGGCGACGCCGACTACCCCGTGATCGTCGACGCCGGCGTGGGCACGGCGAGCGACGTCACCGTCGCCATGGAGCTCGGCGCCGACGGCGTCCTGCTCAACACCGGCATCGCCCACGCCCAGGACCCCGTCACCATGGCCCACGCGATGCGCCACGCCCTCGAAGCCGGCCGCCTGTCCTACCGCGCCGGCCGCATCCCCAAGAAGCTCTACGCGACAGCGAGTTCGCCCTGGGACGGCGTGATCTCGTACATCCCCGGCGAGTGAGCCCGCCACTTCCGGATCACGCCGCCATCAACCGCAAGCGTCGCCCGCACATGATCGACCCCGCGGTAGGCCCCCGCCAACGCCGCTGCTGATCCAGCTTCCGAGGCTCGGCACCCATCGGCAACCCATCGTCTTTCCGGGTTGGCAACAAGGCTGTGCGTCTCGCCGCCAATCAACTAGGGGAACTCCTAGCAAGCAACGCGATCTCCGTTGACGCATGTGAGTTTGCCGACTCGAATCGCCGCGACGCGCCCCGATCTCTCGGTCATCGCCGAACGTTCGGGTCGCTAGCGACGCTCTCGGCCTACCTCACGGAGACAAGAAGATGCAAGCACGTTCATGTGTTGACCGATTCCGGCTCGTGACCCTGGGCTTTGGAATGGCCCTGACCAGCGCCCCGCACGCGGCCGGCCTGTCGTTCGAGACGGTCGCCCTCACCGGCGACGATGCGCCGGGCTCGCAGGTCACCCAGGGCGGGGGGCTGAAACAGTTCGACTTCTTCGGCATCCCCGCGATCGACGCCGCCGGGGGCGTGGGCTTCACCGCCTCGCTCACCGGGTCGGGCGTAACCGCCAACAACAACGACGGGCTCTGGACGCAAGCGGGCGGGCCGCTGGACCTGGTCGCGCGGGAGGGCTTCGGCGACACGGGGCTGGGCGCGTTCATCACCTTTGAGTTCGTCGGCGGCGGGTTGCAGTTTGGGCGATCAGGACACGCGGCGTTTGCCGGCTCCTTGGGCGGTCCGATCGTCAACATTGACAACGACCAGGGCTTGTGGTCGGGCGCGCCCGGGAACCTGGACCTGATCGCGCGGGAGGGCGACCAGGCCCCGGGGCTGGCGCCGGGCGTGAGCTACTCGCTGATCGAGCCGCTGGTCCGGGTCAACGGCACCGGCCGGGTCGCGTTCCGGGGCCGCGCCGACAACACCACCGGCATCTGGTCCAACGTGGGCGGCCCGCTCGATCTGATCACGATCGATGGCGCACCGGCACCCGGGTTCGCGCCCGGCGTTCAGTTCAACGGGTTGTTTGACCTGGCCCTCAACGACGCGGGCACGGTCGCGTTCGATGCGCAGTTGGCCGGACCCGGAATCACCGTCGACAACGACGCCGGCGTCTGGCTAAACCCTGGCGGCGTGCTCCAGGCGGCGATCCGGGAGGGCGACGCCGCGCCGGGGACGGCCCCCGGCGTCTTGCTCGGCCCGGTGTCACCGGGCTCGGTACGGATCAACAACGCCGACCGAGTCGCGTTCGTCGCCTCCCTGACCGGGGCCGGCGTGACGGGCGACAACAACAGCGGGGTCTGGGCCGGCCCGGCCGCGGCGCTCGGCCTGGTCGCCCGGGAGGGCGACGCCGCCCCCGGAACCGCGCCGGGGATCGGCTTCGAGGATTTCGGCTTGCCGGTGCTCAACGGCGCCGGCGAAACCGCTTGGCTCGGGGTCCTCAACGGGCCCGGCATCACGCTGGCCAACGACACCGGTCTCTGGGCCGAAGGCGATGGCGGTCTCCATGCCCTGGCCCTCGAAGGGGCGCCGGCGCCCGGCACGCCCGTGGGGGTCACCTTCGACGAGATCGGAAACCCCTCGTTCAACAGTCAAGGACAGGTGGTTTTTAGCGCCATCCTCGCGGGCCTCGGCGTCAACATCACGAACGACGTCGGCCTGTTTGCCGCCCGGCCCGGCGGCGAGACGGAGCTGCTGCTGCGCAAGGGCGACCTCTTCGACGTCGACGACGACCCGGTCGGCGAGGACCTCCGCACGATCAGCCAGGTCAACGTGATCGGGGGCCGCGGCGGGGAGGACGGCCGCAGCACGCCGCTGAACGACGCCGGGCAACTCGCGTTCCGCCTGCAGTTCACCGACGGCGACGAGGGCGTCTTCATCGCCACGCTCGCCGTGGCCCTCACCGGCGACTACGACGACTCCGGCCAGGTCGAGCAAGGCGACCTCGACATCGTCCTGCAGAACTGGGGCACCGCCAACTTCACCGGCAACGCCGGCAACCTGGTCGGCGGCGGCCCGTTCGACGGCCTGGTCGACCAGAACGAGCTCGACGGCGTGCTCCAGAACTGGGGCAGCAGCGCGGCGCCGGACTTCCGCGGCACGGCCGTGCCGGAACCTGGCGTCGTGGGTGGCGCCGCGCTTGTGTCAGTGCTAGCGATCCGGCGAAGTCGACGGTGACCCGCCGCACGAGCCGGGAACTATTTACGATGCGGGGATGGTTCATTCGTCCCTGAGCGTTCGCGTTGCCCGTCTCGTTGCCATTGTCGCGGTCCTAGTCGCCGCGGCCTCGTCTCCTGCACTCGAACTGCCCGCGGTGTTCAGCGACCACATGGTGCTGCAGCGCGGCAAGCCGGTGCCGGTCTGGGGCTGGGCCGAGCCCGGGCACTGGGTGACGGTCTCGTTCGCCGGCCGCGAGGCGACGGTGTTCGTAGAGGAACCCGACGGGACGTTCGCGGTGGAGTTGCCCGCGCTCCCAGCGAGCACGGAAGGACGGACGCTCACGGTCACCCAGCACGGCGTCGTCCCCGAGGGTCAGAAACAGCGCGAGTTGGACGCCACGGTCGCACTCAAGGACGTCCTTGTGGGTGAGGTCTGGCTCTGCGGCGGGCAGTCCAACATGGCCTGGCAGGTCCGCAGCAGCGACACCGCCGAAGAAGTCACCAACGACGCCGCGATGCCGACGACGATCCGGCTGTTCAAGGTCACGCCATACCGGACCTCGCTCGAGCCGCTCGACGACCTGCCCGAGGACACCGACGCGCGATGGCAGGTCGCGACGCCCGAGACAGCATCGAACTTTTCTGCGGTCGGCTACCACTTCGGCCGTCGGCTGCACGACGAGTTGGACGTTCCGATCGGGTTGGTCTCGTCGGTCTGGGGCGGGACGCGGATCGAGGCGTGGACGTCGCGCCCGACCCTTGAAGCGACGCCCGAGGCGCAGCCGATCCTCGACCACTTCGACGGCATCGCGGCGCGGTGGGACGAGATCCTTGCCGAGTGGAAGGCGACGCAGGAGAAGCCCGAGTTTCACGAGGACCCCGGGGACGGCGTCGAGCTGTCGCAACTGGCTCACGGCGCGGCAGCCCACGATGCCGCGCCCGATGAAACCGGCGCCGGCAAAGACGCCTTGGTCGAGGCGCCGGCCGCGCTCGCGCTCCCGATCGTGTTCGAGAAGAGCTTCGACGGCGTCGTCTGGTTCAGCACCCGCGTGATGCTAGATGAAGCGCAGGCCGAACGAGCATACGTCTTGAAGCTCGGCGCGATTGACGACTTCGACGTCGCTTACGTAAACGGCCAGGAGGTTGGCCGCACCGGTATCGAGACGCCACGCTGGTGGCAACACGCGCGATCCTACGCGGTGCCGCCGGGCGTACTCCAACCGGGTGAGAACACCGTGGCCGTCCGCGTGTTCGACCGGTACCGCGATGGCGGCCTCATGGGGCCCGCAACGCAGGTCGGCCTGCAACCGGTCGACGACGCCGGTGAGCCAAACGGCGGCCTCGTCCCCCTCGCCACGTGGACCCGTTACGGCGAGAAACGCCTCGACCCCAACGCCATTGCCGGGCCCTACCGCAACCAGCAACCCTACGGCCCGGGCAGCAACCACCAGCCTTCGGGCCTGTACAACGCAATGATCCACCCGCTGACGCCCTTTGCGCTCCGCGGCGTGATCTGGTACCAGGGCGAATCCAACGCCGGCCGAGCCGAGCAGTACCGCGCGCTGCAGCCGGCCTTGATCCGCGACTGGCGGGCCGCGTTTGCCGCCCCGCCGTTCAGCCCCACGGGAGTCAATGCCAACCTGACTACGCACGAACGGGAGCCGCTGTGGTTCTTCATCACGCAGCTCGCCGGCTTCCAGCCGTTCGAGCCGGAGCCCATCGAATCGAGCTGGGCCGAACTGCGTGACGCGCAACTGAACACCCTGCGTCACGTCGCGCGGACCGGCCTGGCGGTGACCACCGACATCGGAGACGCCGACGACATCCACCCGCGCAACAAACGCGGCGTCGGCGAACGGCTGGCACACTGGGCGCTACACGACACCTATGACCGACGCGACGTTGTGAAGTCCGGGCCGCTGTTCCGAGACGCGTCGTTTGCCGACGGCGAGGCGGTCGTGCGTTTCGACACGTTCGGAGCCCGCCTCGTGGCCGGTCGCCCGCAAGGCGACGCCGGCTCGGACGTCGTCACCGGATTCACGCTCGCCGGCGACGACCGCGTCTTCCACCACGCCGAGGCGTTCATTGAGGGCGACGTCGTCCGTGTCCGCAGCAGCGCGGTGCCGGATCCGGTGGCCGTCCGGTACGGCTGGCAGCACAACCCGGAGGACGCCACGCTGACCAACCAGCACGGGTTGCCCGCCAGCCCGTTCCGCAGCGACGACTGGCCGGGCGTCACCGCGGGCCACACCCACTGACGCGAACCATGAAGAAAGACTGGCCGTTCTACGCCCTAACCCTGCTGCTCGCCGCGTTGCCGGCGTGCGTGTACCTCGCTGCGCCAGATTTCTACCTGCGCTACGTGCTCAACGACCAGATGCGCGAGTACCAGGCCGTGGAGATGGTCACGTTCTCGACCGCGCTCGTCGGCGGGCTCCTGCTGGCGATTGGGGCACGGCGCCTCTGGCGAGTACGACCCGGTCCTGACTACGGCCCCGAAGGCCTGCGCGGCGTGCCGGACCGCTGGGGCGCGGTTTCGCTGGTCGGCGCCAGCGCGCTCGCGGCCTTGTTCCTTGCCGGCGAAGAGGTGAACTGGGGGCAGACGTTCCTTCACTGGGGCGTAGCCGAGCGGCAGCAACAGCGCGACATCACGCTGAACCTGCACAACACGACCGACGCGGTGTCGATCCAGTCGCTGGGGTCGTGGTACGTGCTGA
The DNA here is from genome assembly GCA_028285385.1 of Phycisphaera sp. GTDB lineage: Bacteria > Planctomycetota > Phycisphaerae > Phycisphaerales > Phycisphaeraceae > CAZIXN01. The sequence continues at coordinate 39,980 of JANQPR010000003.1, forward strand.
TCACGTTCCTGCTGATCCCGGTGGTGTGGGCGTTCCGCCGGCCGCTGAACCTGCCGGACGCGTGGCGGGCCGCGGTGCCGATCCTGCCGGCGACGGTGGCGGTGCTGCTGGGGCTCGGGCTCAGCGAGGTCAAGGACATCGCCGAGGGGCTGCGGCCCCAGCCGATCGCGGACGACGACCACTACGTCCGGTTCTTCGAGCAGCTGAACGAGCAGAAGGAGATGCTGATCGGCACGGCGATGCTGCTGTACGGCGTCGGCGTACTGCGGCAGACGAAGGCGGCCGACTCGGGCACCACGGCTGAGTCGCCACCTGACGCTGCGTCCACGGCGTAGTCGGCGAGCATTTATACTGCTTGGCTCGATCCACGGGTGGCCCGCCACCGGCTCGTGGACCCCCGCCGGAGACCCGCCGTGCTCAAATGGTTCCGCAAGTACAACAAGTTCATCCTGGCCGTCGGCTGCGTCGTGCTGATGGTCGCGTTCCTGATCCCGCAGGCCGTGCAGATGTTCAGCCCGACGGGGCAGAACTTCGTGGTCGGCACAATCAACGGCGAGGACGTCACCGAGGGCGACCTCGTCCGCGCCGCGTTCCAACTCGACCTGCTCCGGGGCATGGGCGTGCCCGACAGCGTGATCGGCGATAGCCGGGAGCGCTGGCTGATGCAGGTCAACGAAGCAAGGCGCCTAGGGCTTGACGCCAGCGGGGGCGAGGTTGCCGCCATGCTCACGGCGGTCGGCCTCGACGACGAAGCGCTCAACCGTAGAGCGCGTGAATCAAAGGTCCCCGCCGAGTTCTTCCGGCAGACGGTGCGGGAGTACCTGGCCGCCGAGCGCTACCGGATGCTCACGATGGGCCGGCGGTACGACACCGCGGTCGCCAGCACGGACTCGCCAGGGCTGACCACCCTGACCCTCTGGGCGACGGACTTCCTGCCCGAGATCCAACGCAACTCCCGCGAGGGCGGCGACCCGCAGTTTGCGCGTCGGCTGCAGGGGATCTTCAGCGCGTTGAGTGTCGGCAACGGCCGGATGAGCCCGCCGGCGTCGAGCTACCTCGCCCGCAATGCGCTCGAACGTGTCGGCGGCCGGCTGCTCGTGATTGAACCGGAGCCGGAGAACGAAGCCGCCGTCGACGAAGCCCGGCTCGAGCGTCTGTTCGAGGAATACCGCGAGTTCTTCCCCGGGCGCGGCCGGCCGTATCCGCTGGGCTACCGCCAACCCGAGCAGGTGCGTGTCGAGTTCCTGCGGTTCCCGCAACAACAGGCCCTCGACGCCGTGACGGTCGAATCATTGGACGTGTTCGCCTATTACCGAGAGAACAAGGACCAGTTCGCCGGCAGCGCCGAGGAAGCGCCCGACACGCCCACCGACGAGGCGCGTGAGCAGATCGAGCAACGCCTGCAACTGGCCAAAGCGGGCGAGTTGCTGCGCCGCGGTGTCGCCGAGGCCCGGGCGATGCTGGATGAAGACATCCGTGCGCTGGAAACCGACGACGGCTACCGCGTCTTCCCGGACGCCTTTGAGCCCGTCTCACTGGAACAGGTCGCCCAACGCGTGAACGAACGCACGGGGCTGACCCCCGAGGTCGGCAACACCGGCGGCTGGTCCTCCATTGACTCGTTCTCCCAGACCGAAGCCGGCGCAGCACGCCTTCCGGGGTCCGGTGCTTCGCTCGCGTTCTACCTTGCGCTCGCCCGGGAGTTGCATCCAGCGGACACGCCGCTGCCGGCTTACGTGCAAGTCGGCGTAGCCGGCGAAACGGGTGTGTCGGTCAATGGGGACGTATTCATCCCGCGGCTCACCTGCGCGACGCCGCCGCGCGTGCCGGAGTCGTTGGACGAGGTGCGGGAACAGGTCGTCGCCGACGCCCGGCGGGTCAACGCGTACGAACGCCTCGTCGCTCAGGCCGGTGATCTGGCCGACCGCGCCGCCAGTGAAGGCCTCGACGCCCTGGCCCGCGACTTCGAGGCCGAGGTCAACCCGATCGAACCACTGCCCCGACGCGACCCCGTCGCCGCCGCGCAGACCGGCCGGCTCGTCGCGCCGGTCGTCCCCGGGGTGGGCAGCAGCGAGGCGTTCATCGACGCGGTCTTTGGGGTCGTCGCCGACCTGCCGCCCGAAGCGCTTCTCAGTGAAGCGTTGACGGCCCGGGAGCGCCTCATCGCCGAGCCGATCGATAGCCGGCTAGCCGTGGCGGTGTTCGAAGCCGACCGGTACGACGCGCCGACCCGCATCGCCTACGAGGCGTTCCAGCGGCAGAACTCGGTCGTCGCCGCCGACTTCGCCCTACTCGGCGACCCGGGCCTGCTCATGCGGGTCATCGGCGAGGGCTCGTTGGCGCAGCGCGTCGGCTTCGAGTTGCCCGACGACCGCGACGACGGAGACGACACCGCCGCGGTCGATGAGCAAGAAGCCGAAACCGCTGAAGCCGACGGCGCAGAATCCCCGGCCGATTCCTGAACCCTCCCCGATCACTTCAACCCACGGACGCGCCGGCCGGCACCGGCTTGGACGGCGACAGCAGCACGACGTCCGTGGTTTCTTCGCCGTTAATCACGCTGGCGGCCAGCAGCATGCCGTTGCTCTCCTCGCCCCGGATCTTCCGCGGCGCGAGGTTCGCGACGACGACGATCTGCTTGCCCACGAGCGCCGCGGGCTCGTAGAACGCCTTGACCCCCGCACAGATCTGCCGCTGCTCGTCGCCGAGGTCGATCTGGAGCTTGAGCAGCCGGTCAGCGTTGGGGTGGGGCTCGGCGGCGGTGACCGTGGCGACGCGGAGATCGAGCTTGGCGAAGTCGTCGAAGGTGATCTCGGGGTTGAGTTCGGGCATGGGGTCGCTCGGGGACGGGTTCGGGTCGGCGTTGCCGGTAACTGCCAGCGGCTGATCCGGGGGCCGGTCGGCGTTGGCCGGGCCGGGGAAGATACCCGATACGATTGAGGGGTCCGTCGCCGTGCGCGTGACGCGGGTCGGGCCGGCCGCGACGCTGTGGACCGACCGTGACCGAGTCCGAGAACAACCCCAATCCCGTCGCTGTCGTCGAGCCGTCGGCCCCGAAGCCCCGCCGTGGGTGGTGCCGCCGCTGGGCCCGGCGGGCGTTCCTCACAACACTGATCGTGCTGCTGCTCGCCGCGGCCGGAGTCTACGTTGTGACCCGGCCGGCGGTGTTGACGCCCCTGCTCGAGCGACAGCTCTCCAGCACCCTCGGTGCCGACGTCGAGATTACCCGCGCAACGTGGCGGTGGAGCGGCGGCGTCGAACTCACCGGGCTCACCATCGACCTTTACACCGTAGCGACAGGCGCTGACGAAAACCCGGTCGCCGATCAATCCGGGGGCTACGACCGCCTTCTCGAAGTCCAACGACTCGACGTCGGGCTCAAGGCCGCGGCGCTGGGACGCGGTGCCTTACACCTGACCGACGTACAGATCGACGCGCCAGTGCTCCGCATCGTCGAAGACCCGGAAACCGGCTCGGTCAATCTCAGGCAATGGCTCTTCGCGCCCGGGGGGGATACCGGGGAGGAAACCCAACCCCTTGCCCTGCCGGCCAGCGTGCGCATCCGCGACGGGCTCATCCAAGTCGAACGACTGGTGGACGGCACGCCCGTCGAACTGGGCGCGATGCGGATCAACGGGACCCTGTCGCCGACCCCGCCGGACGGTGAACCCCCCGCTTCGCCCGGCGTGCAGTACCTGCTACTGGAACAGACCGACCCGCCGACGCCCGGGCAGGCCCCGCTGCGCATCACGGGTCGTTTCGACCCCAGCGAGCCTCGGCTCGACCTGGAGGTCAAAGACTTTGACCTCACGCGGCCGCTGGGCCTCGTCGCGTCGCCCGAGCTGCGCCGCCTGTGGGCGGAGCTCGACCCCCGCGGGGCGCTGCCGACACTACGCGGCAGCTTTGCGGACGACGGGCAAGGCCGTGGCCTCACGCTCGAGCAGGCCGAGTTGGTCCTGCACGACCTTTCGGTGTCAATACCGGTGGAGACGCTGGGACTGACCGACGAGCTGCGCGAGGCCGTTACCGACGACCCGGACCTTCGGGCCGCGAAAACAGCCGACGTTGAATCGGAGCCAAACGAAGCGTTGCCGTACGACATCCGCATGACCGAAGTCGGGGGGCGGTTCGTGCTCGCCGACGGCGCGCTGCACGTCGAGAACTTCAGCGGGTTGATCGAGGGCCTGCGGTACCAGGTCGACGGCCACGCGGTGCTGAACCGGCAGGGCGAGTTGCAGCTGCGCCTCCGCACCGAGACGTTCGAGCTGCCGGAGGAGCCGCCGTTCATCCTGCGTTTGCCGGCGGCGGTTCGTGAGATCTACGGTGAATACCGGCCGCGCGGCAGGTTCCGCGCGTCGGTGGACGTCGAGCGCCGGGCGGGGGAATCGCTGCGCTACGACGGCCGGATCGAACTGATCGACGCCAGCGCCGCGTTCCACAAGTTCCCGTACCCGCTGCGAGGCGTCAACGGCACGCTGACGTTCGATGAAACCAGCCTCGCGTTCGACACGCTGCGGAGCCGTGGACCAGACGGCGGCGAGATCACGCTGACCGGCCGCGTCACCGAACCGGGCCCACACGCCAAGGCCGACATCGACATCGCCTTCCGCGACCTGCCGGTCGACGAACACTTGGTCAGCGCCCTGGACTCCGACGCCCGCAAAGCGCTGGGGATGTTCATGCACCGGCCGTCCTACGAGCGGTTGCTCTCTCGTGACCTGATCGGTCGCGGCGCGGCAAACGACGAAGCCCGGTCGTTCGACTTCGACAACACGTTGAACGGGCAGGTCCAGGTCAGCCGTGACCTTGATGTTGCGCCGAGGTCGCAGATCACGACGACGGTCGACCCCGCCGGGCTCCGCGTCGTGTTCGAGCACTTCCCGTACCCGGTTACCGTTGACGGCGGCAGACTGGTCGTGCGCGACCTGCACATCGAAGTCGACGACCTGAGGCTCCGCGGGCTCACCGGCCTCACCGGCGCCGTGCACGGCGAACTCACCCGCGAGAAGGGCGAGCCCTTCCGGCCCGACCTGTACCTCGAACACCTCCGCGGCCCAGTCGACGCCACGCTCCGCGCGGCGTTGCCCGAAGTGGCCGACCAGTGGCTGACCGACCTGAAAATCACCGGGGAACTCGACGCCGGCGTCCATGTCTCCGCCCACGAGAACGGTAAGACGGCGTTCCGTGTTGACGGCCAACTCGTTCAGGGCCGCGCACAACCCTTCGACGGCGGGTTCGTCTTGAACGGCTTGCGGGCTCGGTTCGAGGTCACCCCGGACGCGACGCGAATCGTCCACGCGACCGGCACGCGCGACGGAGCTCTGCTTGATGTCTCGGCCACGATCCATCACGCCGCCTCCGCGTCCGGCGCTGAGGGTCAAACCACCGCGGCAACCGACCCCGAAGAACCCAAGGCCGTTGCCGCTGCCGACATCGACGTTCACGCCAATCGGTCTCCCCCGGCTGCTCCACTGGTCAATCTCGCCGCTTCGGCGACGCAGTTGAACATCGAACCGGCGGTGGCCGACCTCATCCCGCCGGGCGTCGCGGCCCGGGACGCGGTGTTGGCCTTGTTCGAGAAGTTCGAGCCGACCGGCCGGACCGACGCGTCGTTCTCGTTGACGATCCCTCGGTCTTCTGCATCGGAAGTTGGAAACAAGTCGCCCAGCCTGGAGCCTACTGCCGAAGCCGTCGCGGTCGCCGCGAATGCCGGCGCACAACTCGACCCGGGGACCCGGTTTTCGTTGACGCTTGAACCGGACCACGCCTCCGTTGTCCACGCCGGGCACCGCGTCGTTGTGCGTGACATGACCGGACGCGTCCACGTCAGCGACGACCACGCCCGGGTCGAGGCGTTGCGCGGCCAACTCGACGAGGGATGGGCCGCTGCGGACGGCGTCGTCGCGCTCGGCAACCGGTCGGACACGGCGTTGCTGCTTTCGGGCCGTCTACCCGCCGACGCGCCGTTGCTGCAGGCCACGGTGCCGTCCGCGGCCGCCGCCGCGATCCGCGGCCTCGAACTTCGCGGCCCGGTCCGGCTCGAGGCCGCGCGTCTGCTGATCCGCGGCACGCCCGACGCCACCAACCCGGACCGGGCCGCGACTGATGACCGCCCCGCCGTCGAGTTCGACGCCGGCGTCGACTTCCTGGGCAACACCGCGACGCTCGGCGTGCCGATCACCGAACTCCGCGGCACGCTCGACACCTCGGTCCGTACCTTCGCCGGCGACCGGCCTACCGAGTTACGGCTCGAACTCGACGCCAAACGCCTCCGCGCCGCCAACCGCGTGGTCGAGTCCCTCACCGGGACGCTCACCAACCTGGACCACCCGGGCTGGCTTGCGATCGAACGGTTCGCGGGCCGGGTCTATGGCGGGCAACTGACCGCCGACGGCGGCGTGCCGCTCGACGGAATCGGGCGCTACCGTGTCGACGTCTCGCTGCAGGAAGCGGCGCTGGGGCCGTTCCTGGAGCCGCTCGCGGACGCGGATGCACATCCCGGAGGAGCCCAGAACGAAAACACCAATCCGCCAACGTCCCCCCCCGGCGACTTCGGATCGGAGGCGAACAACGGCACCGCCGAGCCGACCGGCCACGTCGAGCGCTCCCTCGCGACCGGCGTGTTCTCCGCGAACTTGGTCCTGGAGGCCGACCTGTCCGAGCCGTCCTCCCGCCGGGGACGCGGCACGATCCTGGTCCGCAACGCCAAGCTGTTCAACACCCAGACCGGCATCGGCGCGTTGCGGCTACTCAACTTTGCCGCCCCGACCGACCAACCCCTCGACCGCGCCACGGCCAAGTTCCTCGTCGAAGGCGATACGGTCTCTTTCGACACGCTCGAAGTCGCCGGGCCCGGGCTCGCCATCACCGGCTCGGGAACCATGACCTACCCCGAGACCGAACTCGACCTGACGCTCTTCACCCGCAACAAAGACGCCCCCAAACTCGGCCCGCTTTCCGACTTCCTCGACGCGATCAAGGATGAACTGATCGCCATCCGCGTGACCGGTACCCTCGCCGACCCGCAACCGCGCGTCACCAGCCTCTCCGGTGTCCGCAACACCACAAATCGGGTCCTGCCCGTCCTCCCCTAGCCGGCGTCGACCAATGAACCACAAGTCGCCGAATCGGAGAATCTAAACCCGGCCGCTCTCCATTCCCAAACACGGCCCCTCGTTGCCCGCATAATGGCAGACCGAATCCGAGAGCCATCACGCTTCGTCGAGAGGTCCGTATGTCACAGGCAGCCGATCTGATCGAAAAGGGACAAGCCGCGTCCGGCCACGCGGCGCACACGCGTTCGGCAGGGTCGCAGGCGGGGTTGGTGGGCGAGGTGTTGCGGCCGATCGACCTGGTGTTCCTGGGCGCCGGGTCGGGGTTCTGCCCGACGCTGTGCCGGGACGTGTTGTTGATGCCGGGCAACCGGGGCGGCAGCCTGCGGCTGGTGGACCTCGACGAAGAGCGCCTGGGCATGATGCACCGCGTCGTGCAGCGGCTGATCGAGCAGACGGGCAACGAAGACAAGTGGACGGTCACGTCCTCAACCGACCGGCGCGACGTGCTGCCGGGGGCGAGCTACGCGGTGTGCTGCGTCGAGGTCTCGGGGGTCGCGTGCGTCGAGCACGACAACGACATCCCGCTGAAGTACGGCGTCGACCAGTGCATCGGCGACACGATCGGCCCCGGCGGGTTGTTCAAGGGCTTGCGGACGATCCCCGTGTTCCTCGACATCCTGCGCGACATGCGCGAGCTCTGTCCGGGCGCGGTGATGCTGAACTACACGAACCCGATGAGCATGATGTGCCTGGCGGCGGGGCGCGCGGTGCCGGAGGTCCCGGTGGTCGGGCTGTGCCACAGCGTGCAGGGCACGAGCCGCGAGCTGGCGGACTACGCCGGCGTGCCGTACGAGCAGATGCGGTGGGCGTGCGCGGGGATCAACCACTTGGCGTGGTTCACGAAGCTGGAGCACGCGGGGCAAAACCTGTACGAGTCGGTGCTGTACGAGAAGTTCCGCGCCGAGGTCGACGCGGGGCTTCGCGAGGCGGACGCCGGCAAGGCGGTGCACGACGGCGTCGACATGAAGTACGGCCAGGGCACCGCCGACCAGCCGTACGACCACGACGACCTGGTCCGCAAGGACATGTGCCTGCGGTTCGGGGCGTTCATCACCGAGAGCAGCGGGCATTTGAGCGAGTACCTGCCGTACTACCGCAAGTCCGACGCGGGCCGGAAGCTGCTGCGCCGCGGGTACGACGGCGGGTCGCGGTTCTACGCGAGCAACTGGCCGAAGTGGCGTCGAGACGCGGACGCCCGCCGGGCGCGCCTCGTCCGCGGCGAGGAGGACGAAACACTCGAACGCTCCTGGGAATACGCGTCTTGGATCATCGAGGCGATCGAGAAGGACTCCCCCTACCGCATCCACGGCAACGTGATGAACCGAGCGGTTCAAAGCACAGGCGAGGCGGGGAAGTTGATCACGAACCTCCCGGGGGACGGCTGCGTCGAGGTCGCTTGCCTCGTCGACGGCAACGGCATCCGGCCGACCCGCTACGGCGCGCTCCCGCCCCAGATGGCGCACGTGTGCGCGAGCAACATGGCCATGTTCGACCTCGCCGCCACAGCCGCGATCGAGAAGTCGAAGGAGCACGCCGCCTGGGCCCTGATGCACGACCCCCTTACCGCCGCCGTCTGCACGCCGCGACAGGTCGAACAGATGACCGCCGACCTCTTCGACGCCCAGGCCGACTTCCTGAAGGGGTATCGGTGATCCTTGATGCGCTGACGAACTGAACGCCACCGGCATCAATGCGGGCCAACTACAGGCCTAAGTACGCCGAACACGAGACGAGACCGGTGACCCAGCCCGCAAAAGGGCCGAATCAACGCGCGTAGCGGGACGGCAAGCCAACGTGAGCGCGAAGAGCAAAGCCGTCCTGAGCTTCGGGCCGCGGGCAGCACACGGAGGCAGTCACACCGTACGGAGCCAGCCCGCGTTTTTTGCGGTTGCTGTCCTAAGGCCGTAGCTCCCCCGTGAAAAACCACGCCCGCGGGAGTGCTGGGCTCGGGCCGGTCGAGGCTTCGTGATGGATGGTGAAGGTATCAGCGGAAGCCAGAACCGCTAACCGCCCGATGGCCAAAGAACCAACTGCCGATTCTTCAGCCGAGCTTTTGAGATCCAAGTGAAGAAGAGGCGGCCGGGCGACGCGATATTACGCAATCGGGGATCGCGTAGAGGCTTATAGAAATGGGCCTGGCAGGATTCGAACCTGCGACCTCACCCTTATCAGGGGTGCGCTCTAACCAGCTGAGCTACAAGCCCAAGACGGGCCGGGTTACGACCCGAACCGCAAAAGGTACGGCCCCGATGCCGCGTGGTCAACCTCATGCCGCGTCGAACGGTTCGACCGGCCTCGGGTTCAGGCGAAACCCATCAGGATGAAATCAGCGGGGTCGATCGGCTCGTCGAACTCAACGCCGACGGCGTGGACGTGGCCCTCGAGCAACTCGCAGCGCCGCGTCGTCCCGCTGACCAGGACACGCCCGTCGTGGCGGTGCAGCATCATGACGTGGACACGCTGGCCCGCCTGGATGAATCGGCCGTGCAACAACCCGACGCCCGAGGCGCTCAGGTCGAACGTGCGGACGAGGAACATCTTGCGGTCTCGGGGCCCGTTGTCGACCACGAGCCCGAGCTGCGTGAACTCGAGGTAGGCGTGCCGCTGGTGCCGCCGGCGTTCACTCGCAGCACCGACGACTTTCTGTCGGCTCTCGATCAGGTCCAGGTAATACGCCCACTGCGACTGGTCCAGCTTGAGCAGGTCCAGTACGGGCGGCGGCTCGGTTTTCGATGGCATCACACCCCCGACGGATGCGGCGGGCCGGGAACCCCAGCCCTTCCGATTGGACCCCCAACACACACGCCGACACCGTCGGCGCCTCACAGGGATCATCGGGCATCGGCCGCGGGGTCATGAACCTCAGTTGCCGCCGACTATGCGCTGACCCGCGTCGTGAGCAGGTAGTCCTCCAGTTCGATCAGCTTGTCGAACTCGACGCCGATGCGGTGGATGTGCCGTTTGAAGTGTTCGCACCGGCGGACGACGCCCTCGTGGTAGCTCTGGCCGTGCACGCGGTGGTGCAGGATGAGTTGGATCCGCGAGCCGGGGTAGATGAAGCTGCCGTGCAGGAAGCCCATGCCCGACCGGCTGATGTCGTGCGTCCGGACCATGAACCGCTGGATGCGGCCGTCGGCGTTGTGCAGCGTCGCGAGCAGGTGCACGACGTTGCGGTACGGCATCCGTTCGTGCCGACGCTCGCTTTCGTATTTGATGTGCCGGGCCGCCTCGCGGTCCATCTCGGCTACGTAGGCCAGCCACTCAGTATCGGTCAGCCGAAGTGAGTCCACTGGCCGGTCTGGGTCATTGCCCCCGCTCGATCCGTACAACGGCATTTGTCCGCTCCCCACGGTGATACCCCGGCACCGCTCCGGCGGACCCCCCACCCCCCGGAATGTCGGTAACTACGGGATTCACCTTAAACACCCCTAGCAAAAAGACTTTTTCTTGGTGGCGAGACCAAAGAGCGAGCCGGCAATCAAGACCGAAGGATCAGTCCTCGTGCTTGACCTCGATGGTGTAGTTCGGGCTCTCGCGGGTGATGCGGATGTCGTGGGGGTGGGACTCGGCCATCGACGCGGCGCTGACCCGAGTGAACCGGCCGTGAGCCCGCAATGATTCGATGTCCGGCGTTCCGCAGTAGCCCATGCCCGCCCGCAGCCCGCCGACCATCTGGTACACGAAATCGCTGAGCGGCCCGCGGTACGGGACCCGGCCCTCCACGCCCTCGGGCACGAGCTTGTCCTTCTTGGTGATCCCTTTCTGGCTGTAACGGTCGGCGGACCCGGCCATCATCGCGCCCTCGCTGCCCATGCCGCGGTACTGCTTGTACCGCCGCCCCATGTGGATAATCAGGTCGCCGGGCGATTCGTCGAGACCCGCAAACAACGAGCCGAGCATCACGACGTTCGCGCCGGCGGCGATCGCCTTGGTGATGTCACCGCTGTGTCGGATCCCGCCGTCGGCGATCAACGGGACGCCCGCATCGGCGCACGCCCGGCCCGCCTCGAAGATCGCCGTGATCTGCGGCACGCCCACGCCCGAGACGATCCGCGTCGTGCAGATCGAGCCCGGCCCGATGCCGACCTTCACCGCGCTCGCCCCGGCGTCGATCAGGTCCCGTGCGCCCTGCTCGGTGGCGACGTTCCCCGCCACCACCTCGATATCGAACTGACGCTTGATCTCGGCGACGGTGTCGATGACGTTCCGGCTGTGCCCGTGGGCCGAGTCGACGAAGATCACGTCGGCCTCGGCGGCGATTAACGCCTCGACGCGCTCGAGTTGGTGCACGCCCACCGCCGCGCCGACGCGGAGCCGGCCGCGGTCGTCCCGGCAAGCGCGGGGGAACTGGTCCTTCTTCGCGATGTCGCGCATCGTGATCAGCCCGGTCAGGCGACCGGACGCTTCCACGAGCAGCAGCTTCTCGACCTTGTTCTTGTTGAGGATCGCCTCGGCGGTCTCGAGCGTGGTCTCCGGGCCCGCGGTGACCAGCTCGGCGCTCATCACGTCGCGCACCGGCTGCGTGTCGTCGTCGAGGAACATCATGTCCCGCCGGGTCACGATGCCGACCGCCTTGCCGTCGGACGTCCCGTCGTCGGTAATCGGCACGCCGGAGATGTTCTGCTCGGCCATCAACCGGCGGACTTCCGACGCGGGCGCTTCGGGCGGGAGCGTGACCGGGTCGGTGATGACACCGTTGGCGGAGCGTTTGACCTTGCGGACCTCGCGGGCCTGGGCCTCGACGGTCAGGTTCTTGTGGATGACGCCCAGGCCGCCTTCCTGCGCCAGCGCGATCGCGAGCGCCGACTCGGTGACGGTGTCCATCGGTGCCGAGAGCAGCGGGATGTGCAGCGTGATGTTCGCGGTCAGCCGGGTGTCGGTGTCGGCCTCGGTGGGGACGACCTCGCTGCGCGACGGGATGAGCAGCACGTCGTCGAACGTGATGCCGTCGGCGACGATCTTGTCGGCCCCGGAAAGCACCGGCGGTCGCGACAACGACGCCTGCACGGGCGGGGCCTGGACGGGGGCGGCGGTCGGGGGCACCGCGTCGGGCGACGCGGGGACAGTGGGAGCGGGAGTGGCTGCCATGGCGGATGATGCCAAACCGGGCCGGGCCACGTCAAGACGACCCCGCGATAACCCCGAATCGCCGCGTTTGGCGGGGGCATCGGGCAGTGTTAGGATGCCGGACTCGGCGGCGAGTGACGGCTTCGGCCTCGGCTCCCCGCCCACGCCTCGGGGCGTAGCGCAGCTTGGTAGCGCGCTTGACTGGGGGTCAAGAGGTCGCAGGTTCAAATCCTGTCGCCCCGATTTGCGAAGCGAAAGCAGACGCCGCGCCAGCGGCAGAGAGCCGAGCTTCGGCAGCGACACGTTTGAGCGAGCCGCCCCCCCAGCGACTCGCGGCAACCCGGGTTTCAAGGCTCGACTTGCACCCCACCGAATAATGGATATTCTACTCCACAATACGCTTTTGGGAGAATGCCCCCGATGAATCGCTCACCGCGCCACCGCCTGACCCCGCTCGCCGCCCTGCTCGCCGGCGCCCTCGGCCTCCATGCCGAAGCGAACCCCATCGTCATCCAACCCGACGTCGTCACCGCCAACGACGCCACCATCTACGAAGGCTTCCCCACCGGGAACCTCTCCGGCGGCGACAACTCGGCCCTGCCGCCAAACATCCGCCAGATCCTCGACGGGTTCACCGGGTTCCTCGTCGTGAGCCAGACCGTGTCCGGCAACGACCTCCAGTCGCTGCTGAGCTTCGACCTCTCGTCGCTCGCCGGCACCGACCCCGCCGACATCACCGACGCCACGGTTTCGGTCTATGCGATCGACTCGACGCAACTGCCCTTCCCCACCGACAAGCCGACGCCGAGCACGGCGATCGACGTCTCCGCCTACCCGGTCGGCGATTTCAGCCAGACGCAGGTCACCTGGGTCAACGCGCCGCTGCCCCGTGACGCGAACAACGTCCCGACCGCGACGCCGTACGACACGCAGACCGTGGACGGCTTCGACCGCTGGGTCGACTTCGACCTGACCCAGCCGCTGCGCGACGCGCTCGCGACCAGCGCCGCGGTGCTCAACGTCGCGCTCGCCAGCGCCGACGCGGTCACCGACCCGACCTCCGGCAACGACGTGTCGCTGGTCGCCTACGCCGGCGAGTCGTCCACGTTCGTGCCTTCGCCGCTGCAGCCGAAGCTGACCGTCAACGTTGTCCCCGAACCCGCGGCTTTTGGCGCGTTGCTGGTTACCGGACTCGTGGGGTGTCGTCGCCGCTAAGCGTGGCCGATACCGCGGTTGGTGTCACCGCACGCAACACCGATGGAACGCTCGACGCCCGCATCCCGACGCCCCGCTTTCACGATCATTGAGCTCCTCGTGGTGGTGAGCATCATCGCGCTGCTGATCGCGCTGCTGATGCCGGCGCTGCACGCGGCGCGGAACATCGGCAAGGCGATCTGTTGCGCCTCGCACCTCCGGCAGATCGGCACGGCCGTCGGCGCGTACGTCGCCGACCACGACCAGCACCTGCCGTACATCGACTCGGCGCTGTGGGACCCGACGTCGCCGACCCGGCAGAACTGGGACGCCGACCCGACCGACGCGAGCCAGCACCCGCACAGCTTCACCAACGTGCTGGGCGACTACCTGATGGGCGTCACGCTGATGCGCTGCCCCGACGCCGTCGCGGGGTACCCGGCCGACGACCCGGTCGTGACCTACCGCATCGCCTCCGCCGACAACGTCGACGCCGTCCCCGAGACCGTCGAGCAACTCCGCAGACCCGGCGGCGGCGTGGCGTACGAGTACCCGTTCAAGTACTTCAACGGCCGCCCCTACGAAGTCGAGACCATCGAGGGCAAGGTCGGCCAATCCGGGAACGGCTTCCCCACGCTGACGTGGAAGGTCAAGCCCGAACGCGGCGAGTACTACCTCGTCCGGGACTTCGTCGACGACGTGAACGGGCAACGCCTCATCCCCCACCAGGGCGACGCGAACCAGCTGTTCATCGACCTGTCCGTGCAGGTGTTCCGTGAAGACGGCGAGGGCGGCCACATCTTCACCGACGATCGCCGGGGGAACTAAACCGGCAGCAACCCGTCTGCCGTTTCGCGCTTCTGCCACGCGGCGTTGAGATACAGTGCGTAGCGATGGTGTGACCTTGTGACGTGTTGCGCCGATGGAGGTGCCGCCGTGTCCGACCGACCGATCAAGGCCCCGAAGCCCGCGCCCGACGCGGTGGTGTTCCACTCGTACCCGAAGCTGCTGTTCGCCTGGCCGCTAATCCTCTTCGGCGTGGTGTTCTACTTCCTGCCCGAGACGTGGTCGGGCTTCCTGGGGTGGGTCTACCTCTTCATCACGCTGGTGACCGTCACGGCCCTGGCGATCGACCTCGAACGCAACTACGCGTTTGTGTGGTCGTTGGTGTTCGGGATCTTCTTCTTCGTCGGCAAGTGGCTGCACGCGTCCTTCGACATCCCGTTCTTCGAGCGCGTCTTCGGGTTTTTCTACGGCCTGGGCACGAAGTACGACCCCGGTTACGGCATGGCGTTGTCGCTGCTGCTGCTGTTTCCATACGTCGTGATGCTGGTGTGGGTGCGGATCAACAGCCGGTGGCGGATCACGCACAACGAGTTCGAGCACTACGCCTGGGGCCGGGCCGACGACTCGCTCGCGCGGGGCGCCAAGCGGGTTCGGTCGACGTACCCGGACCTGCTGGAGTTCCTGCTCTGCGGCGCCGGGACGCTGATCGTGTACTCGGCGACGGGGCGGACGGAGCTGCGTCGGATCCCCAACGTCCCGCTGCTGTTCCGGGTCCGTAAGCGGATCAACGAGCTGCTCGAAAGCCAACAGGTCACGCTACGAGACCACGACCGCCAAGTCCTCGCCGAGGCCGAGGCGGAGACCGAGGAACAAGAGGAGGACGCCGGGCCTGACGGGGACGAGTCTCTCGGCGAATCCGACGGGATCGGCGGGAAGGACCCGCTGTGAGCCCGACCCTGACCGCCCGCGGCGTTTCCCCCGACGGCTTGCCACCGATCAGTTCCCGGACCTATACTCTGACAAGTGGCGGGGATATCCTGCCGATAGCCGTGTTGGATCGGGAGTTGGGATTGCAGCGGCGGTTGGGCCAAGCCGGCTCCGTCCCGCTGAAGCAAGCGACATGTGCCGACGGGTTTCGAGGTCACCGGCCACGGTCGGTTTGCGTTGACCGGATGGCCCCCCGCCGCCCCGGGTTCTGGAATGAACTGTGAACCGCGTCCCCCCGGCTCAACGCCGGGCGTGCACCGGTTCCACCCATGGAAAACCTCCCACGGGTTTAACAAGCTTTTTCAATCGGCGTTGCCGTTCCCGGGCGCGGGCCCTCGATGGCGGTCGCCGAGACTCTCTTGGAGCAGCCTCCGCGGAGGCGACCGACATCATGGTTCTGACCGTGCGTTTCGAGAAGGGGGACCGCGTTAAGCACCCCAAGCGCCCCGAGTGGGGGTCCGGCATCGTCCGTGACATCGCGCCCATTACCCACGAGGGCGAGGCCGCCCAACGCCTCACTATCGACTTCGCCACCAAGGGCCGGGTGGTGATCAACGCCGCCATCGCCCCGCTGGAGAAGGTCGGCAAGGCCTACACCCCGCCCAAGCCCAACGACGGGCACCGTGGCTCCGCCGCGCAGCTCTGGGCCGGGCACCCCGAGGGCAGCAAGGCCGTCCACAACGGCGAGCGCAACGGCGCGCCCCCGCGCGACGGCGATCCGGGCGCACCCTCGTCGAGTGGCGACTCCGGCTGGCTCGACCAGCTCGAGACCGCCGGCGGCAAGAAGCACGAGCTCTGGGAGCTGCCCGACGACCTCACGGACCCGTTCGCCACGCCCGAGCAACGCCTCAAGGCCACACTCGACAGCTACCGGTACTCCACCGAGCCGCGGGCGTTGATCGAGTGGGCCATCGTCCAGACCGGGCTCGACGACCCGCTGACCAAGTACACCCGGCCCGAGCTAGAACAGGCCTTCCCCCGCTTCGCCCGGGACCGCGACGCCCACCTCCGCAGCCAGATCCGCGAGTTCAAACGCAAGAACGACCTCGCCACGATCAAGGCCTGCCAGAAGGGCGGCCTGATGCCCGCGGCGCAGTCGGCGCTCGACCGCGCCCTGCGCGGCTGACGATTCGCCGACCAACAACACCTTCCACAACCGCCACGAAGCCCACGGATGCAACCCGTGGGTTTCTTCTTGTAACCTGCGCCCGAGCCTCGCGTCCGCCCCCGATCAGGAGCGCCCGACCATGGACACCCCCAACGACCGCCGGTACCTCGACTCGCACGAGTGGCACAAGCTCAACGACGACGGCACCGTGACGATCGGCATCAGCGCGTTCGCCGTCGACGAACTCACCGACATCACGTACCTCGAGGTCACCAAGGACAGCGGCACAGTCGATGCCGGCGAGGCGTTCGGCGAGATCGAGTCGGTCAAAGCCACCAGTGACCTGTATTGCGGGCTCGCCGGCGAGGTGGTCGAAGTGAACCAGGCCGTGATCGACGACCCCGAGACGATCAACCGCGACTGCTACGGGGCCGGCTGGGTGCTGCGGGTCAGGCCCAACGACCCGGCGGACCTGGATGAACTGCACACGGCCGAGGCGTACGCCGCCGCAAACACGTGAGGGACGGGTTCGCCCCGAGGCATAATCCCCCGTAAAATCCCGGTTTGGGGCATTCGCCGCCGAGACCCCGCATGATCGTCGATCTGCACACTCGCATCTGGGACGCCATCGAGGACCTCGGCCCCGCCGTCGCCGAACAGGCCCGCCGCCGCGGTGCCGAGCCGTGGGAGGCGGTGTCCGCTTCCTTCGAGGCTCACGAAGCCGCGACGGCGCCGGTGTCCTGCGCCGTGGTGCACGGCCTGCGCAGCGACCTACTCGGCGCGACCATCGCCCACGACCAGGTCGCCGCCGCCGTGAAGCGAAGCCCCGACACCCTGCTCGGTTTCGCGGGGATCGACCCGACCGCGGGCAAGCCGGTGAAAGAACTCGAGGCCGCCGTCGACCACGGCCTGGTCGGCGTCTCCGTCAGCCCGACCGCCGCGGGGTTCCACCCCTGTTCCACCGGCGCAATGGAGTTGTTCGAAGCCTGCGCCGCCCGCCAACTGCCCGTGTACATCGAGGCCGGCTCGCACCTGGCCCGCGCCGCGAAGATGGAGTTCGGCCAGCCGTTCCTACTCGACGAGGTCGTCCGTTCTTTCCCCGAGCTGCGCCTGGTCGTCGGCGGGTTCGGCGAGCCCTGGCCCAACCAGACCGCGGCGCTGCTGGCCAAGCACCCCTCCGTCTTCGCCGACGTGTCCGGGCTCGTGCTCCGGCCGTGGCCGCTCTACAACGCACTCGTCTCGGCGTACCAGGCCGGCGTGATGAACCAGGTGCTCTTCGCGTCCGGCTTCCCAGCGTGCGAGCCCGAGAAGGCGATCGTCACGCTCTACAGCGTCAACACCCTCACCCAGGGCACCCCCCTGCCGAGCATCCCCCGCGAACAACTCCGCGGCATCGTCGAACGCAACTCGCTCGAACAGCTCGGGCTGCCCAACCCCGCCAAGGACGGCCAACTCGACGACAAGTCGTCCTCGGCGTTCGAACAAATCGTCGTCGAGAGCACGGCGAGTTGATGCAAACCAACTGCGGTCAACCGACCAATATCAAACAAATGCCGTTCGCGGCGCGTCCGGCGTTGTTGCTGGTGTGTCTCTGCGGTGTGCTCGCTTCGGCGTCCTGCACCGTCGGCAACCCGACCGGGCTGACCATCCGCGGGCAGGCCGACCCCGACACCGGCCCCGTGAAACTCACCGGCGACTTCGACACCGCGTACTACTCCGACGCCGACCCCAACTCCGTCACCTTCGTCCTGCTCGACGGCGACGAAGTCAACCCGACCCAGGCCGCGGTCGTCCGGCTGTTCTGGCGGCCCCGCGCCGGGCGCACGCCGTTGGAAGAGACGGCCACCAACTGCACGATCTCGTACCTCGTCTTCGCGCCCGACCCCGACGCCGACCGTCGCAACCCCGGCGAGGTCGGCGTGTACGCCGGCGCCGGCTTCCTGATGCCCGACCGCAAGCCCGGGCCCGCCGAACTCACCGCCGACATGTGGGACGCTTCGCTCCGCCTCGACACCCGCTCCGACCGGTTCACCGACCTGCTCGGCAGCGCCACGCTCACCGGCAGCTTCAAGGCGCGGCGCGACCCCGCCAAGGTCGGCACGCTGCTGCAACAGCTCAACCGCGCCGTCGCCGAGCGCCTCGGCTTCCCCCGGCTGGTCGACGCCGGCAACGCGACCCCGGCGGCGTCACGCAACCCGGCGTGACGATGTAGACTCGGCCGCGCCTGCTCGTGCCGGCCTGTTTGTTTTGGCCTGCCTGCAACCTCGCGTCTCACGTCCCGCTCGCTCCGATGCCCAACCCGAGGACCCGTCCGATGATGCCGACCGTCACGCGGTGGTGCCGTTGCTGGATGATCATGCTGCTGGTGATGTGGGTGCCCACGGCAGCGGCGCAGACAGAAGCGACGGAAGGGGCCGAGACGCCCGAACTGACGCGCTGGGAACAGGCCCAGGCCGACGTCGAGGTCGCGTTCGAGAAGGTCAACGACCGGCTGATCCCGTGGCTCTTTGTTGACGTCAGCTTCGGGCTGTTCGACCCCACCCTGGAGAGTGTCGAGGCGGACCTGTCCGAAGCGCAGGCCCGGCTGGCCGAGTTGGAGGCCGTGCCGACTGAGCAACAGGACCCACGGGCGCTCCGCCTCGCGCGGAAGACGGTGAACAACCTGACCGATCAGCGGAACACGCTGCAGGTCAAGGCCGACGCGGCCGCGCTCCTCGCCGACGACGACGCGATCGCGGCCAAACAAGCCGAAGCCGAGGCCGCGGGCGAAGTGGCACTCGAACAGTTCGAGGCGGAGTACGACGAACTCAAATCGGCCGCGGGCGCGACCGTGTACTCCCTGCCGTTGATCGTCGTCTTCCTCCTCCTCGGCGGTGTCTTCTTCACGCTCCGGTTCGGCTTCGTCAACCTCCGCTTGTTCGGTCACAGCGTCGCCGTCATCCGCGGCCGGTACGACAACCCCAACGACCACGGCGAGGTCTCGCACTTCCAGGCGCTCACCGCGGCGTTGTCCGCGACGGTGGGGCTCGGCAACATCGCCGGCGTCGCCATCGCCATCAGCCAGGGCGGCGCGGGGGCCGTGTTCTGGATGTGGTTTGTGGCGTTCTTCGGCATGTCGTCGAAGTTCTCGTCCTGCACGCTCGCTCAGATGTACCGCCGCATCAGCGATGAAAAGCACCACCACAAGAAGCGCGAGCACGTGCTCGGCGGCCCAATGCTCTACCTGGCCGAGGGCATGAAGGACGTGTTCGGCAAGGCGTTCGGTACGCCGCTGGGCAAGGTGTTGGCGATCCTGTTTGCCGTGTTCGCCATCGGCGGGTCGCTCGGCGGCGGCAACCTGTTCCAGGGCAACCAGACGTTCGCGATCGTCGGCGACGTCGTGTTCAACCAGGCCATCGAGGGCGAGGACGCGCTGATCCTCCGCGTCGAAGAGGGCGACGCGACGGCGGCCAAGGAGCTCCGCGAACTCCGCACCGAAGCCAAGGAACGCAAGGAAGATCTCAAGGATACCTACGACTGGGTCGGCGGGCTGGTGATGGCGACACTCGTGGGCGTCGTGATCGTCGGCGGCATCCGGCGCATCGGCGAGGTCACCAGCAAGCTCGTGCCGGCGATGTGCCTGTTCTACGTCGGCGTCTGCGGGGTCATCGTGATCGCCAACGCCGGCGAGGTGCCGACGCTGCTGCGCGACATCGTCGCCGGGGCGTTCTCGGGCGAGGCGATGGCGTGGGGCGGGCTGATGGGGGTGCTCGTCATCGGTGTCAAACGCGGCGCGTTCTCGAACGAGGCGGGGCTTGGCTCGGCGGCGATCGCGCACTCGGCGGCTAAGACCGACGAGCCAGTCCGCGAGGGCGTTGTCGCCATGATCGGCCCGTTCATCGACACCATCGTGGTCTGCACGATGACCGCGCTGGCGATCCTCATCACCGGCGCCCACCTCGAAGGCTCGGCCGGCGGGTTCACCAACGAGGGCGTCGGCATCACCGCCTCCGCGTTCAGCTCACTCGCGCCGTGGCTGACCGTGACGCTCATGGCCGCCGTCTTCATCTTCGCCTACTCCACCATGATCTCGTGGAGCTACTACGGCGAACGCGCCAGCGAGTACCTGTTCGGCAACTGGGGCATCTGGCCGTTCCGCGTGGTGTTCCTGCTGTTCGTGTTCATGTCGCCGCTGCTGTCGCTGGACAACGTGATCACGTTCACCGACCTGCTGATCCTCTCGATGGCGTACCCCAACATCCTGGGCATGCTGTTCCTGTCCGGCAAGGTCGCCGCCGCGACAAAGGATTACGTGCGCCGGCTGAAGTCCGGGGAGATCAAGACCTACGCCGAGGAACGCGCCGCGGTCGAGGGGCAGCCGTCGATCTGAACCGCCGGAGAAACGCCGCGGTCGAGCGTCGGCCTGCCGCCGAATCTGCCGATACAACACGGCCATGACGCCACCTCCCGACGCGACGTCCGAAAACCCGAGCCGCATGGAGAACAACGCGGACGACGCCGTCGCGCTGCCGCCGCTGGTCGCACGCTCCGCCGTCGGCGGGGTCTTGATGGGCCTGGCGAACCTCGTGCCCGGGATCTCGGGCGGGACGATGCTGCTCGCCGCCGGCGTCTACCCGCGCTTCATCGCCGCGATCGGCGAGGTGACGACGTTCCGGTTCCGCAAGCCGTCGGTCGTCGTGCTCGGCACGGTGGTGGTAGCGGCGTTGCTATCGATCGTGCTGCTCGCGGGCGCCGTCAAAGAACTGGTGATCGATTACCGGTGGGTGATGTACAGCCTGTTCATCGGGCTGACGCTGGGCGGCGTGCCGGTCGTCTGGCGGCTGATCCGAAACGGCAGCGACGGCGAACACCGAAGGCGCGCAGTAACTGGCGGCGTGTGGGTGGCCGCCTCCTGCGGCTTCGCGGGCATGGCGGTGCTTGCGTCCGCGCAGTCTCTGGGCGCCGCCGGTGAAGGCAGCAACGACGGCTTCGCGTTCATGCTGCTCGCGGGGATCGCGGGCGCGGCGGCGATGATCCTGCCGGGCGTCAGCGGCGGGTACCTGCTGCTGGTGCTCGGCGTGTACGTGCCGATCCTCGCCGGCATCGACACGTTCAAGGACGCGCTGTCCACGCGCGACACCGACGCGCTACTCGACGTGGGCTTGGCGGTGATCCTGCCGGTGGGCCTGGGCGTGTTGATCGGTGTCGTGGGTGTGAGCAACCTGTTGCGTTGGCTGCTCCGGCGCTACGAGCTTGCGACGCTGGGTGTATTGCTCGGGTTGTTGCTCGGCGCGGTTGTAGGGTTGTGGCCCTTCCAGAAGGGCATCACGCCGCAAGAAGGGCAACTCATCAAAGGCCAGCCCGTCACGTTCGCGACACCCGCCTCTGTCGATGGTGAACCCGCATCGACCCAACCCGTATGGGTGTTCGTTGATAGCCTTGAATCCGTCGAGCCCGAGGACCTCCCCACCGAGTTCTTCACGCCGACCGCGTTGCAGGCCGCCGGCAGCGTCGGCTTGATCCTGCTGGGGTTCGCCGTCACGATGGGCGTGGACCGACTCGGCCGGGCGAAGCCGGGCAAGACAACGACGTAACCCACCACGAGCCTGAACATGAACGTCTTGGTCACCGGCGGCGCCGGGTACATCGGGTCCCACGCCGTGCTCCGGCTTCACGAGGACGGGCACCGTGTCGTCGTGCTCGACAACCTCTACCGCGGGCACCGTAAGGCCCTCGACGCGATCGACCCGGCGATCGCGCTGGTCCCGTGCGACCTGGCCGACACCGACACGATCACGGCGGCGCTGAAGGAACACGCCATCGACTGCGTGATGAACTTCGCGGCCTTGGCGTACGTCGGTGAGAGCGTCGAGCAGCCGCTGGTTTACTACCGCAACAACACGGCCGGGGTGATCTCGCTGCTCGAGGCGATGCGCGCCGCGGGCGTCCGCAAGCTCGTCCACTCCTCGACCTGCGCGACCTACGGCGAGCCGGACCGCATGCCCATCACCGAGGACACGCCGCAGGCCCCGATCAACCCCTACGGCGCGAGTAAGCTCTTCGTCGAGCGTGTCTTCGCCGACGAGGCCGCCGCCGACGCTGACTTCGCCTACGCCGCGCTGCGGTACTTCAACGTGGCCGGCTCCGATGCCAAGGGCCGCATCGGCGAGGACCACGAGCCCGAGACGCACCTCATCCCCGTGCTGCTCAACACGGCCCTGGGCCAGCGAGACAGCGCCACCATCTTCGGCACCGACTACGACACGCCCGACGGCACCTGCGTCCGCGACTACATCCACGTCTGCGACCTCATCGACGCGCACGTCACCGTCATGCACGCGCTCGACCCGCGGCACGAAGACCGAAAAGCCATGACCTTCAACCTGGGTACCGGGAACGGGTTCTCGGTCAAGCAGATCATCGACGCGGTCAAGCACGTCACGGGCGTCGACTTCGCCGTCAACACCGGCGACCGCCGGCCCGGCGACCCGCCCTCGCTCTACGCCGACCCGCGGAAGATCAAGGCCACGCTGGGTTGGGAGGCCGGGGTGAAAGACCCGGAGACGATGGTGGCGCACGCGTGGGCGTGGTTCCAGAAGCACCCGAGCGGGTACGGCGGTTGAGCGACGCATCGCCCGCGCACGGCCTTGCGTGGGCGCTAGGACTCAACGCTTGGCGTTGATCACGATGTTCGCGAGCAGCTGCCGCGCGGACTCGTCGCTGTAGCCGTGCAGGCCCCAGTGGCGGACACCCATCGCCGCCATGGACAGGTCCTCGGCGGAGAGGATCACGGCCGGTCGGTCGCCGACGCGAAACGCCGAGAGTCGGGGCTTGTTGTCGGTACCGAAGTTCCGCACCGAGAAGTTGCGGTAGGTGACGCGCGAGACGTCGCCGGCCCCTTTCCTGCCGCTGTCGCTGAACATCGGCTCGTAGCGCGACAGCCGTTCGGGCGGCCCGCCGAAGCCCGACGCGAGCTGCGTCTCGACCGAGCGTGTGAAGTCGCCGCGCCCGCCGAGCGTCTCGACGAGCGCCGTCCCGCCCTCGGCGACGTAACGCTGCAGCTTCGACAACGCGTCGCCCATCGGCGGCAGCGCATCCACCCCGACCAGGTGCACCAGGTCCGGCTTGACGCGTCGGCCGTCGACGTCGACCGGCTCGCCGACCTGCTCCAAAGGTTGCTGCACGACGCGCAGCCGCGCGACCGCCGCCGCGGCCCATTGCCGCCGCAGGTACTCCCACAACGCCGGCTCCAGCGCGGCGCCGGGGCCCGCCACCGCGACCACGACCTCCGGGCCCCGTGGGTTGTCCGGCTCGGCCGGGTAACGCAGCGCGGCCCGTCCTTCCAGCCGGCGGTACCCCGTTGCGTACAGGAACAGGTTGCCGCCGAGTGCGTAGGCGTCGTCCGCCGCCTCGCCGCCGCGTTGCCAGTCGAAGCCCCAGTCCGACTGCGGCATCAGGATCACGTCCCGCACCCCGTTGTGCAGCGCGAACACCGGCCGCGGCTTGCCCCGCGTCGGCCGCCACAACGACAGCACCGGGTGGTCGTCCGCGACCGGCTCGAGCTTCCGCCCGGGGTACAGCTCCTGCGCGAGTTGATCGACCGACTTGAGGATCCGCGACGTGTCCCCCTCAGGGTTCACGACCAGCAACCCGCCCAGGTCGAGGTAACGCTTGATCGTGTCGGCCTGCGCGTCGGTCAGCTCAAACGGCTCGTCGATGGAGAGGTAGGTGAGCGGCGCCCCCAGCCAACGCTCCAGCCGCCAGTTGATCGGGATGACCTTCCAGTTCAGCTCCTGCTCGAACGTGTCGGACAGGTACTTGGCGAGGAAGTAGATGTCGTTCGGCCGGTTGTTCCAGTCCTGGATGTCCTCGAGCGCCAGCTTGTTGATGAAGACCGGGACCCGGCCTCGCGACAGGAACATGAGGAAGAAGGACGAGTTGACGACCTGGTTGTGCACCGAGTCGCTCGGCCGGCGGACCTTCTTGACGATGTACTCGGCGAAGTTGTCGTACCAGTCGCTGCCGCCCGAGCCGTCGGGGTTGAGCTTGCCAAACCGGCTGCGCCCCGTGGCGAGCCCGACGCGCTCGACGCTGTAGATGTAGTACCCGCTGCCGGAGTAGACGTTCTTGTCCTCGGCGAAGACCTCATCGAGATACGCCAGCCCCTTCTCGATCGCCGCCTGCAGCCGGGCGTCGGGTTTCTTGTCGCCGCGGCCGAGTTGCTGCTGCGCGATGCACAGCACGGTCAGCCCGGCACACGTCATCGCCTTGCTCGGTTCACGGTCGGGCGTGTAGCTCCAGCCGCCGTTGGGCCACTGGGTCGCGATGAAGTGGTTCGCCGCCGCTTCCCAGAACCGGTCGGGGATGCGCACGCCGAGCTTCGCGGCTTCCCACAGCCCGAGCACGCCGTATTGCGTCGCGCTGTGGTCGTACCAGTTGACGTTCGGCCGCTCCTGGGGCGTCTTGAGGTCTCGCGGGACCAGTTCCCGGCGGGAGTCGAACGGGTTGGGCGGCGTGCTCAACCAGTAGCTGAACGTCCCGACCCGGCTCGCGCCGCGTAGCAGCCGCTTCGTGTCGCGTTCGAGCGACGAAGCGTAGAGCTCACGCGGGAGCAACGGCCAGATGTGGTTGCGGACGGCAACGACGTACGTGCCGTCGACCTGCTCCCAGTGCTCGCGTTGGAGTTTCTCGACGTACTCGAGCGCCTTGGCGAGGTCGGGGTTCAGTTCGGGCTGTTCCCCCGAAGCCAGCAGCGCGTAGGTGGCGAGCACGGAGAGGCCGCCGTCGTGCTTGGGGTTGTCGAAGGCGGGCGACGCGTCGTGGGTGCCGAACCACCCGCCGGTGCGTTCGTCTTGCAGGCGGTAGAGCGTTTGGCGGAGCGTCTCGATCGCCTGGTCGATCTGCGCTTCGGTGACCTGCGCGGAAGCCCCCGCCGTGAAACCGAAGGTCAGTACCAGATGGATCGCCAGCCCCAGCCAGACGCCGCAACGCCGGGCGCCGCTTTGACGCCAGGGACGCGTCGGGTGGACAGCAAGGCGCGGGCTTCGGCGCAGGCGCGACGCGGCGGGGTGGCACTTCCGGTCGGTCACGTCGCGATGCCTCCAGCAACCAAGAACACCATTCCCGCCCGAGGAAACCGTATCATACGGACACGCCTGCGCCGCCCCGAACGACCGCCGCATGTCGACGCCCCCGACTCCAGAATCATCCGCCCGCGCGGCGGCCCAGCCGCCGCCCGAGCCGCGGGCGACCGGGGTGGACGCGACGCCCGACCAACGCCACGAAGCCGACCCCGGGGTTGCGCCGCCGTTGCCGCTGCGCTGGCCGGACATCGAACTGCGGCAGACACGGCGTCTCACCGACGACACGGGCATCTTCCAGCACGCGCTGTTCGCGACCCCCGACCCCAACCACGGGTACTGCATCGACGACAACGCCCGCGCGCTGATCGCCGCCCTGCGCTACGCCCGGCTGCGGGGGCACGACGAGTCGACGCTGTCGCTTCACCGGTACCTGATGTTCGTGACGCACGCGTTCAACGACGGTGAGGGCGCCATCGGCAAGTTCCGAAACTTCATGGGCTACGACCGACGCTGGCTCGAAGCCGTCGGCAGCGACGACAGTCAGGGCCGGGCGCTGTGGGCGTTGGGGCTCACCGTCGCCGAGGCGCCGACGCCGAACCTGCGCGACCTGGCCGCGCTGATGTACGAGCGTGCGATGCCCGGCGTAGTCGGGCTGGGTGACGACGACGAAGGCGTGGGCCACCTGCGCTCGTGGGCGTTTGCGCTGCTGGGGGTCGAGGCGTTCCTGCGTGCGCGACCGGACCACGCGGCTTCGCGCGATGCGCTCGCGCACTTGGCCGAGTTGTTGCTCGACCGCTGGCAGGCCCACCAAACCGACGACTGGCCGTGGTGGGAGGACGTCGTCACGTACGACAACGCGAAGCTCCCGCACGCGCTGCTCACGGCCGGCCACGCGTTGGGCGAGGCGCAATACACCGACGCGGGGTTCGTGTCGCTGCGTTGGTTGATCGAACAGCAAACCGAGACCAACGACGACGGCACGGCCCGGCTCACGGTCATCGGCAACGACGGCTGGCTGCGACGCGACGGCGGCCGCGCCCGCTTCGATCAGCAGCCGCTCGAGGCCTACGCGCTCGTCGACGCCTGCCTCGACGCCGCACGACTGGCCCGGCAACACCCCGACTTGAACGAAGACCCCGGCATGTTTGAGCGCCACGCCTGGACCTGCTTCACCTGGTTCCTCGGCAACAACGACTCACGCCTCGGCTTGGTCGACCGGCGCACCGGCGGCTGCCGTGACGGCCTCCACGCCGACGGCGTCAACCGGAATCAGGGCGCCGAGTCCACCCTCGCCTACCTCATCGCCGTGCTCGAGCTGCACCGCTACGACGCCGAGTCCCCCAATACCGTGCGCCGCCTCACCGACGACGACTGAAGCACGCACCGCCGTGCGTCCGCGCGACCGGCACAAACCTCACTACCCGCAACGCCTGCCCCGTTGGTCGAGACCGGCGCGGGATTGCCCAATCCGGCCAGCCCGGACTGCACCGGCCCGCCCGCGGTTCCGATAGAACTCAGACGCGACCGCCCCGTCGCCGTGCGCCATCGCGCGGCCGGGGGCGACTGGAGTCGGCGTCCCCCGCGACGTGAGAGGTGCCCCGTGCCGGTGGTCAAGAACTTCGACTTCGACAAGCACACCGCCCCGCCGCCCAAGGCGCCGGCCGCGCCCATCGAGCGCGTCACGATGATGGAGGGCCGGGACTCGGCGTTCGACCGCCCCGAACCGATCGACGAGGGCGTGCACGCCGGTGTCGGGCTCTACGTGTGGCTGTTCATCATCGCGGGCGTCGTGTTGCGCCTCATGCTCGCCGCCCTCGGGCCCGCGACCGACCCGACGCTCATCGTCACCGACCGCGTCGCCTATCAGCAGGCCCTCGCCGAGACGATGGTCGACCACCACACGTTCGGCCGACCGCTCATCGAGGCCGACGTCGTCACCCCGACGTTCGACACCCCACACACGCTCGACGAAGCCGCGTTGCGCGTCGAGCAACTCCGCCGAGTCCGCGGCGAGACGGCCGGGGTCTACACCGAGGGGATCAAGCCCGAGTCCGCCGCGATGCCCGGGATCCCGGCCCTGCTCGCCGCGTTCACGCTGACGGGCCTGCCGCTGAACGTGCTGGTGCTCGTGCAGTGCGTCATCGGCGGGCTGCTGGCCTGGCCGGCCTTCATCGCCGTCGGCGGGATCGTCAAGGCCCGCGCGCCCGCCGCCCTCGCCGCCGCGCTCGTCGCGCTGCACCCGGCGATGGTCACCGCCTCGCTCACGCTCGACGGCACGCTCTGGGTCGCGACCGCCGTGATCCTCGCGCTGCTCGCCATCACGCCGTTGATCAACGACAGCGCCCTGCGCGCCGCCGGCGGCGGATTCGCCCTCGGGCTGGCGTCACTCATCCAGCCGTGGACGCTCTTCGCGGCGCCGGTCATCGTGATGTGGCGCGTGCTGTTCAAGCGCAACGCCAGCAGCTTCGCGCTCGCCGGGTTCTTCCTCGCTGCTTCTGCCGCTCCGCCCGCCGCGTGGATGTACCGCAACGCCGGGTTCGACGCCGGGTGGGTTCTCACCACCGACGCCCGCGTCGACCGCGCCTTCGGCGTGCCCGCGGCCATGAAGGTCCACGACCCGGGGTCCGACCTCCGCAACGACCGCCCCGCCGCCATCGCTTCGCTGTGGGACGAGTTCACGACGCAAGCGAAAGAAGCCGGCAAACAAGGCGAGACCACCACGCAGACGCTGCGTTCGTTCGCGCTGTCGCAGGCGTTCGGCGAACCCGTGCAGGCAGCGCGGTACCTCTCCGTCCGTGCCCGCACGCTCCTGCTGGACCACTCCGCCGAGTCGTTGCTGCCCGCGATGGGGCTGACCTACGAGTCGAGCGGCTACCTCGCCGGCCTTATCGGCGAAGCGACCAACACCGCCGAGCCCGACCCCGTCGCGCGCTGGATCACCGAGGCCTGGATCGGGCTCAACCTCGTCGTCCTCGCCGCGGCCGTCATGGGCGTCGTCGTGTGCGCCGTCCGGCGGAACGTCGCGGTCGTCCTGCTCGTGCTGGGCGTCGGCGCGGCGTGGCTGGTGTTCGCGCCGTCGTGGATCGGCGAGGAGGCCCGCCTGCCGATCTTCGTGATCCAAGCCGTCGCGATCACCGCGCTGTGGATGCCCGCCCCGCCCAAGAAGGTCAAGGCACCCAAGCACAAGGTCGGCGACTTCGACTTCGCCGTGCCTGAGGCCGGGTTCGTCATCGGCCCCCGTGGCGCCGCCGAGGGCCCCGACATGACCCTCGCCGGCATGCACAGCGAGACCAAACCCAAAGCCCAGCCCGACCTCACGCCGGTGTCGTCCTCGGATGACGACGACGACCTGCCCCGCGGCCGGCCGATCTGAATCACGCCACAAGCCCGCGCTGAACCGTCGCGCGTTACCGGACGGCCCAGTTCGCTCGTGCTGTCGTGCAGCGCTTCAGTCACCCCGCGCTTCCGCCGATCCCCGCGGTAACGGTTGTGCCGGTTAGGCAACCCCACCGCCAACCCGCGCCCTCACGGGACGCCGCGCGTGAGCCGTCCCACCCCTCTCTCGCACGGAAGCCACTCATGCTCCTGCCCCGCGTCAGTGTGATCGTCCCGTCGTTCAACCACGGCCGGTTCCTCGAGCGCGCGATCTGCTCCGTGCTCGACCAAGGCTACGGCAACGCCGAGCTCCACGTCATCGACGGCGGCAGCGACGACGACACCCTCGCCCTGCTCGCGGTCTACCACCACGAGCTCGCGTCTTGGAGCACCGGCTGGGACTCCGGCCCCGCCGAAGCGATCAACGCCGGGCTCCGCCGCGCGACCGGCGACCTCGTCGTCATCCTCTCCGCCGACGACGTCCTGCTCCCCGGCGCGCTCCACGCGCTGGCCGAGGAACACGAGAAGTTCCCCGGGGCCGCGTGGTTCGTCGCCGACGGCGAACGCCTCGACGAACACGACGCGCCGCTCGGCCGTGCGTTCCACGACACGCCGCGACAACTCAACACGCTGCTCACCCAGGAGCAAGGCCCGCCGCCGCTGTCCTGCTGCGCCTTCCGTGTCGAATCGATCGCGTGCCTCGTCGGCGTCGACGCGTCCCTCCGCCACGCCTTCGGCGACGACCTCGTCTGCCGACTGCTCGACCAGGGCCTCAAGCCCCGCCGCCTGCCCGTCGCGCTCGCGGGCCTGCGCGAGCCCGCCGCCGGCGTGTCCGTCAACCACTCGCTACTCGCCGGCCGCGAACACCTCGAGCTGTGCCGCACCTACGCCGACCGCCTCCCCCCCGCGCAACGCTTCGCCCTCTGGCAGGCCTGCGAACAGAAGCGCCGCGTCTACGCCCTCGCCGAGGCCGACGCCCACCGCAACGCCCCGCGCGCCTGGCTCTGGCGGCAGGCCCTCCGCCACCCCTGGTGGCTCGCCGACGACGAATACCGCCAGCGCCTCCTCCACGGCCTCCCCAACGCCGCCATCGAACAACGCAAGGCGGCGTGACGCGTTGTCTACGCGTGGGTCCGCGCCGCGGTCGACGCGCTAGACTCTCCGCTCTTGCTGCTGCCCGCGCTCACCCTCTTCTCCGGCGTCTCGTTCCTCGGTTTCGGCACGGCCTGCCTGCGTAGCCAACCGATGCGCCGCGAGTTCGCGCGTTACGGCTTGGAACGCTTCCGCGTCCTGACCGGCCTACTCCAACTCGCGGGCGGGGCCGGGCTGCTCGTGGGGTGGTGGGCCTGGCCGCCGCTGGCGTGCGCGGCCGCCACGGGGCTCGCTTCGCTCATGCTGCTCGGCGTGTTCACCCGTCTGCGTATCCGTGACTCGTTGCTTCAGACGGCGCCGGCCACGCTGTACATGGCCCTCAACGCCTACCTCGCCGTGCGCTTCGGTGTCGGCTGATCGCGCTCAAAAAAGCGCCGCCACGACGCACAACGCCAGCACGCTCATCGCCGGCAACGCCTTCTTCACCGGGTCCCCCGCCTTGAAGTGCATCGCCACCGCGCCGGCCATCAACGCCCCCATCCCCGCCGCCGCCGGCACCACTACCGCCGGCAACCACAACCCCACCAGCAACGTCACCGCCAACCCCACCTTCAACACCCCGATCACGCACATGAACCAGAACGGCAGCCCGTACGCCGCGAACTCTTCACGCATGTTCTTCGCCTCGCCGCCGCGGTACGGCGTTGCCTTGCCGTAACGCAACAGCCACACGTTCAGGATGCCCAACGCGACGATGACCTGAGCGACGGACCCGATGATCGGCATGTGATTCCCTTCGTCGGCGTTTCGTTCCGAGAATCGGAACGCAAGAAAACTCGATCCTGACGCCAATCATACGACGCGATGCGCGCAACGGCCGAATCAATGCTGGCTTCTGCTACCGTTACGCCATGCTCGCCCAGGTGCACAGCTTCGTGCTCCACGGGATCGAACCCGGGGACTGTGAGGTCGAGGTCGACGTCGCCGAGTCGGACTTCCCCGGCCGGCCCGTCGTGGTCGGCCTGCCCGACACCGCCGTCAAAGAAGCCATCGAACGCGTCCAGGCCGCGCTCGTCAACTCCGGGTTCGCGATGCCCGCCGGACGCGTCACCGTCAACCTCGCGCCCGCCGACGTGCAGAAGTCCGGCCCGCGCTACGACCTGCCCATCGCGCTCGGGCTGCTGCTCGCGCAGCGCTTCATCCAAGCCGACACCCACCGCGACTTCCTCGTCGCCGGCGAGCTCGCCCTCGACGGGCGCATCCGCCCCGTCTCCGGCGTGATCAACTTGGCGCTGCTCGCCCGCCGTAAAAACTTCCGCGGCGTCATCGTCCCCGTCGACAACGCCGCCGAGGCCTCCGCCGTGCACGGCATCGAGGTCCTCGCCGCCGACTCCCTCGCCGCCGTCGTCGCGCACCTCACCGGCGAACACCCCATCGAGCCCACGTCCCCCACCGCGTTCGACGCGCTCCAACACCACGACGACACCCTCCCCGACTTCGCCGACATCCGCGGGCAGGAAGGCGCCAAGCGTGCCCTGATGATCGCCGCCGCCGGCAACCACAACGTCCTCATGATCGGCCCGCCCGGCAGCGGCAAGACGCTCATGGCCCGCGCGATGCCGTCCATCCTCCCGCCGCTCTCGCGCGACGAGGCGCTCGAGGTCACCCGCGTCTACTCCGCCGTCGGCGCCGTCCCCGTCGACACGCCGCTCATCCACCAACGCCCCGTCCGCGCCCCGCACCACACCGCCTCCACCGTCGCGGTCATCGGCGGCGGCGTCCACCCCCGCCCCGGCGAGGTCTCCCTCGCGCACCACGGCGTCCTCTTCCTCGACGAGATGCCCGAGTTCCCCCGCACCGTGTTGGAGACGCTGCGACAACCACTCGAAGACCACCACGTCACCATCGCCCGCG
This sequence comes from Phycisphaera sp., assembly GCA_028285385.1. GTDB lineage: Bacteria > Planctomycetota > Phycisphaerae > Phycisphaerales > Phycisphaeraceae > CAZIXN01. Next base: position 71,680 of record JANQPR010000003.1, read on the forward strand.
CCCAAGGCGTCGTGAAGTTCCCCGCCCGCTTCCTCCTCCTCGCCGCGATGAACCCCACGCCCAAGGGCTACAAGTCCCCCGACTCCGCCGGCCAACGCGCGATGGACCGCTACCTCGCCAAGCTCTCCGGCCCGCTCATCGACCGCGTCGATCTTCACGTGGAAGTGCCCCCCGTCCCCCACGACCGCCTCATGTCCCTCGACCCCGGCGTCCCCTCCTCCGAGCTGCGCGAGAAGGTCATCCAAGCCCGCGCGATCCAAACCAAACGCAACGGCGGCCCGCTCCACCCCAACGCCACGCTCACCCACGCCCAGCTCGACCAACTCGCCCCGCTCGACGCGCCGGGCGCCGACCTGCTCAAGCGTGCCATGACCGACCTGGGCCTGAGCGCCCGCGCCTACGACAAGGTCCGAAGAATCGCCCGCACCCTCGCCGACCTCGACGGCGTCGACGCCATCACCCCCAACCACGTCGCCGAGGCGATCCAGTACCGGCAACTCGATCGGCGGTTGTGAACACATTTTGATTGCCTATAACGCAGCAATGGGTATCCAGTGAATCCTCAACACTCAAGACAACAACGAATCGGAGCAATCGGTGCCTCGGCATTTGATCTGTTCGTCACGCGTGAGTTGGGGTGGATCTATCGGCCGGTTCATCAAGAGCATGATTTCGGTATCGATGGATATATAGACATTGTCCAAGATGGATCATTGACCGGCGCAAGTTTAGCTGTGCAAATTAAGTGCGGCGACTCCTATCTCGCGAAACAGACGGCCGGCGGAATCCGCTATGACGGCCAGATAAAGCACCTCAATTACTACGCAAACCTAAGCTCAGAAGTAGTCCTTGTAGTGCTTGACGAGAAAGGAGAGTCCGGTTTATGGGATCATTTTTCTTTGTCACGAACTCTGCCAGGCAAACAACCTGACAGGTGGTGGATCGAGATACCGAAACATCAGGTCCTGGACAAAGATGTGCGTCAAAGGTGGATTCAGATTGCTGGACCAACAGTTGATCACAAAGAGGCACTTAAGACAGAATGGATGATTGACAAGGCAACCGCAGACGCCAAACATCTCATCATTGGTATAGACCGTGCAAGCGTTGAAAACTGTGACCCATCGATTTTGCTCATGTGGCAAGAGAGGCTCGCAAAATCCAAAGATATGATGCTTGCCAAGAGAGCCATGACCGAGTTCTGGTTTGCCGATTGGGATGACGACCCGAGAGAACTCTTTCAAATTTCGGAAGTTCGAGATTTCTTTCGCGCCAGTGTAGAGATGAAATTCCCTTGGATTTATTGGCTGCGTTCCGGAAGCCCTTGGCATGGTTACAAGTTGTTGTTTGCATGCTTGTGCTCCGTCAAGCCTACAGAGCAAGAAGGCGGATACCTTCTAAATGTTAACTCAGAAAGCTTACAATCATGGATTAAAACCCAGTTCGACTGTCTAAACACGTTCACAGATGAGCACGATCTCGGTTTAGAAGTCAACAAGGAAATATCGTTCAATTTGTTCGATTTCGTGAAAACCATGCATCAAAACTGATGTTGCGCCGACGGATTCCCATCAGAACGGCACGCCCCACGTCAGCAGCGTCAGGGCGAACACGATCAGCAGCAGGACCGCGAGCCATTTGACCCAGGCGTCGCTCTTGCCGGTTCCGCCGATCCGGTCCGCGTCGGTGATCCAGTGGCCGCAGGCGGGGCAGCGCTCCGCGTCGGCGTAGACCTCGGCGTCGCACTCGGGGCAGCGGTCGAGGTCGCCGAAGTCTTCGTCGTCGAGATCATCGAAGTCTTCGTGGTCTTCGGACTCGTCGTCGTCGAACCCGTCGTGGCGGTTCCAACTCGGCATCGAATCAATGTAACGCGCGCAGGATGACCGGCCGGCACAGGTTTAGGGACGGCTCACTTCAACGCGCCGACCGCCACCGTCGCGTCCAGCAGTTTCGCGCCCGCGCCATTGCGGCCCACCATGGTGAGCGTCGGGGACTCGCCCGACCAGTCGATGTGGATGACGCCGAAGTTGGGTTCGCGCAGGACCGGGCCGACGCGGAAGCGGTTGGGGTCGGCGACCTTGCCGGGCTTCCAGTTGAAGCCGGAGCTGGTGAAGTCCCACAGCGGGTACGGGGTGCCGGGCTCGGCGTCGTGGCTGATCTCGATGAGGTGGCGGTCGCCGGAGATGAACACGACGCCGTCGGCGCCGGTGGAATCGATCAGGTCGTACAGCCGGCGGCGTTCGTGCGGGAAGTTGCCCCAGCTCTCCCAGCGGTGCTCGTAGGCGACGACCTGGATGCTGGACGCGACGATGCGCACGTCCGCCGGCTCGCGCAACTTCTGTTCGAGCCATTGCCACTGCGCCTCGCCGAGCAGCGTGCCCTGGCCGTCGGGGTTGGGGGTGTACGGGCCGTAGCGCGTGCCGTCGGGGCGTTCTTCGCGGCCGAGCGGGTGCCGGGTGAGCGCATCGCGGAAGGTGCGGGTGTCGAGCAGGATGAACTGCACCCGCTGCCCGGGTGGGCCGACGGTGACGGCGTGGTAGATGCCGGCGCGCGACATCATCGGGTGGTCGGCGGGGACGCCGTAGAAGTCGACGAAGTGGTCCTTGGCGACCTCCTTGAGCGGGAACTCCTTGCCGGCGTCGTTGAGCCCGAAGTCGTGGTCGTCCCAGGTGGCGAGCACGGGCGTGCCCGCGACGAGCTGCTGCCAGCCGGGCTGGGCGGCGAGCTGGTCGTACTTCTCCTGGAAGTCCTCCGGGCCGTCGGGGTCGTCCGGGATGTCGACGTAGACGTTGTCGCCGATGAAGAGGAACACGTCTGGGTCTTGCGCGACGATCGCGTCCCAAATGGTCTGCTCCTTGTCGCTGCGGGCGCACGAGCCGAAGGCGATGGTGTCGATCACGGCGTCGGCGCGCAGCGGCGCGCTGCCGGAGCCGTGTTCGACACCATCGCCTTCGGCTCGTGCGCCCGCAGCGTCAAGGAGCAGACCATTTGGGACGCGATCGTCGCGCAAGACCCAGACGTGGTCCTCTTCCTCGGCGACAA
>JANQPR010000029.1 GCA_028285385.1 Phycisphaera sp.
TGGATTGGTTCTGTGGCCTGTTTTCTTGCCCCGGGCCCGCCGGGCGGTGTAGGATGCTTGGCTCGCCGGAGCACCTGCCGATGACCACAACGACCGCCGACCCCGCTACCGACCTGACCGACTACTGCGACCAGCTCGCGGACGCAGCGCTCGCCGCGTCGCGCTCGCTCGCCGCGTCGTCGGGCAGGCAGCGCAACGCCGCGCTGCGCGAGATCGCCGTGGCGATCCGGGCGGGCAGGGACGAGCTGCAGAAGGCCAACGCGCTCGACCTCGAGGCCGGCCGGTCCAGCGGGCTGTCTCCGGCGATGCTCGACCGGCTCGAGCTGACCGACGCGCGCATCGAGTCGATGGCGGCCAGCGTCGACCGGATCGCCGACCAGCCCGACCCCGTCGGCAAGGTGATCGAGGGGCGCGTGCTCGACAACGGGATCCGGCTGCAGAAGCTGCGCGTGCCGATCGGCGTCGTGCTGATTATTTATGAGTCGCGGCCGAACGTGACCTGCGACGCCGCGGCGCTGTGCCTGAAGTCCGGCAACGCGACGGTGCTGCGCGGCGGCAAGGAGGCGCTGCACTCCAACCGCGCGATCGCGGCGTGCGTGCGGCGGGGGCTGGAGTCGGCCGGGCTCGACCCCGCGGCGGTGCAGCTGGTCAACACGACCGACCGCGCGGCGGTGGGCGCGCTCTTGAAGATGGAGGGCCGGATCGACCTGTGCATCCCGCGTGGCGGCGAGTCGCTGATCCGCGCGGTCGTCGAGCAGGCGCACATCCCCGTGATCAAGCACTACACCGGCAACTGCCACGTCTACATCGACGCGGCCGCGGACGATCAGATGGCCGTCGACATCTGCGTCAACGCCAAGACCCAGCGGACCGGTGTGTGCAACGCGGCGGAGACGCTGCTGTTCCACGCCGAGGCCGCCTCGTCGGGGCTGCTCGCGAGGGTGTGCGAGGCGCTGGCCGCGGAGGGCGTCGAGATCCGCGGCGATGCGCAAACCCAGGCCGTGTTCGCCGACGCGAAGACGGCGACCGACGGGGACTGGGCCGCCGAGTACCTGGACAAGATCGTCGCGGTGCGGGTGGTCGACTCGCTGGACCAGGCGGCCCAGCACATCAACCACTACGGCAGCAAGCACACGGACGCGATCGTGACGAGCGACCTGGCCGCCGCCGAGCACTTCGTGCAGGTCGTCGACACGGCCAACGCTTTCGTCAACTGCTCGACGCGGTTCTCCGACGGCGGGCAGTACGGCTTGGGCGCCGAGATCGGCATCAGCACCGACAAGCTCCACGCCCGCGGGCCCATGGGCGCCGACGACCTGACGACGACCAAGTGGGTCGCGTACGGCACCGGGCAGACGCGTGGGTAAACGATTGAGCCCGAGCCCCGCATGTCAATGCGGGGCCATAACCCCAGAGCCGCTCGGTGCCCCGCATTGACATGCGGGGCTCAGATCATCCGAACCGCTGCGTTCACATCATGCGTCTTAGACTGTAGTCGTGAACGAAGAGAGATTACAAAGCGAAACACGCGAAGCCCGCGCCGGCCTGCCCGGCAAGTGGATGGTGGCGATCACGATGTCACTGTTCCTGCTCGTGCCCGCCATCACCTACCTCTCGTGGAAGCTGACCCAGGGCGAGCCGCAGCGGGTCTCGCTCGATTACAGCGACCGCGAGAATTGGTTCATGCAGCCGGTCACGCCCCGGCCGCTGAAGTACAGCACGTTCGTCGCGGCGGAGACGGGCAAGACCTACAAGAAGACGGACCTGATGCTCGAGCCGAGTGTTGAGCAGAAGCTGCACCAGTGTGCCCGGCTTGCGCAGGACCCGGCGTTTGCTCAAAACAACAAAGCCCTCGATACGCTTGGGCGGTACGCGAGCGACCCAACGAACGGTTTTTACCCTGCGTACCTGCTCGCGGAGTGGCACCGCATGAACGCAAACGCCGCCCTGCATGCCCAATGGATGCAGACCGCTTACGAGCGGGCCGGGGGCGCGCTGATACAGCGGCTGATCGATGAGGAAGGCAACCCCGTCGCCGGCTACCGCCTGCCGCCGGTCGCGATCGGCTACGACCGGGTGATTGATGGCGAGCGCGACGCGACGCTGGTGCTCGTGTATCCCGCGCCGGTCAGCGACGCGGACGGATACGTCCGCCTGCCGACCTTCCGCAGCGTGTACCGCCTGACCGACGCCGCCCTGCCCGCGGGCGTGGACCCGGGCGTGCACCCGATCCGATTGACGCTGCTGCCGCAGGAGGCGTTGGGCCCGGAGCCGAACTGGTTCGCCGTGCCGGACGGCGCGGTCGGGCGGTTCGAGGACGCGGTGATTACCGCGGAGATGCGGGTCAAGGCGGCCGCTGGACAAACCAACGAGCAACTACGCTGATAACAGAATGGTTATCATCGGGGCTTTCCCGCCGCCATGGAGGGCCTCGATGACCGCCGCGCCGACCGACCCGACCGCCAGCCACCCCAGCGCCGCCA
>JANQPR010000045.1 GCA_028285385.1 Phycisphaera sp.
GCCGGGTACCGGGTAACCCCGGCGGTCAGCAGCCTAGCAGTCCGTGCGTCAATCGGAAGTTGCAAATCCTCAAGCGGCCGCGTTCTCGGGCAGCGCCAAGCAGAAGCTCGAGAAGGCCGGCGGCGCCGCGAACGCGCCCGCTTGAGGATTTGCAACTTCCGATTGACGCACGGACTGCTAGGCTGCTGACCGCCGGGGTTACCCGGTACCCGGCCACCAGGAATCGGAACCCCGCCCCATGCTGCAAGCCTTCATCAACATCTGGAAGATCAAGGAGCTGCGCAACAAGCTCTTCTTCACGATCGCGATGCTGGCGATCTACCGCATCGGGTCGTTCATCCCGCTGCCCGGCGTCGACCAGGCCGCGCTCGAGCAGTGGGCCGAGAACTCCCAGGGCACCGGCGTCGGCAACCTCATCACCTTCGTCGGCATCTTCACCGGCGGGTCGCTCGGCCAGTCCACGATCTTCGGCTTGGGCATCATGCCGTACATCTCGGCGGCGATTATCTTTCAGTTGCTCACCAGCGTGAGCGAGAAGCTCAAGGCGCTGCAGAAGGAAGGCCCCGCCGGCCGGCAACGCATCCAGGAATACACGCGGTATTCGACGGTCGGTCTGTCCGTCATCCAGGCCGTGTTCTGGCTTCGGTTCATGCAGTCCGGGCAGGAGCCGATGGTATATGCCGAGTACCTCGGCGGCATGGGCGGGATCATCTTCTGGGTCTGCGGCATCCTGGGCCTCACCGCGGGCACGACGTTCCTGATGTGGCTCGGCGAGCAGATTGACAAATACGGCATCGGCAACGGCATCTCGCTGATCATCACGGCCGGCATCATCGCGTCCATGCCCACCGCGATCGGCATGATCGTGCAGGGCTTCGACATGCGGGGCGGCGGCGAGTACGGCATCGACACCGTGTTGTTCCTGCTGCTGTGCTTCATCGGCGTCACCGCCGGCGCGATCGTCATCACCCAGGGCCAGCGCCGCATCCCGGTGCAGCAGGCCAAGGCGACCCGCGGCCGGCGCGTGTTCGGCGGGCAGAAGAGCTACCTCCCGCTTCGCGTGAACCACGGCGGCGTCATGCCGATCATCTTCGCCAGCTCGCTGATGATCTTCCCGTCGCTGCTGTTCAACTGGATCGGGTCGTACTTCCAGACGATCGACGAGCCCGGCGCGTTCCTGTCGGCGTTCATCTACGTGTTCCGCATCCTGCAGGAGCAGTTCGCGAACATGACCGGCGTGCTCTACGCGCTGATCTACATCGGGCTGATCTACTTCTTCTCCTACTTCTGGACGACGGTTCAGTTCCAGCCCAATGAGGTCGCCGAGCAGCTACGCAATAACGGCGCATTCATCCCGGGATTGCGTCCCGGGCCACGTACGGCCGAGTACCTCGAGACCGTGATGGAACGCATCACGTACGTCGGGGCCGGCTTCCTGGCGATCATCGCGGTGATCCCGACCATCGTGTCCGGGTACTTCAACATCCCGTTCCTCGTGACACAGTTCCTCGGTGGCACGGGCCTGCTCATCGCGGTCAGCGTCATGCTCGACTTCGTCCAGCGGGTCGAAGCCCAGTTGATGATGCGGAACTACCAGGGCTTCCTGGGTGGCGGCGGCTCCGGCGGCGGCGGGCCGAAGATCCGTGGCGCCCGCCACACCTGACCCACGGACGTGACCCTTGGAAGTGGGCCGCGGCGGGGAGCCGAGTTGGGTGCCGGTTCGGTTGACTTTTGGGAACGGCCCGGGGTTGCGGCGGGGTGTTTGGGGTGCGGGTGAAGTTGCTTCGGCGGGGGGGAATGGGTACGATCCGCGGTCCGGCCGAGAGGCCCCCGGCCCGCTCGAGACGCGGTTTGGGACGGTTTCCCGGCATGGCGATCAAGATCAAGAAACCCGAAGAAATCGAGAAGATGCGGGCGGCCGGCCGCATCGTGCGTGAAGTCCACAACCTCTGCCGGGACATGGCCAAGCCCGGCACGACCACCAAGGAGATCGACGACGCGGCGGCACAACTGATCGAGGGCAAGGGCGCCGTCGGGCTGTTCAAGAACTACCCGACCTACAAGCCCGGCGAGGGCTTCCCCGGCCACCTCTGCATCTCAGTCAACGACGTGGTGGTGCACGGCATCGCGGGCGACTACGAGATCAAGGACGGCGACGTCGTCGGCATCGACTGCGGGGTCAAGCTCGACGGCTGGTGCGGCGACGCCGCGACGACCATCCTTGTCGGTGACGTCCCGCCCAAGACCCGCCGGCTGTGCGAAGACACCGAGCACGTCCTGCAGATCGCCGTCGAGAACATCCGCCCCGGCCGCAAGTGGAGCCAGATCGCCCGGCTGATGCAGAACTACGCGGAAGCCAAGGGGTACGGCGTCGTCCGCGACTTCGTCGGGCATGGGATCGGCGACACGATGCACCAGGACCCCAAAGTCCCCAACTTCGTCAACCGCGACCTGCTCAAGAACGACATCCACCTGCGGGAAGGCATGACCCTCGCCGTCGAACCGATGTGCAACCTGGGCACCCGCGAGGTGCGGACCCTCAGCGACGGGTGGACCGTCGTGACCCTGGACGGCCAACCCTCGGCCCATTACGAACACACCATCGCCGTGACCGCTGACGGCGCCGACGTGCTGACCGACGGCCGTTAAGGAACCAGCACGCTAAAGGAACCCAACAAAGGAATCGATGCCCAAGGAAGACATGCTCCAGTTCGAGGGTGAGGTCACCGAGTCGCTGCCCAGCGCGATGTTCCGCGTCAAGCTGGAGAACGACCACGAGATCATCGCCACGATCTCTGGCCGGATGCGCAAGCACTACATCCGCATTCTCCCGGGCGACCGGGTCGCCGTCGAGATCAGCCCCTACGACCTGACCAAGGGCCGTATCACCTACCGCCACTGACCCCACACCCCAACCGCCCGCGGCCCCGAAGCCGCCGCGGGGTCAAGCCCGAGTCCCCACCATGAAGTGCGTCAGCTCCATCGGCACCCTCAAGGCCCGCTCCGAAGACTGCCAGGTCGTCCGCCGCCGCGGACGCATCTACGTCATCTGCAAGAGCAACCCGAAGTTCAAGGCCCGCCAGGGGAAAGCCAAGATCAAACGCGGCGTGAAGAAGTAATCCTCTTCTCCAGACACCGGACCCCGAAGCCAGGTTCCCGCCTCACCGTGAGGAAAGCCGGAACCGTCCAAACTTCCCGAAAGGCCCCGCCATGCCCCGTATCGTCGGCACCGAGATCCCGGACAACAAGCCCCTCCGCATCGCTCTGCGCTACATCTACGGCGTCGGGCCGAAGTTCGCGGAAGACATCTGCCAGGAGGCCGGCCTCGACCCGCAGGCCCGCGCCCACACGCTCAACGAGGACGAGCTCGCGAAGATCGCCGGCATCCTCGAAGCCAGCTACGTGATCGAGGGCGCGCTGCGTCGTCAGGTCCAACAGAACATCGCCCGCCTGCGTGACATCCGCGCCTACCGCGGCGACCGTCACCGCCGAGGCCTGCCCACGCGGGGCCAGCGCACGCAGACCAACGCCCGTACCCGGAAGGGCCGCAAGAAGACGGTCGCCGGCAAGAAGGGCGTCAAGGGCATGAAGTGACGGCGTAGCCGGCACCCGACGCGAACGCATGGTCTGCGATGCAGACGCTTAGCAGGCGACCGTCGGTCGCCGCTCCCTCGTTTACCAACTTACTCCCCCGAAGCCAGCTGCCGGCATCACGGCAGTGCCTCAACTTCAGGACTCTCCCATGGCCAAGAAGCAACGCAAGGTCCGCAAGAACGTCAGCCGGGGCATCGCCCACGTCAAGGCATCGTTCAACAACACCCTCATCACGATCACCGACGTAAACGGCGAGACGCTCTGTCAGAGCAGCGCCGGGCAGATCGGCTTCAAGGGTTCGCGCAAGAGCACGCCCTTCGCCGCCACTCGCGCCGCCGAGGAGTGTGCCCAGAAGGCTCGGAAGTACGGCGTCAGCGAGGTCGAGGTCCGCGTCAAGGGCGCCGGCTCCGGCCGTGAATCCGCCGTGACCGGCATGCAGGCCGCGGGCCTCAAGATCACCGCGATCGAAGACCACACCCCGATCCCGCACAACGGCTGCCGCCCGCCCAAGAAGCGGCGTGTGTGATGATGGATTTGGCGATCTCGTGATCTGGCGGTCTGGCGATTGACCAGAACCGACCACTACGAGACGCTTCCACAACCGCCAAATCACCAGACCGCCAAATACTCCCCCGCCAGGGACAGAAGCCACGCTCGACGGTGCCGCGCCGTCGAGTCACGAGCGTGATCCCAGGTGGCTTCCCTCCCCGGAACCGCGGCAACCTTTGGAGAACCACCATGCGTATCCGCTGGCGTGGCCTTGAGCTCCCGCACCGCGTCGTCCTCGACCAGGAGACGGCCACCGACACCTACGGCAAGTTCACCTGCGAACCCTTCGAGCGCGGCTTCGGCACGACCGTCGGCAACGCGCTCCGCCGCATCCTGCTCTCCTCCCTCGAAGGCGCGGCGGTGACCGGCGTCAAGATCAAGGGCGCGCCCCACGAGTTCACCTCGCTCGAGGGCGTCATGGAAGACGTCACCGACATCATCCTCCGCGTCAAGAGCATGATCGTCTCGCTCGACGGCGACGAGTCGAAGTCGATGCGCCTCCAGGCCGAGGGCCCCGGCGAGGTGTCCTGCGACCTGATCGAGGCCGACACGAGCATCACGATCCACAACAAGGAGATGGTGCTCGCGACGTTGACCAAGCAGGTCGACTTCGACATGGAGTTCGTCGTCGAGAAGGGCCGGGGCTACGTCCCCGCGTCCGAGCAGTACGACGCGAACACCGAGCAGGAGGTCGGCCTGATCCCGGTCGACGCGATCTTCTCGCCGGTGACGCGCGTGCGGTACAAGGTCGAGAACACCCGCGTCGGGCAGAAGACCAACTACGACAAGCTGACCCTCGAGGTCTGGACCAACGGCACGGTCTCGCCGGAGATGGCCGTGGTCGAGGCGGCGAAGATCCTCCGCAAGCACCTCAACCCGTTTGTGCAGTACTTCGAGCTGGGCCAGGAGGTCGCCTCGGAAGACGCCGCCGCGGCCGCGAAGGTCGACGAGGAGCTGATCCGCAAGCTACAGATGCCGATGAACGAGCTGGACCTGTCGGTCCGGGCGAGCAACTGCCTCGAGTCGGCGAAGCTGCTGACCGTGGCCGACCTGGTCTCCAAGGACGAGGCCGACCTGCTCAAGGTCCGCAGCTTCGGCAAGACGTCGCTGCGGGAGGTGAAGCGCAAGCTCGCCGACCTCGGCCTCGAACTGGGCATGGACCTGCCCGCGGAGTTGCAGCAAGCCTGATTGATAATAATGCGTGCTGATATCGGCACGCATCGAACACAGATCATCAATCACCCCCCGGGCCTTCGCTGCCCGCCCCGCGCGTTGCGGGACCTGCCGCCCACGGAGTAGTTCACTCCCACCCGGGCGAGTGGCCGAATGTTTCCCGGTCTCACGGAAGCGTTCACGTCAAGAAAGGAGCCCCCGATGAGACACCGTGTCGCCGGCCGAACGCTCGGCCGAAAGACCAATCACCGGATCGCGATGTGGCGGAACATGGCCGTATCGCTGTTCACCCACGGCCAGATCACGACCACGCTGCCCAAGGCCAAGTCGGTCCAGCCGTTCGTCGAGAAGCTGATCTCGGCGGCGAAGAAAGGCGACCTCGCGTCGCGCCGCCGCGTCATCGCCAAGCTCGGCGGGGACAAGTGGAACATCCCCGACGAGGAGGCCAACGGCGTCGAGCGCAACAACTACGGCGAGCTCAAGACCGCGCCGCGCATCACCAAGCACCTCTTCGACGACATCGCCCCCCGCTACGCCGACCGCACCGGCGGGTACACCCGCATCATCAAGCTGGGCAAGCACCGCATCGGTGACGGCGCCGACTTAGTCCTGCTGCAACTCGTCGGCGACGAGGACGGCCCGCAGGTCAGCGGCAAGTTCTCCCGCCGCCGCGAGAAGGCCAACCGCCGGATGGACTTCGCCGCCAAGCTCCGCAAGTCGGAGACCAAAGTCGAGGCGAAGGACGAAGCCCCGGTCGAAGCCGAGGCCGAGGCCGATACCGCGACCGCTGTGGCCGATCCTCCCGCCGAGGAAACGACCGAAGAGTCCAAAGACTGAGGCGGTTCGACAACGTGAAGCAACACACAACCCACGTCTCGGCGTGGGTTGTTTCTTTGCTCACGATGACCCAGGCACTCACAAAAAACCCGCGAGCGCCAGGAAGCCCGCGGGTGAGTGGGAAACAAGGGGAGCCGGGGGAGACCAGCGATGCTATCGACGAACTATCGGCGTAAGCATTGGAAACGCAGCATCTTGCGCCGCTTCCCCTGTTCCGTAAGTTCCGCCTATGGCGTAGCATTTTCGGGAGTTTTGGTACCGCGAGTTGGCACCCCTGTCATCGCCTTCAGTACGCAACCCATCGCGCTGGTGAAACAGCCAGCACCGTCAGTGCATGTGAAGACACTCGAACGGGGGAGTTCCGGACAAGGAAGCGAAACCACAACAGGTGCCCGTCAACGTCAACATTGACGTTCGGCAGATTCCGGACCACCAGAAACCCGGAAGTGCTTACGGGTCTGACCTAATCGCAGTTGTGCGTGAGCAGAACACGCAGAGAGGCGTGAGTTCCTGGCGGGATAGCAGCGCCGCGCTGTCACAAACAACGTAGCGCAGGTTCTCGAGTTCTGTCGCGTCTTGTCGTACGCCGACGCAGTTGTCGTGGCGGTCGAAGCATCTGGTGCCATGTCCAGTTGACCTCGGCACGGCAACTGAACGGCCGGTCGCGCATCCGCCGAGTGTATATTTGAGAATTTGTCTCAACTACGTTTGACACACCGACTCTCGGTCGTTATCAATGCGTCGATGCGATTGATTCTCAAAACCAAATAGATTTCGAAATGTGGGCGGCCGGCGTCTCCTGGGCAGGGTTGGCCGGCCGCCCGAGTGACGACCGTGGGCCGTCGGCCGCATCTTCGGGCATCCGATCCGGACCGGCAACCACGGCAAACCCCTTGTGCTCCCCGCCGGGGAGCGACCCTGGGATGCCACACGGAGGCTTGATCTAGATGCGAACGAAGAGCAGATTGGAAGCAGCCTTGGCCGGCCTAGTGCTGGCGGGTTCGGCTCACGCGACGACCGAGACGTTCGGCAGCCCGGACTTCGACCGGTGGAACTACCCGTTCAACGTTACGCCGGGGACACGCGGCGCGGCGCCGACGTTTAGCGCGATCGGGGCCGGCTCGTTTGACGAGCGCGACGGGCAGTTCCTGATCGGATTCGACACGTCGGCGGCGCTGCCGGCGTTGCCCGCGGGCTTGACCTACCAGATCAACGCGGTGACGGTCACGGCCACACACTCAACGGGTGCGTTCGCCTACGACCCGACCTACGACGGGTTCGCAACGTTCAACGGCTCGGCGGCGGACGCGGACGCGGGGCGACCGATCGTGCTAACCGGGGCGGGTTTGCGCGGCGGGTTCATCGGCTTGACCACCGGCTTCGACGCCCCAGGCCCGCCGTTCTACGGGGAAGCCGAGGCGTTCGCGTTCGGTCCGCCGACCGCGTCCGATGTCCGCAACGCATTTGCGGCGGCGTTCGACGGCGGCGGCAACCTCGTCGACATCTCAAACAATGTCCGTGACGGGTTCGACTTCACACCGTTCGCGGTGGGCACGACGGGCCTGAACCCTGGCGACACGGTCGTCGAGGGCGTGCCGAATACCAGCGCGGGATCAACGTTCACGTTCGACGTGGATCTGGGCGACGCCAACATCCTCGGCTACATCGAAGACGGCGTCGCCACTGGCGGCCTGTTCTTCTCGATCACCTCGCTTCACACGGCCGGTCAGTCGGGCGGGTCGAACCCGAACTTCTACACGGCGGACAGCCCGGACACCGCGGCGGTTGCGCCGACACTGTCCATCGACTTCACGGTCGTTCCCGAGCCGGCGACGGCCGCGCTCGGCCTGACCGTGCTGCCGTTAATCGCACGCCGTCGAAAGGCAACGCGTTTGAACTGAGGGGAAGGAACGCCGGGCCGTCCAGCGGCGGTTCGGCGTGTTGGTCCACGGGTGAAGTTCCTCGATCAGTGGCGAAAGGACCCAATACGGATGCGATGGCTTCGAACGAATCGAGTGTCACCCTTGGTGGCGGCCGTTATGTGTGCGGCGGTGTACCCAACGGGTGCCGCGGGTTACACGACAAGTTTTGGGGTGGAGAACGGCTTTGTTGAGCCGATCGCCTGGTCGGTCGGCGACGCGGGCGGCACCCGGAACGAGTGGGACACCCTGTTGTTCGCGACGGGCAACACGCCGGACGTGGCGTCGGACGCGAACCCGGCCGGCCTGGACCCGGCGACGTTCAGCGTCAAGCCGCCGGGCTTCCGTTCGGGCACGAGCAACTTCTACGCGTTCGGCGGGGATTTCGGGGCGACGGCCGACGTCTTCAACCACGGCGGCAGCAGTGGCGGGAGCGGGTTTGGACCGGACGCCGGTACACACGTCATCGTGCAGATGGGCACGTCGGTCAACAACGACCTGTCGTTGGGCTTCCCCGAGTTGGTCGAGGGGCACGGCGTCGGCAACGTATGGGACTCGCTGGTGCTCACGACGCTCGACGACGCCTCGATCATCGGCGGGGACAATGCGTCGGCGCTGCAGATCGTCGAGCTGAACTACCTGGAAGATACAGCCTCAACCTTCGGCGCGGTCAACTACCAAGAGTTGGTCTACGAGTTCTGGCTGCCCGGTTACACCGGCGACTTCCGCGTCGACTTCGATCAGGCGGTGCACGCGACGATCGACACACTGCGCGTCGACACCCAGATTACCGACGCGGCGCCCGGCGGCGGCACCCCGTTCGCTCTGCTGTTCGCCGAAGGGCTGCCCGGTGACTACGACGGCAGCGGACAGGTCGAACAGGGCGACCTCGATTTGGTGCTCCAGAACTGGGGGGTCGACACGTCGACGACCGGGACGCCCGCTGGGTGGAGCAACGACCTGCCGACCGGGGCGGTCGATCAGGACGAACTCGACGGCGTGCTGCAGAACTGGGGCGTTAGCGCGACCCCAGTGTTGGACGCGAGCGTCGTCCCCGAGCCGGTGGCGATTGGCTTGGCGCTGGTGCTGCCGGCGAGTCTGCGTCGAAGCAACCGTGGCTTCAACCGGGGAGTACGCGGCCGATGACCCGTCACCGCCGAGCCTTTACGCTGATCGAGCTGCTGGTCGTGGTGTCGATCATCGCGCTGTTGATCGGCGTGCTGCTCCCGGCGTTGGGTGCGGCGCGCAGGTCGGCGAAGCAGCTCAAGGCGATCAACGCCAACCGCCAGATCATGGTGGCGTACACGGCGTATCAGGAGGACTACGACGGGCACGTGTTGTTCGCGTACCCGCCTGCGATCGTGGACGGGCAGCCGTTCGTGGTGCGCCCGCCTTCCGGGCAGACGTTCTCGACCGACGTGGACAACGCGGCGCCGGTCATCCGTTACCCGGCGCGGATCGCGCCGTACCTGCAGCACGCCTGGGAGATCTTGTACGACCACGACGCGCCGCCGGAGCGCCCGGCGTCGTCCGATTCGCAGTCGCAGGCGTGGACGAAGCTCTACGCCCTGAGCTTGTTCCCCACGTTCGGGATCAACTCCGTTTACGTCGGCGGGGACTTGGGGCACGACGGCTTCGTGGGTGATGCGCCGAACCGCGGGCAGCACGTCGTGTTTGAACGGGGCGAGGTCCGCCGGCCGTCGGAGTTGGTCGTGTTCGCCGACGCCGTGCAGCGCGGCGGCGGGGTCTCGACCGGCGTCAACGGGTACCACCTCGCGGCACCGCCGATCGCGCGCGGCCGGCAGTGGCGGGCCGACCGTGACGGCGCGGTCGTGGTGAAGACCGGCGAGTTCCTGGGCGTGCCCCTTGGCCGCTACGGCCTAGCGGTCGTGACCGGTTTCTTCGACGGCCACGCCGCTGCGACGCCGCCATCTGACCTCGACGACATGCGTCTCTGGAACAACACGGCCACCGAGCCGGACGAAGACTACACCCCGTGAAGGAAAGACCGAAGCCATGAACACATCGCCGACCCCCACCGTCACCGACCGAAGCCCGATGGACCTCGCCCGGTTGATCTTCACACTTGTTACCGTAGCCGGCATGCTTGTCTTGGGCGCTTATGCCGCCGTCGCCGAGACGCCCGACGCCAAGAGCAAGTTCGAACAGGACCGCGCCGCGATCCTCGCGATGGCCGGCGAGTACCACATCGACTTCCAGTTCCAGGAGACCGTTGGCATCCAGCCGGGCTACGAACTCCGAGACCCGTACCACTCGGAAGCGACCGAGTTTGTCGAGGTCGTCGAAGACACCGGCGACCGCATCGTCCTGCAGCACGTGCTCGTGCTCCACGGGGAAGACGACGCGGAACCTCGGGTGATCAAACACTGGCGGCAGGACTGGGTCTACGAAGACACCCGGGTCAGCCTGTTCCGCGGGAACCGGCAATGGGAGGCGCTGACGCTAGAACCGGCCGAGGTCGCCGGGACCTGGAGCCAAGCCGTCTACCAGGTGGACGACTCCCCGCGGTACGAGGGCTGGGGGGCCTGGACCCACACCGGTGACCGGTCGGCTTGGGAGTCCAACGAGACCTGGCGGCCGTTGCCCCGGCGGGAGTACACAAAGCGGGACGACTACCAGGTCATGGTCGCCCGCAACCGCCACACCATCACGCCGAGCGGCTGGGTGCACGAACAGGACAACCGAAAGCTCGTGCTCAACGAAGACGGGGCGGTTCAAACGGTCCTCGCCCACGAGTCCGGGTTGAACGTGTACGACCGCGTCGACGACGTCGACTTCGGAGCGGGCCGGCGGTATTGGTCTGAGACGCGGGTCTATTGGCAAGATGTCCGGGAGATGTGGCACGACGCGCTCGACCGGCCGGGCGTCACCCGCGTCGCCGCCAAACTCGACGACAAGCCCGTTTACGCCGAGTTGTTCGGCATCGCCAACGACGTACGCGACGCCGGTCGATACGAGCCAACCCACCGCGAGGCGGCGTCGGCAGTGATCCGTTCGTCCGTGACCAACCTCAGCGGAGCCACGTCGCGCGCGGGGTATTGAACTGACGGCCACACAACCGGAACTACCTACCCCCCATGCTGTTCGAAAACGTTGCGGCGTTGACCGTCATGCTCGGCTGCCACCTCATGCGGCATAACTCGAAACCCAGACCGACGAGGCGGCCACCAGCATGCCCTCGCCCGCGTCGAGTCGCATCACTGGCCAACGCTCGACGACTGATCGGCTCGGCTGAATACGCACCGTCGGGCCGTGTTGTGAACGCCCGAGTCAACACCCTCGGTACTGAACTTGCCACCCTTTCCCGGAGACAGAGAAAGCCATGAAACTCACGCGACCCCATCTTCCGTTAGTTGCCCTTTTCACGGCGCTGGCCGCGAGTCCTTCCCTCGCGCAATCGTTCTCCTTGGCGAGCACGATGGACACGAGCACCGGGCTGAGCGAAAACCTCGTGACCGGGTCCCAGGCCCGCATCGGCTTCGGCGACGGGAGCCCGGGCGACGCAGACGGGCTGTACGACGTCAACGACAGCAACATCGCGTTCGGCGCGGTCGACGTGTTCCCCAACGAGGCCGCGTTCTCCATCGGCAGCCTCGGCTTTGACGGCGCGGGCGTCACCGGCGTCGGCACCGAGACGGTGAGCGTCACGTCGCTCGATCTGTCTGCGCTTTGGGCCGCCGACTCTGCCACGACCGACATCAGCGACGTCGGCCTGGACCTCTGGTTCTTCGGCATCCCGAACAGCTTCGCCTTCGGCGCGTTGGACCCCACCGACACGGTGACCTTCGTTGACGGTGTCCTCGACTCGATCGACGTCGAGATCGTCGCCAGCTACGACGTCTTCGACGGGGCGGGAAACCCGGTGAGTTGGGTCGGCTCGTTCTCGGTGACGGGCAGTACGGTCGCGCTGGCGATCAACGACACCCAGACGTTCAACACCGGCCCGTTCCTCGGGAATCAGGACGTGCCCTCGACGTTCATTTCCGACTTGAGCGGGACGGTCAACGCCGTTGGCGTCTATGTGATCCCCGAGCCGGCGGGGTTGGCCACGCTGGCGGCGTTGGCCCTGGTCGCAGGCCGGATGCGGCGACGGGCCTAGTGATTGATCCGCACACGGATACCCGCGGGCACGTCGGGAACGAGACGCCCGCGCTTCGGAGGCCCCATGCCCATGCTTACCTCGTTCGTAATGCCGGGTCTTGCACGAAGGCCAGCGCGCCCGGCTGGTGTTGTCGCCGCCGTACTCGTCGCGGTCGTCGCGTTGCTTGCCGCCGCTGAGCCGCAGCCCCTCGACCTGGTGGGCAACGACGGCGACGGCTACCTCGCCGTGGTCGGCGCGAACCAGGAGCCGAACCAGTCGCTCGACGACATCAGCCGGGACCCGAACTCACCGAAGTTCTTCGACTACCCCGCCTACATCAACCCGCAGACCTCGGCCAACATCTACATCCTGTCGGTCGAACCCTACCGGTTCGGCTTGAGCTACCCGGACCCGTTGCACCCCACGGGCCCCGGAGCGTTTGCACCGGTGGGCACACTCCAGTCGACGGGCACCCCGGGCGCAACGTTCATCGAGGGTGTCAACGAAGACGCAGATTTCGCCGACTTTGACCTGGGCACGCTCGAGTACGAAGACGACACGCTGACCGGCGTCGGTGTCGAGTCGCTTGGCGTCGACGCGTTAACGCTGAACCTCGTCACTACGGATTTCAATGCGACCAACCGGACCGAGATCCTCGCCGGCGCGGACGTGCCGCCCTTCGGGCCCGCGGGCCGGTCAAACCGCAACGAGTTGGCCACCGACGTGCGTATCCTGGTGAACGAGCTGCAGGGCGACGGCCTGTCGTTCGAAGACGGATTGCTGACGTCCCTCGACTTCGTCGCTGACATCACGGTGACCGTGTTCGGTGCCGCCACCACCCAAGCCATCCCGGACCCGAGCCCATCGCTGGGGCTCTCGGTCGACGGCACGCTCACGTTTGAAGGCAACACCTTCGCGTTCGCGGTCGATGGGCAGGACTCCGTCGGTCCGTTCGACGACGTGCGCATCGTCCTCAACCGCTCCGGCTCAATCCCGCTGGGCGTGGCCGGCCTTCCGGGGGACTACGACGCGTCGGGACAGGTCGAGCAAGGTGACCTCGACCTCGTCTTGCAGAACTGGGGTATCGATACCGGCACCAACGGTGTGCCACTCAACTGGACCAACGACCTGCCGCAGGGACAGATCGACCAAGGAGAGCTGGATGGGGTGCTGCAGAACTGGGGCAGCGTCGCCGCCCCGCAGATCGCGGCTGTCCCTGAACCGACGGTCGCATTCCTTCTGGGGGCGATGGTCGGGACGGGCTGGCGACGACGGCGCGTTGCGGCTGGAGTGTGACGGTATCCCGTGAAATGGGAACACGAGCAAGGATCTGAACCCGACGGATGAAGCAACCTGCAGGACATCTCGGCTTCACGTTGATCGAGTTGTTGGTCGTGATCAGCATCATCGCGCTGTTGATCGGGATCCTTTTGCCGGCGCTCGGCGCGGCCCGGGAGACCGCGCGGGCCGCGGTGTGCCTTTCGAACCTCCGGCAGATCGGGGTGGCCTGTCAGACCTACGCCGGCGATCACGACGAGGCGTTGCCGCCGCACAACTTCGCGTTCGCCGCCAACAGCCCGTTCCCCAACGTGAACCGGTGGTGGTGCGTCGCGCAGGTGCCCGGCGACGAACGGGCCGTCTTTGCGGCGAGCCTGCTCGGGCCGTACCTCAGTGACGTGTCCGAGATCGGCGGCTGCCCGACATTCGATGTTCCCGATGACTATGTCGAGTTCGCCCGGCTGTTCGCCGGCGCCAACCTGCCGCCGATCGACTACGCCTACAACGGCCGGATGCTCGGCGTCCGGGACGCCGCGACGTTCGGCGCCCGCTGGGAGCCGTTCAAGCTCTCGCAGATCAAGGACCTGTCGCGGACGATCCTGCTGACCGACGCGGGCAAGCATGACGACGGCTTCGAGGGCGGCGTCGTGTTCACGCTGGAGTTCGAGCTCCAGCCGCCGGCGGTCGACGCCGCCAACCCGATCCGTGTCGACTCGGGCTCGGCCACCGTCCACGGCCGACACGCCGGGGCGGCGAATACCGTGTGGGCCGACGGGCACGGCAGCCGTGAGGAGGTCCGCCTCGCCGAGTCCGACCCGGACGAGCGTGCGGTCATGCTCGGCGACCTGTTCGAGGGCGACACCGCCAACAACGACTGGTGGGACGGGGGGATCACGCCGTAGGCCTGCGCCCAACTTTGGACATCCGTTTGACATCCATGAACTCGCAGAGGACACACCTTGAACCCGCTCATCGCCAAGCTGATTGCCCTGACCGTTGCCGCCGGTGGACTAACGGGCTGTGCGACTTCCACTGGCCCGGTGTTCCCGCCGCAGGCCACCCTCGAAGAAAAACTCGAACTCACCCGGGAACACCTGTCGCTGCCGGGCGCCGCGGTCCTGGTTCGCCAGGGGGACGAGTTGTTGGTCGACCGAGCGTTCGGCGTGGCGTCGCTCGAGACGGGGGAGCCGATGTTGGTCGATCATCACTTCCGCATCGCGAGCATCACGAAACCGGTCGTCGCGACCGTTCTCCTTCAGCTCGCCGACGAAGAGAAGCTGTCGCTCGACGACCCGGTCTCGGCTTATGTCGAAGGCGTACCGAACGGCGACTCCATCACGCTACGCATGTTGGCCCAGCACACGAGCGGGTTGAGCAACTACATCGCCCACGACCACGTCAAGCAGGCGTTTGCGGACGAGCCCACTCGGAACTGGACGGACGCTGATCTATTGGCGTTCGGTCTCTCAGAGAAGCCTTACTTCGACCCCGCCGAAGGCGGCTGGATGTACTCCAACACGAACTACGTGCTGCTGGGCCAAGTGATCGAATCGGTTGAGAACGATCCATTGAACGCCGTCATCCAGCGTCGTATCTGCCGCCCGCTTGGGCTACAGGACACACACTATTCGGCCGACGGCGAGTTCCGTCCGTCACCGTTTGCCCGCGGCTATCAGTACGGCGACGCCGACGGGCCCATCTACTGGAAGGGCATCGGCGACGTTCCCTACGACGTCACCGACCACTCGCCCAGCATGTGGCACGCCGCCGGCGCGATGGTCTCGACGCTGCACGACGTCGACCGTCTGATCCGAGCCATCGTCGATGGCGAGCTCGTGGCCGCGGAGTCCCACGCCGAGCAACTCGCGTGGCGGGACGCCGGGTACCCCGTGGATTACTGGTATGGCTTGGGCCTCATCAAGTACCACGGGAACATCGGGCACAACGGCAACCTGCCCGGGTACCAGACCACCGCGATGCGCCACCCCGAACGAGACCTCACGGTCGTCATCCTCACCAACATGTACAGCAGTCCCAACTACGAGGAGCCCGCCGATGCGCTTTTCTTTGTCACCATACGACACCTCACCGGGCAGAGCGTCGCGCCGCCTGGGTGGGCGGGGTGGTGAGATTCGATAGCCGGCGTCAGGCCGCTGCGGCTTCGAAGCCTTCGCAACCGCTGATCGGCGTCACGACCAGGTTGATCGGCTCGTTGCGCGGGTGGCCGCACTCGTCGGTCAGGTCCGGCGGCGCCTCCCGGCTGACTCGGATCTGAAGGAGCTTGGGCTGTTCCTGGTGCGAACCGAAGTGCTTGCACAACCCGCATTGTCCGTCCTGAATCTGCAGCATCGTTGGTCTCCGCGTCAGTTACCCGCCGCGATAGTAAAGGATCCGGCACGCCTCTCGTCAACGGTAGTTTCACCTAGCCAGAAAGATGAAAATGCGTCTCAACCTCCCGAACGTTGTGTTGATCTTCACCGCCTATTGCGGAACCGTTCTCACGGGCTGCTCCGATAGTCCGCCCGACGCGGAGGCGATCGCTGGGGCCGAGGCCGATGGCGACGAGCCGACCAAGATTCGTTTCGTCTTTCAAAAACAGAAAGACCCGGACAGCCTCCGTGACGCCGCCGACCAACTGGGCGATGCCTTGGCCGACCGCCTCGGCGTGCCCGTCGAAGTGGTGGTGCCGGGGGCGTACTCGGCGTCGGTCCAGGCGTTGGTCAGCGGGACGACCGACGTGGCTTACGTCAGCAGCCTGCCGTTCCTGCTGGCCCGGCGGGACGGTGGTGCCGAGTTGATCCTCGCCGAGCAACGCGATGACGCGCAGGGCAACACGCGGACCGAGTACGACTCACTGATCGTTGTCCGCGACGACAGCGCCCTCTCCTCGATCGACGACCTCAAGACCAACGCCGGCGATACCCGGTTTTGCTTCACGAGCCCGACCAGCACGAGCGGGTACGTCTTCGCCCGGCTGCGCCTGGTGCGCGAAGGCATCCTTGGCAAAGGCCAAGACCCCGCCGAGGTGTTCCAAGAGGTTTCGTTCGGCGGCGGGTACGCGCAGGCTCTGCGTGAAGTCGTCGCCGGGCGGGCGGACGCCGCCGCCGTGAGTTTCTACACGATGGAGGGCCCCAAGGCCGACGTTTACCTCACCCCCGTCGAGCGCGGGCAGCTGCGCATCTTGGCCCGCACTCCAGGGGTTCCGACGCACGTCGTTTGCGTCCGGCAGGGCCTGCCCAACGCGTGGAAGACGAAGGTAAAAGACGCGTTGCTCACCGTCGCCGCGGCGAACCCAGACCTATTGTCCGACGTGTACGGCACGGCCCGTTTCATCGAAGTCGACGAAGCGGCCCACGTCGCGCCGGCGGTCGAGGCCGTCGAAGCCGTCGGCCTGCCTCTGGAGAACCTCAATAAATGAGCCAATCCACGCTACTGCCACCGCCACCCCGAAGCGCGGGTGTCGTGACCGACACCGACCGCGAGGAAGCGGTGCTGCGCGGCGACGGGTTGCGGGTACGGTTCGACGGTCAAGTCGTGGCGTTGGACGGGGTGCAGTTGGATGTGGCGAGAAGCGAGCACGTCGCGATCGTTGGGGCATCGGGAAGCGGCAAGACCACGCTGCTCAACTGCCTCGGCGGTGACCTGACGCCAGACTCGGGTGAGGTCTCGCTAGTGGGCCGCGTCGCCCGGGTTTATCAAGACTTCCGACTGGTGGGACGCGCATCTGCTCGGGCCAACGTGCTTCACGGCGCCGCGTCTCGATTGTCGTGGCACCGGCGCCTAGCCCAGCGACGCAAGCTGGTTAAACAAGCCGACGCGTGGCTCGAGCGCGTGGGCCTCGAACAACGCCGTTCCGTCCGGGTCGACCGCCTTTCCGGCGGCGAGCGGCAACGCGTCGCCGTCGCTCGGGCGGTGATGGCCCAACCCCGGGTGATCCTCGCGGACGAGCCGGTCTCGGCGCTCGATGCCGGCTCCGCCCACGCGTTGATGGAGCTGCTCCGCGGCCTCTGCCGCGAACACGGCATCGGCCTGGTGAGCGTCCAGCACGACTGCAATCTCGCCGAGCGGTTCGCCGACCGGATCGTGCTAATGGAGGCCGGCCGGATCACCGCAACCACGAAGATCGGCAACGCGCCGGCCGCCCCGACGTCCCTGACCGTGAACGGCGCCGTTGATCAAACCGATCCCAACCGACACGCCGTCCTCGAGACGGCGAGACGGGCGTGCGCAACTTGCCCGGACGCTCTGCCCAAGGAAATCGCGCAAGCCTCCGCGATGGATTCCCCGTCGGCCTGGCGGCGCACAGCGCAATGGACCGTGGCCGTCGGGCTGTTGTTGCTGTTGCTCGGCTGGTCCGGTTGGATGACCGGCTTGCAGAACACGGAGCTGGGCCGGGTCGGCGACAACGTTGTGCGCTTCCTCGGTCAACTCACGCCCACCGCTGAAGAGCTGGCTGGCATCGACTGGACCGGTTTAGGGGTTGCGTTGCTGCAAACGCTGGCGATGGCGATCCTCGGCACCGCCGCCGCGATTACCTGGTCCCTCCCGCTGGCAGCGCTCGCTGCGCGGGGCGTCACGCCGGCATGGATCCGTCAGCCCGTCCGCTTGCTGTTGAATGTGATCCGATCCGTGCCCTCGATCTTGTGGGCGTTGTTGTGCGTCGGCGCACTGGGGCTGGGCCCTGTCCCGGGCATCGTCGCGCTGGCCGCGTACTCGACCGGATACCTCACGAAGTTTTTCTACGAAGCCTTCGAG
The DNA here is from genome assembly GCA_028285385.1 of Phycisphaera sp. Lineage (GTDB taxonomy): Bacteria > Planctomycetota > Phycisphaerae > Phycisphaerales > Phycisphaeraceae > CAZIXN01. The sequence continues at coordinate 18,208 of JANQPR010000045.1, forward strand.
TCCTCCGATCCACGAACGCCTAACGCGCTGCGTACGCTAGGCATGTCCGGCCCTGAGGCCTTCATCGCCGCAACCTGGCCCGCCAGCCGACTCGCGATCGCGTCGAGTTGTGTGTTCATGCTTGAATACAACTTCCGCGCCGCGAGCGTACTCGGCATCGTCGGTGCCGGCGGCATCGGCTACGACCTCAAGCTCGCCGTTGAGTGGAGCAACTGGCACGTCGTGTTCGTGATTGTGCTGGCGCTCGCCTTCAGTGTTTGCGTTTTTGATGCCATCGCAGATCGGGTACGACAGTCCTTGGCTTAATCATCAAACGCATGGAAACGGGACTGAGCCCAGTGGAACTCTCGCCTTTCCGTGTGGACACTGGGTGGTAACGCGATCGCTATCCGAACAGCTTATCGGCCAGCTGTTCGATGTTTCCTAGGACCTCGAACTTATCTTTCGGCACGTCTCGCTTGTCGGGCCTGTCGGCCTTGGTATGCCCCTGAAAACCAGTCGAGAGCCTATGGCATGACAGGAGCAGGCCCACTTTGCCCTCCGAGGCTAGCGCCGGTTCGCGGACGTATCTTGTTGCTGAGCCTTGTAAAATGTTCTAGGCCAGTTCCGCCATCCGGACAACCGTCTGACGCACTAGCAAGCATGCTCGAGGCTGATCGGACCCTAATCCGACGTTTCCCTTGGTGGCTGGGGGCTCAGTCGTTGGCGCCGCTTGCTCAGCCGTCATGCCGTCGCAGATACGCAAGAACGACTTGGCAAGGTGTTGAGTGGCTCTTTCGCCCGTTACCTACTCTTGAGTTTAGAGCGGTCTCGGCTCGAGGCTCCATGGTTCGATGCCAACAATGAAGTGTTGAGCGGTTCAGGCATACGCGGGCAAGAACTCACGCTCGGCGTCGAACATCTCCAGCGTCATCGCCTCGATCTCGCGTGGCGTCAAGACCGCGGCGCAAAGCGGGTCGAGCATCAGCGCGTGCACAGCCGCTTGCTTGCTACGACGAATGATCGCCTCGGCCGACAGATCAAACATGGCCATGTTGCTCGCGCAGACGTGCGCCATTGGCCTCGGCAGCGCGCCGTATCGCGTGGGCTGCACGCCGTTGCGGTCGCAGTAGCAGGCGACTTCGACGCAGCCGTCGCCCGGCAAGTTCGTAATCAGTTTGCCCGCCTCGCCGTGCGAGCCACTTTCGAGAGTGGACGCGGGATGGTTTACTACGTTGCCGTGGAAACGCAGCGGCGTGTCCTTTTCAATGGATTCGATGATCCACGATCCGTATTCCCACGAACGCTCAATCTCGATCGACGACTCGCCGGACACCCAGCGCCGCCGCTCGGCGTCCATGTGCTCCCGCCAACTCGGCCAGTTGCTGGCGTAGAAGCGCGACCCGCCGTGGTACGCGCGGCGTAGCAGCGCCCGGCCCGCGTCAGACTTGCGGTAGTACGGCAGGTACTCCGAGAGGTGCCCCGAACTCTCGGTGATGAATGCGCCGAAACGCACGCACATGTCTTTCCGCACCAGGTCGCGTTGTGCGTATGCCTGCGTCTCGGCGTCGTCGGGCTTGTCGTCCCAGAGCACCTTCCCGTCCGCGGCCTCCTGCAACCCGGCGTCGAGATCACGCCGGAACGTCTCGAACAGTACGGCTTCGTACAGATCTTTGCCGTTGTGCTTGAGCGTCGTGAACCACGCAAGATGGTTGATTCCAGCACACTGCCACTCGAGTTCGTCGTACGGCACGCCCGCGTAATCCGCCAACAACCGACTAGTGCCCTGCACGCTGTGGCACAACCCGACCACCGGCACTTCCGGCACCGCCCGGCTTGCCGTGAGCACCATCATGTTCATCGGATTCGTGTAGTTGAGCATGGGCGCGCCCGGGCACAGCTCCGCCATGTCGCGAAGGATGTCCAGGAATACCGGAACCGTGCGCAGCCCTTTGAACAGCCCCCCTGGCCCGATCGTGTCGCCGATACACTGGTCAATTCCGTACTTGAGCGGGATGTCGTTGTCCCACGCGACGCAATCGACGCCTGAGACCTCGACGCTGCACACCGCGTAGTGCGCGCCCGGTAACACCTCACGCCGCTTCGTTGACGCGATCACCCGCCATCCGTTCTCCTTGTTCAGGTCCGAAACCAGCTTCTCCACGACCCGCGTCGTCAGCGCAAGCCGGTCGGCATCGATGTCAACCAAGCGCAGTTCACCCTGTGCGGCGCCCTCGATCATGAGAATGTCCCTGCAGATTTTCGGGCAGAACGTGGACCCGGCACCCAGGAACACGACGTGGATCGGCCGCGTGATCTTGCCGGGCAGAGCGCGGGCGGAATCGGCGGCTCCGGTGTGGGCGTTGTGGCCGGGGCCGAGGTTAGCGGCTGTCGATGCGGTGGTGGGGTTTCTCAAAGCAATCTCACGATCGGTTGAGTTCGAGCAATTCACCCCTGTTCCGCGGCCGTGCGGACGCGCGGCCTTCCCGGCCGCGGTCCGCCGGCAAGGCGCTTGGTCTCAGCCGGACTGCTGATTCCAACGTCTGAGCCAACGACGCGAGCAAACTAGCGCATAGGGGTAGAATAATATACAAAAAATGTATATTATTCTTGAAGCCTGCTGACTTCGACGACTGTTGGACCTGTCAAACTCTCCCCGAGAACCCGCTCCATGCCCATATTGGCTCGTACCTGTGTTCTGTGGATGGCGAACGCCACCTCGGCCACCGTGATGATCGGCACGATGGTGTTCGGGGCGTCGGCCCAGAATCTCCTGCAGGAAACCGGAACCGGCCTAGTCGACGGAGTCAGGCCCAGCGACATTGTCGGGGGCGGCAGCGTTGGCGTGTTGTCGTCACGGATCGACGACTACAAATCTCGGATCGACCTTTACGAACAACTGCACCTGGGCGTCGTCCGGATCTCGATGAACCCCGGGGGGTTTTTGCGGGCCAACCTGCCCAACCCCAACAAGCCAACGACCCAGGAGTTGGTGGACTACGCGATCAGCAAGGGGCTCAAGCCGTACCTTCTGTTTGACAACCGGCCGACGTATCACGGTGGGAACTTCGCTGACCTGAGTGTGCAGAAGTGGTACGACGTCGGGCGGGCCTATGCATTGGCGTACGAGGGCCGCGTCGATGTGTACAACTTTATCAACGAGGTCGACAACTTCGATTCGGTCATCCAGACGCAGGAGTTCGTTGACCGGCTCCAGGGGTTTGCGGACGGGGTTCACTCGGTTTCGCCGGACTTGAAGGTGAGCACCGGCGGGTTCGCTACCGCCGCCGACCCGGCCAAGACGCAGCAGTTCCTCACGGCGATCGCGCCGCTGGCTAACAGCGGAGACCTGTACGCGCTAAACATCCATACGTACAACTCGCTCACGGACAATGACCTCCGCATTGCCAACGGGACCAACGATGCCGGCCCCAACGCGATCTTCGCCGATCAGAAGCAGGCCGCCGGGATTACCACGAACCTGCGTTACAGCGCGTCGGAGTGGAACCTCCGCAACGCCAACGACACGAATGATGACGCCGCCGCGGCCGAGTTTCTGACCGCGATGTGGGACCACTTGGGCGTGGTGGGCGACGGCGGCAACAACGACCACGTGGTCGAGTTCGCCGGGGCGTACTCTTTGACCGGTGACCCGACCCGGGCATTTGTGCTTCAGGAAAACCCGGTCGGCGAGCCCTGGGTCGGGAACGAGCGGGGGCAGGTCTTTGAGATGGTTATGAACCTGACCCACGACGCGGCGTTCAAAGAAGTCCGCCCGCGGGGAGACGGCTACTTCATCCTCGAGAAAGACGGGGAAAAGAAGATCTGGGTGTTGCAGAACCGGACGGGCTGGCGCGACCTCGGCTCGACCCCGATCACTACCATCGCCAACATCCCCAACTGGGCGGACGTGATCGAGGTGTGGTACTGGGACGGGCTCGCGGGCACGATGTCGATCGACGATGTGCAGGCGACACTTGCCATACGGCCCGAAGAAACCGTGATGTTTGTCGCGCGGGCGTCGAACGTCATGCTCGACGGTGACTTCGACGGTAACGGCTTGGTGGCTCAGGGCGACCTGGACCTGGTCCTACAGAACTGGGGACTATTCGAGCAGCCGACGTCTTGGGTGAATCAACGGCCAGGCCAAGGGGAGCAGGTCGCGCAGGCTCAACTGGACCGGGTCCTCCAGAACTGGGGGGCCGCGGCGTCGCCCGCGTCGCGGTACTCGACCGTCCCCGAGCCGGCCACGGTGTCTGCCTTGCTGGTGTTTGTGCTGTCCGGGTCGCGTCGGGTTCGGGGCTGATGTCGACCGCGTCGACGACTTCCCGTGACACCCTGTAACTGGTCAAAGTCTCAGTATGAACACGTCCACCAATCTTCTGCTCATCACGTCGGACCAGCAGCAGTGGTTTACGCTCGGTGTCAACAACCCGCAGATCAAGACGCCGAACCTCGATCGGCTCGCCGCGATGGGCACGAACTTCACGCGTGCCTACTGCCCGAACCCGACCTGCACGCCGACCCGCGCTTCGATCATCACCGGCATGTACCCGTCCGCGCACGGCGCTTTCACGCTGGGGACCAAGCTCGCCGAACATCACCTCACCGTCGGCGACGTGCTCCGCGACGCGGGTTACGACACCGTGCTCGTCGGCAAAGCGCATTTCCAGCCGCTGTTTTCCAGCGACGAGAGTTTGTCGGTCGAGTCGTACCCCCGCCTGCGCGACCTCGACTTCTGGCGGCGGTTCAACGACACGCACACGCCGTGGTACGGCTTCGACCACGTCGAGCTCACCCGCAACCACGCCGACGAGGGGCACGTCGGCCAGCACTACGCGATCTGGATGGAGGAGAACGGGCTGCCCGATTGGCGGAAGTATTTCCAGCTCCGTGGCGACGGCATCCGCGACTCCCATGACGATGCCACGCTCGCACCGGCCGATGAAGGCGACCAGGGCCACGGCTGGCGTACCGACATGACGTGGAAGCTGCCCGAGGAGTTTCACTACACCGCCTGGACCGGTCAGCGCACCAACGACGCAATCTCCCGGGCTCACGAGCGCGGTCACCCGTTCTTCGTGTGGTCCAGCTACCACGACCCCCATCCGCCATACTGCGTCCCCGAACCCTGGGCCAGCATGTACCGCCCCGAAGACATGAAGGTTGGCCGTTACGTCGATGGCGAGTTCGACGACATGCCCCCCGTGTACCGCATGACCCGGGAACACAGCCCGGACTTCGAGTCGTTCAACCTCGACGGCAAGGGCAACCACGGCTACGCCTCACACGCTCGCGTCTCCGAGCAAGACCTCCAGGAAGCGCAGGCCTGTTACTTCGGGATGATCAGTTTCATGGACCATTGGATCGGGCGGACGCTCGACCATCTCGAAGACCTCGGGCTTCTGGACAACACGATGATCGTGTTCACCTCGGACCACGGCCACTTCTTGGGCGAGCACGGCCTGATCGCCAAGGGCCCGTTCCATTACGAAGAAGTCATCCGCGTCCCATTGCTGGCGACGTGGCCAGGGCATATCCCGGCGGGCGTTGAATCCTCCGCGATTCAGTCACTGGTCGACTTGGCCCCGACGTTTCTTGCTGCCGCCGGCCTGGGTACCCCGCGGGCGATGCAGGGGTTGGCGCAGGCCGACGCGTGGTCGGGCCGGGCCGAGCCACCGCGCGACCACGCCATCGTCGAGAACCACCACAACGCGTCGGACGCGGTCCACCTCCGGACCCTGGTCACCGACCGGCACAAGCTCACGGTCTACCGCGGTCGCGATTGGGGCGAGTTGTTTGATTTGGCCCAGGACCCTTCCGAGCTCTGCAACCTGTACGAGCACGAAGGCAGTCAAGGCCTTCGCGCCGATATGTTAAACCGGTTGGTGCAGGCCGACCTCGAACGTGAGCCCGCGCCGATGCCCCGCGTCGCCGGCGCCTGAAGATGTTGGGTGCCAAAGCGTGTGTATCTGCGCCGGCTAGTCGGGCAGCCAGTCCAGGTCCATCGGTGACTCTTCGAACTCCGAAAAATAGGTGCGGATTTTCCTGGTCAGAACGCGAACGGTGTCGGCGTGCTCCGGTCCCCGCGCGAGGTTGCGCGTCTGCTCCGGGTCATTGACCCGATCAAACAAGACGGTATCCGCGCCTTCGACATAGGCCAGTTGGTGCTGTGGCGTGAACACGCCCACCCGGCGGGGACGGTCGGCGGCGATAAACGCGGCGTCGTCCCATTCGACGTCTTGGCCGCGCAGCAACGGCGACGCGTCCCGGCCCTGCTCGCGTCCGCTGGGCTCGACGCCCAGCAGGCCCAGAATGGTCGGGGCAAAGTCGAGCAGCGAGACGTGCTGCCGCACTACTTGCCCCGCGGTCAGGCGCTGCGGCCAGCGGATGAGCATCGGGACGCGGTGCGCGGTTTCGTATACGCGGTTTTTCTCGGAGAGCCCGTGTTCGCCCATGAACTCGCCGTGGTCCGAAGTGAAGACCACCACGGTGTTCTCGAGGATGCCGTGGTCTTCCAGGCGTTTCAAGATCAGGCCGAGGCAGTCGTCGATATGTTTGACCATGCCGAAGTACTGCGCCATGTCGCGGCGCAGCTCACGCTCGCGGTCGGGGTTGTCGAAGGCGTAGCGTTCGGCGATAGCCCAGTCGGGAAGGTTTTCCTGGGTGAAGGTGTCGGGCGGTCGCATCTGGCCGGGATCGAACATCGAGGCGTACGGCTCGCGCACGCTGAACGGGCCGTGCGGGTCTGGGATGGCGAGCATGTACGCGAACGGCTGGCGGCGCGGTTCGGCCTGGTGCTGATCGATGAACCGGATCGTCTTGCCGGTCAGCCAGTCGGTCGGGTACGACCGCTCGTCGCCGATCGCTCGGTCGGGGAAGCAGGTCGGCTGACCGACGTTGTCCCATTCTTCGATCTTTTTCCAGTGCCCGCGGTTGAACATGAACTCACAATCGTCGAAGCCCATACCGCGCTGCGGGTGAACCCAGCCGGGCTTGGGGCTGCCGTCGAGGTGCCACTTGCCGGCGTACCCGGTCCGGTAGCCCGCGTCGCGGAGCTGGTGCGCGAAGGTGCGTTCGTTTTGATTCAGCGGGGCGTTGTTGTGCCAGGCGCCGTGGCAGCGCGGGAAGCGCCCGGTTACGAACGTCCCGCGGGACGGGGTACAGAGCGCGTGCGGTGTGATGCACTGATGCAGCGTGACCCCTTCGGTGGCCAGCCGGTTGGCGTGCGGCGTCGCGGCGACGGTGCCGCCGTAGGCGTTGAGCGTCCATGTGCTCTGTTGGTCGGTCTGGACGATCAGCAGGTTAGGTTGGGTGGCTGGCATGGCGTTTTGCGCGGGCGGCGTGATGGGGGAGTGCGGGGCGGGCTAACGCGCCTCGCGGATGCCGTCGCGCCAAGCCTCGGCTCCGAGGTTGTGGGGCGGCAGGGACCGCACGTTTAACCCGCTGAAGTGCGGATCCTCGTGGCGGGCGTACCAGCGTTCGAGTTGATTCGCCAAGGCGGACTGTCGGTTGGCGTGCGCAGCGCTACCCGCCAGATTGATCTGTTCTTCGGGGTCGTCGGTCAGATGAAACAGATCGTCGGGGCCGTCGGGGTAGCGGCGTACGTACTTCCATTCCGGCGTCCGAATCATGCGTAGGTCTCCGTATTCGCCGAACTTGACCTGACCCCAGTCCGCGTCGACCACGTCACGGGCCAAGAGATGGCGATAGCTTCGGCCGGGGTAGCGGCCGGTCGCCGATACGTTGCCGTCGCCCACATCCACGCCGGCGATATCGCACAGGGTCGCAAAGGTGTCGTAATGATCGACGGCGGACTCGACGGTTTTCCCGGCAGCGACAGGTCCGCCGGGATGACAAACCAACAGCGGAACGCGCAACGAGACCTCGTACATATTCAGTGGCCGGGTCGAGTTGCCCTTGCCCCAGAATCCCTGGTGCCCCAGGGCGCACCCGTGGTCGGAGGTGTAGACGACCAGGGTGCGGCCGAGTTGCCCACGGGCTTCAAGATGGCTGAGCAGCCGGCCGAGGTGTTCATCCGTTTCGGTCACCGCGGCGTAGTACCCCTGCTTGCGGGCGCGGTGCTGCGCGGGGTCACAGAGCTCGTGTTCCGGGAAGCCTTCGTTCTTCCGCCACGGGTGTGGAGGCGGCTCCGGAATGTCCATGAACTCGGCGTCGTCGTACCGGGCAACGAGGTCGGGCCGTTGGGACCGGGTGTGGTAGTCCGAGTGGGTCGCGGTGTACCCGACGTTGAGAAAGAACGGTCGGTCGGTCGGCGCTTCATCGAAAAAACGCAACGCGTGCTCGGTGATTAAATCACTTTTCCGGCCCGTGAGTTGGAGCGGTTGGCCGTTGAGATGAAAGTCGTGTAGTCCGTCCTGCACGCCCTGGCCCCGCGGCATACCGAAGCAGAACGCGGCGCCGTCGGGGTTGCGGTCGCTGTGGCCCACGTGCCACTTCCCGCTGAGCCCGCAGTGGTAACCCGCGTTGGCGAGTAAACGGAACAGCGTCAGCCGGCCGTTGAGCCACGCGTCGCGTCGGCAGGCAGGTTGCGACTCGTCGATCCAGTCGTGGATGCCGGTCTGTGACGGCGTCTGCCCGGTCAAGAGACAGGCCCGTGCCGGGGAACAAACGGGGCTGGGCGTCAGCGCCTGGACAAAGCGCACGCCTTCGCGTGCGAGCCGGTCCATTGCCGGAGTCTGCGTTTCGTGGTTCCCGTAGCAACCAATCGACCACGGGCCGTGGTCGTCGGCCAGGACCAATAGAATGTTCGGTGTCGAAGCTGCGCCGGTCATAGCATTGGTGACACGAGCCCGTTCGGAATCCGACGCGTGCGTATCGGAAATGGTCTTGGCTACGGCAACTGGAATCGCACCCGAACCGTTTCCATGGCTTCGTCGGACCCGGCGGGGTTCATACCGGGCGCGAGCTGGGCCCAGCCTTCGCACACCCCCAGGTCCGCGTCGTGTACCGCGAGGTTCATGCCGATCCCGCGGGTAAGTTGTTCCGGCCCTAGGCCCAGCATATCCAGTCGGAGGTGGAGGTCGTAGGTCGTGATCCCGTTGGTACTGCGCTCGATCGAGGTGTTTATCGCATCGCGCGGCCAGTCGTGGTCGCCGAACCGCGTGCGGGTAACGGGGCCGTGTTCACCTCCGTCGAACACCGTGGCGAAAAAGCCCGGGCGATCGGTACTATCGTCGGGGTCGAGGTGGATCGTCAATGCGTCGCCGGGCTTGTGCGAGCCGGGTAAAAGGGGCTGGTGTTGGTCGTCACGCACCTTCACCCGGATGATGAACCACTCGTGGTCGGCTTGCAGCCACGCCTCGAGGCTCAAGTCACGCGGTCCGGCCCAGACTTTGTCCGAAGAGTTGGGGTCGTACGCAAAGAGGTTCCGGACCTGTGGGCGGTCGTTGATGAGCAGATCGGGCGGGCGGCCAGGTTGCGGCTCCAAGGGGATCAGCATCCCGGCTTTGCCCGGCACCGCGATCTCGCGTTCGATGCCGAGGGGCGCGACCGCAAACGTCACCGGGGTGTCGAACCGGTCGCCGTACCGAAGCCTGCGGTCGCGCGGCGCGCGCACAGCGACCGCGGCGGCAACGGTGGCATGCGGTTCGATTTCGTATCGAGCCGGCTCGGCGTCTTCGCGTGACACGGTGACGGCAATCGTTTCGTCGAACGGGTTGTGCAGGCTGACCTTGGCGTGGGCGGGTTCGTCGCCGTACACCACCACCGGGTTTTCGACTTTGATCAGGCGTTGATCGACCTCGATCGCCTCGGCCGGAGCCGGAACGACTAAGTAACTCGGGCGGGGGCCGAGGGCGATCAGTACGCGGTCACCGATGCCTTCGACGGCGTGGGCGTTACCCATCAGGTCGAGACGCCGAACATGATCCCGGGTGTCGCGGATGCTCAGCGTCGCCAAGCCGCGGGCGGCGTCCGGAGACTGGCTCCACGAGATCAGCAGGCTGCGCTCGCCGTCACCGAACAGCAGCCCATAGTTGCCCCGGCCGAAGTCGAGCTCGCGGACAAACGTCAACTGCGCCAGCTCACGGATGAGCGCGTTGTACGCGACGTAAGCGGGCAACGGCTCGTGGTCCCGGAGCATGATCCCCCAAGGGAAGGTCTCGCCGCTGACCAGTGTGAACCAGGTGTGCCCGATCGCGCCACGGCTGCGGGTGAACGCGATTTTTTTGACCACCGACTCGGCCTGATAGGCGTAGCCTTTCCCTCGTCCCACTGCAGTCTCGTTGAAGTAGAGCGGCCGGGGTTTAGGGAGGACCGCGAGCACGTCTTGCAGCTCGTGGTCCACGATGTCGGCGAACCGGTCGAAAGTGCCGTGCTGGTGGAACGCCACCACGTCAAAGGCGTCGCTCGCGTCCCGCAACACGTCACGCATCATGTGGAAGTGTTTGCGACCGCCGTGTGACATCAGCGTGGCGAACCCACCGGTCATCACCTGGGCGTCGGGGTCGTGGTCGTGGATCGCCCGGTACGACACCCGCAGCAGATCGATGTACTCCCGCGGCGTCCCCTTCCAGAAGTTTGTCAGGTCCGGCTCGTTCCAGACCTCCCAGTATGTGACGGCGTCCGCGTAGCGTTTGACCGCCTCGGTGACGAAGTTCTTCCAGGCGTTCAGGTCCGGCGGCGCAAACATCCAGTTCGTCGGGTCCTCCGCGTCACGCAGCGATTCGTCCACCGCCCACCGTGCCGAATACCCGAGCAGGAACTGCGGCTCGATGCCTTGCTCTTGGTAAAGCTCCACCGAGCGGTCGAAGTTCTTCCAGTTCCACCGGTCCGGCCGGGGCTGGATCGTGTTCCAGGTCAGGTCGCCACGTGTGTGTGTCACCCCGAGCACGCGGTGGGCGAAGACCGTTTTGCGGACCTCGGACTCGGGCAGATGAAAACGTCCCCCGGCGACCGCGTAGTGGAATCCGGTGTGTGGCCGCGGCTCGACCGGATTAAACGGCAACACCGCGTAGTGGGTTTCCGCTTCGTGCGTCGCGTCGCCATTCTGGAATCGGTAGCGCACGGACCACGCGTCGTTGCGCCCGTCGCCCAAGGGCAGGGCAGCGGTAAACGTTTCGCCCGCCGCCAACACAAGCTTCTCGGGATGAAGTATTGGGCCTCGCTGCCCCAGGAAGCTTGTCGCCTTGAACTCAGCACCGACCTCCATGCGGCGGCGACTCGTGTTGCGGACCGTCATCTTCGGCGCGGAAGCCTTGGGGTCGTTCGCGTCCACCAGCGGCACGGGGTGCCCGGTGTCAATCGTGACGCGCAGCTGTCGCAACGCGAGGCGTTGCAGGAACGGCAAGGCCGCGGCGGTCGGTTCGCCGCGTACGCGGATCTCGTCGAGCGTCATCGACCGGTTCCGCGGCAGACGGAAGAACAGCCGGTACTGCGCTGCGCCCTCGACCCCTTCCGCTTCGGCGAACGCGCGGACGCTCGGCAGTGCGATCAGCCCGGGGGTTCGTAGCCGCTTGTACCACACCCGGTTCCCCACCAGCTTCCCCTGCGCATCCGCGAACTCCAAGCGGATCTGTAAACGGCCGTTGCTGCCCAGATCGGCGATATCGATTTCCAGCACGTCCGTGTCCGCAGCGATGGGCACAAAGCCACCCCCGCCGCGGGACCACCGGACGAATGCGTCGGCGTTGCCCGCGGAGCGGAAGTGCGTTCGCCCCGCCTCCGAACGCTGGTCCAGGGACTCGGTCATGTCGAAAAAGTTGTCCAATCCCGCCATGGCGTCCGTGAAACCGACTTGCCCGGCCGCGTTCAGCGAGGCGAGGAACACGACCGCCGCGGTAAACACAACGGCGGCGACAATCTTGGGTGGAGTGTTCTGCATCACGGACGCGGGGATCGGGCGGGCAGGAAGCTCGGGTTTCGGCGTTCAGGAGACGACGACACAGATATGATACAAAAATTGTCTATTTTACATTTTCTTGCTCACAGATCGTGAAGTTGGTGAATGACTTCGCTTTTCGGGACCCTATGGAGCGACCCGTGAAACTTGGGCTTGAAATATATACATTTTTGGTATATAATGCTGAATATGATTCTTGGGTGGTAAAAACCCATCATGACCAAATCCGATCACATCGTGGACCTTCTTCGTCGGCGTCTGGACCGGGGCGACTACATGGGCCGGCAACTTCCTCCGGAAATGACGCTGGCCAAAGAAGTTGGGGTCAGCCGGATGACCGCCCGCAAGGCGTTGCTGCGGCTGGAAGACCTGGGACATGTGATCCGCCAACCCAACGGGCGGATGATCCCGCGTCCCGCGAAGCCGGAAGAGAACGTCGGGCCGCAGCTCTTGATCCTCCGCCGGGCCCAGAACTCTGGCTTTGGTTCGACGATCGATGGCATCATCGGAGCCGTGACGGCTCTGGGCGGGTCCACGCGTACGGTGGACTTCGTCCACTGGGACGACCGCGTCCTGTTCGAGCGGTTGCCGCTGGATGCGCCCGAGCCCAACTCAACAGTGGACGGTGTTTTTGTCGTTCCGCCGGCCGAAAAAGTGCCGGCTCACGTCCTAGAGCGGCTTCAGTCAACCTCGATGCGGGTGGTCGTGGTCGGAACCGACCTGAGCCAGCACGGCGTCCGCAGTTTTGTCGCCCACCCCGCGTCGATTGTTCAGCCGGTGCTTGATCACCTCGCGTCCCTGGGCCACCAGCGGATCGATTGCTTCAACGCGCAGCCGGAGGTCGACAATATCTCCGCACGGATTCAGCAGTGGAGCCTGTGGCGATCGGCCAACAACCTTGACGGCTTGCTCATCAATGACCCGGTGACCTCGTACGAAGACGTTATGCAGCGGGCCCTGGTGCTCGCCCGTGAGTATGTGCGTCGCCCCAACCGCGCTTCCGCGGTGTTGTGTCTGACGAGCCCCGCGGCGATCTCGCTCATGCGTGCGGCCCACGACGCCGGCCTGGTGATCGGCCGTGACATCGCCATCGCCGCCGCGAACGACGAGGGCCTCAGCCGTTACCTCATCCCCACGCTGACCAGCGTCGAACCGATCGACGTGACGCCGTACGCCCGGATGTGTGTTGAGTGGATGATGAACCCGGCGATCAGTTGGCACGGACCCTTACTGATGCGCCCAGACCATCACCGCCTGTTCGTGGGCGAGTCCACGGTTGCCAAGGATTCTTCGTGACGTCGGCGTATGACGTGTCGTCGGTCGGTGTATTTGCTCTTCGTTCTGTTTCCCATCGATTCTCATAGGAGGAATGTTAATGAATGCCCATCAGATCAAGTTTCGTCTATTGGCCTTAGGGCTCGGCACGGCCGTGGCCGCCGGCTCGCACGCGGCCTTCGTCCCGATCGACACGTTCGAGCAGTACGACACGGGGTTTCTCGACGGCCAGACCACCGACTGGGCCAACCCGCTGGGCAACATCTTCGACAACCAGATCTCGGTCGATCCGGCGGACGCGGGCAACCAGGTACTCGAAGTGGCACCGGGCAGCTCGACGAACCAACGCATCGCGTTGACGATGCCGACGGCCCAGCACATCGCCATCGGGGATACCGGCACCCTGTTCTTCCGCATCCGTCTGGACGGGCAGATCGACGGCGAGACCCGTGACGTCCGCATCGGGCTCAACGACCAGAACCCCACGACGGTCACCACAACCGGCGCCCACGAGACTTACATCCAGGTCAACAACGCCGTCGACCTGGTCGCGTTCGACGGGCCGACCGGTGTCAACGGAAATGGGACCCAGACCCTGGGCACCCCGACCCCCGACGAGTGGTACAACGTGTGGATGGTCGCCGACGCCGCGGCCCTGACCTACGACATCTACCTGGAAGGCCCCGGCTTCACCGGCGTCGAGCAGGTCGCCAACGGCTTCGGCTTCCGCAACGCCAACAACGTCAACGACCCGCCGCAGGCGCTCGAAGACGCCCTGGGCACGATCAACCTACGCCCCGCCAGCGGCGGCCCCAACGGCACGTCGTCCGTCTGGTTCGACGACTTCTACATCGACAACTCCGCCGCGAACCTGACGAACCCGATCCCCGAGCCCACGAGCCTCGCCCTGCTGGGTCTGGGCGGCACGCTGCTGCTGCTCCGCTGCCGTGCCTGACGCGACGTGGCCTTGTCCGTGTCGCCGCTAACGAAATCGCGTCGGCCGCGTTAGCTCTCGGCCGACGCCTTGCTCGGAACCTTGTGCTTCAACTTTCTGCGGCGATGGCCCGGCCTCCGGGCCGCCGCCGACCGCGCCCGAAACTCCACTTTATCTCCTCGGATTTTCTCATGAAAACCACTGCGCACCGCCCGGCGTTTACGTTGATCGAACTGCTGGTGGTGATCTCGATCATCGCGCTGTTGATCGGCATTCTCTTGCCCGCGTTGGGAGCCGCGCGCCGCACCGCGCGATCGATGCAGTGCTCAAGCAACCAGCGTCAACTCGGGCTCGCGATGGTCGCGTACACCACCGACCATGACGGGTATCTCCCGTACCACACGGCCGACAACATGAGCAACTTCAGCGACGCGAACGCCCTGCGGTGGGACGACGTAATTGGTGTAGTCGAAGGTCACCCCGACTCTCAGCGCCGCACCGGCTACGTTCCATGGGAAGTCGACGGCGAGGGCACGGAGTACTGGACCTGCCCGTTCGTAGCCAGCGATGTGCGGATCCCACTGTCGGAGGCCAACGTCAACGGGGTCACGGCGATCCGCAATCAGTACGGCATGAACAACTACCTCGTGATCTTCCGCCAAGCCAGCGGCCAGTTCTCTCGCGCAGCCAATGACGCCGCGGACTTGGCGATCAACGGGCCACTGCGTGTCGATTTTCTCAGCGGCGACTTGATTTTGCTCGGCGACACGACCAGGCGCGGCGGCGCGACAGAGTTCCGCACGAACAACCCGACGTTCAACCACCGGATTGGGCCGGGCGTCGGCGGCACGCCGAGCACCCTGGAGCCATGGCCGGTTGCCGACGGAAGCGGGATCCTTACCGACCGCGCCGAAGGCGAGATCTTTGCGCACAACGGCAGCGTCAATGTCATCGGCATCGACGGACACGGCGAATCCATCAACCAGTGGGACGAGCAAGAGCTCGAAGAGCGTTTCGTGCCCGGTGACCTCAAGCTCCTGGATGACTGAGGCGTGTCTTGGTGCCTCACGCTCTGATGATCTGTTGGGTGGCCTGCGCAAGTTGCGCCATGGTCAATGGGGCGGCCGTTGCGTCTGCGCAGACAACCGACGGACACCCCTTACGCGACCTGACCACAGCGGATTACGTTGCGGTCTACAAAGAAGCCAGCGGCGTCTCGCTCCGGCTCTACGGTTTTGCCCCGCACCGCACCACGACCAAACAATGTGCCGACTCAGAAGTGGGAGCGGTGGTGCTCTTTCATGGCGGGGGCTGGACCAAAGGCAAACCCGAATCGGTAGCACCGCACGCCCGCTACCTCGCGTCGCGCGGCCTGTACACCTTCACCGCGGAGTACCGGCTTCACTCGGCAACCAACGGCGTGCGAGTGGCGGACAGCATCGCCGACGCCGCCGACGCCGCCCGCTGGGTGATCGGCCGCGCCGATGAACTGGGCATCGACCCCGAACGCGTGGTCCTGGGCGGCGGCTCGGCGGGAGGGCATCTGGCGGCGAGTGCCGCGTTGATCGCGAGCCCCGGCGCGGATCGCCGAGCGCCGCCGCCGGATGTGTTTGCGCTGGTGATGTTCAACCCCGTCCTCGTACTGACCCCTCAGGAAGGCCGCTCGATCCGAGACCGCTCGGGTCAGCCTGAACTTTTCGGACCGGACTTAGGGCGGGTCTCACCGTTTGAGCATGTAGGGCCGGGTCAACCACCAGCGGTCGCCATGTACGGCGCAGACGACCCTCTGCTGGACAGCGCGCAGTTATTCGGTGACACCTACCGCCAACAAGGCAACCGATTCGAACTGGTGACGTGGGAGGATCAAGAGCACGGCTTCTACCACTTCGGTAACACCGAGTTCTTTGTCGAGGTGTGCCGTACCGCGGACGTTTTTTTGGCGTCGCTGGGATTGATCGAAGGGGATCCCACCGTCGAGGCGTTTGTCGCCGAGTCCGTCCCGAGTTCAGAGTAGACCGCTCTTTTTGCCGGGATTAAGGAACCACTAGGAGTTGTTGCCATCGCGGCAACTCTACGGGGCACTGTGTCAAAACACCGGCAGATAAGCTGTGGGCGGGACGGGTCTACGTCATGAAAGCACGATGGCCGTGCAATGAATCGGCCGTGCTTCTCGGAATCGAGGCGGGTTCATTCGGCGAAAAGAAAAACCGCGGGCCGAGTCACCCGCGGTTCTGCGTTTCGTTGCGACCGTTGGCGGGTCAGCGGCGTCGGCGAAAAAGTCCGGCCCCGCTCAGCGCGAGTAAGCCCGCGGCGGGTTCGGGGACGGACGCCCCAGAGAAATCCGGCGCCGCGGTCGCGCCCCAGTTCTGCAGCACCAGGTCGAGGTCGCCTTGCTCGACCTGCCCGCTGCCGTTGAGGTCGCCGGTCGTCCAGGTGCTGTCGGTTGAGCCCCAGTTCTGGAGCACGGCGTCCAAGTCGCCCTGCTCGACCTGGCCGTTGCGGTTCGCGTCGCCGCCAAGCAGTGGGGTGCTGAGTTGTGTGATGGCGTTGCGGCCGTAAAACACTTCGCTGGCCAAGCCACCGTTGAGCGACACGAAGCCGATCGAATTGATGAAGCCTTGTTTGGCACCGGTGATGAACGGGTGGTCGGCACCGATGTCGCCGAGATCCAGCGGCTCGATCGGTTGATCGTCGCCCAACTGCATCTCGCGAACCTCGTAGTACTGCGTCCAGCCCGACGCGGCGTCCGGTCGGTACCAGCCGGTCATCTCGTAGGCCCCGGTCGTATCATCCACGACGCGGATGCCGGTGGCGAAATGTACGTACTTGGAGTTGTCGAAGCTGCCGGCGGTGTAGAACGGGTTGGCGTTGGTGGCGACGTCGTCGTCGGGGACCACGCGGAAGCGTTGGGTGGTGCTATCGCCGGAGAAACCCGGGTTGCCGAGCAGGCCTTGACTGCCGATGGCTTCGTCGACCAGGCGAGCCCCGTTGATGTCGCCCCAGACGTTGGTCCCGGCGATACGGGCGTGGATGTCGTTGGCGCTATCGACACCGCCGTTGCCCATCGAGACTTCGATCCGGCCATCAGACGGGAACTCGGTCCCCAGGCGGATCGAACTGTAGAGCACGATCATGCCGTCCCGGGGGTCCAGCCCATCACCACCAGCGCCGAGGCCCAGGTTCGAGTTGCTCAGCTTCGGGAATCCGCCCCGGCCTTCGTCCTGCGTTAGCGCACTGCCGAAGTCAGTATTGAGCCCGAAAAACTGCTGCCGGAACCCCGTATCGAAGCTCGCCGGGATGGTGTCCCAAGTCTCGCTGAACTGGACGGTTTCGCCGTAGCTCGAGCCGAAAATCGATAGGGAAAAATCGTCCGCATCCGTCAGGTTCTGCGCGTGTGCGCCGCTCACCGAGACGGCCAAGACCGCCGCCACGGCAGTGACGTGCGAACGGGCGGGGCGTACATAGCTGTTCATATCAAGTCCTCCAGGCTGGTTGAGTCGGATTCGATCAATAGACAGTGTACCGCGAAAATCATCAAAAATATACAATAATTGTATCTTTAATCCTGAAACCGGCGTACCATCTTCGGACTGGTACGCCCACGGTGATCCGGAACTGCGGTGTACCACGCGGGACAACCACGCTGGGCCATCCCCAGCAACCAGGCAGAGGAGTTCGAAGCCAATGTTGAAGGTGGGTCTGATCGGGGTTGGCGGCATCGCAAACTCGCACATGCCGGGGTGGCGGGCGTCTGCCGATGCCGAACTGGTCGCGGGCTGCGATGTCAATGCCGACACGTTGACGGCTTGGGGGGACAAGAACGAGATCGCGACCGGCCGGCGCTATTCCTGTCCGGCAGACCTCATCAACAACGCATCGATCGACATCGTCGATATCTGTGTCCCGTCCGGCCACCACGCGGAGTTGGCGATCGCCGCGCTCGACGCCGGCAAGCACGTGTTGTGTGAGAAACCCCTGGCGTCGTCGGCAGACCAAATCCAGCAACTGATTCGAGCCCGGGACCGCAGCGGCAAGCTGCTCATGACGGCTCAGAACATGCGCTTCGATCCGCTGAACCAGGCCGCCAAGCAGGAAGTCGCGG
Source organism: Phycisphaera sp. (assembly GCA_028285385.1). Classification (GTDB taxonomy): domain Bacteria; phylum Planctomycetota; class Phycisphaerae; order Phycisphaerales; family Phycisphaeraceae; genus CAZIXN01. The sequence goes on from JANQPR010000045.1 coordinate 36,361, forward strand.
CCGGCAGGCTCGGAACGATCTACCACGCCCGCGGGTGGTGGCTCCGCCGAGGCGAGGTGCCGACCAGCCCGGGTTTCATCTACCAACGAAACTCCGGCGGCGGCCCGTGCATCGACCTGGGGGTGCATCACCTGGACCTCATGCTCTGGCTCATGGGCCACCCCCGGGCAGTCAGCGTCTCCGGCACGGCCGGGTTGCACCTGGCCAACCAGCCGGGCGCGTTCTCGAGCTGGGGCGGCGAGAACATCCCCGGCGACATCGATGTCGAAGACTTCGCCGCAGGGTTCATCCGGTTCGACAACGGCGTCACGCTGATCCTCGAGGTCAGTTGGATGCTGCACCACCCCCAGGAAGAAACCGGTCTCTGGCTCTACGGGACGCGCGCGGGGCTCCAACTCCCGGCCGCGCGGATCTTTCAAAACAACAACGAAGCGAAAGTCCGCTATGACTTGGGATTCTCCGCCCCAGAGTCCCCTCACACCTCTCACGCCGCAGAATGCATCGCGTTCGCGCGGGCCGTCGCTCATCATGAACCCAGTCCAGTGCCCGCCGAAGAATCGCTTCAGGTGCAACTGATCCTCGACTCGCTGTACGCCTCCCAACAGTCCGGCCGGGAGGTCCGCCTTGACTAGGTTGCACTGCCGTCGGCTACACCGCCCGTAAGTTCCCTTCGGTTGACGCGGGTCCGTGCCACGGGTTGCGTACTCGGCCCTTCCACATAACTAGCGACGCACGTGCGGCTGGGTTCATCCCCTACACGCCTGACCACAGACACGACTCCGCGATGCCTATGCCGAGACACAGCAATCCTCATGGTCTTCTTCGTGGCTCGTTTGCGGGCTTGGCGATTGTCAACTTGTTTGGTTGCCTGACGCAGGCCGGGTGCTCGTCGACCGCGAACCACCGCCCGCCCGCCCGACCCAACGTTCTCCTGATCTGCATCGACGACCTCCGGCCCGAACTGGGTTGTTACGGCAAGCCCTACGTCGTGTCGCCGCACATCGACCGACTGGCTCGGAGCGGTCGACAGTTCAACCGACATTACGTGCAGGCCCCGACCTGTGGCGCGTCGCGGTACGCGCTGCTCACCGGACGCTACGGCCCGCCGGACAACGACGCCTTGTTCCGTCGCGCCGAACGGTTCGACCAAACCCCCGAAGCCGTACCGCCCAGCATGCCGGCGTGGTTCCGTCAGAGTGGTTACACGACGGTGTCGGTGGGTAAGGTCTCTCACCACCCCGGGGGACGTGGCGGCGACGACTGGAACGACGAGGGTCGGCCGGAGCTGCCCGGTGCCTGGGACCGACACCTCATGCCGACCGGGCCCTGGCGGCACCCGCGGGGCGCGATGCACGGCCTGGCGAACGGCGAGATCCGTCACGACGCCGGGGCGATGGATGTCTTCCAATCCGTAGAGGGCGGACACGAGCTGTACCCCGACGGATTGATCGCCGACGCGGCCATGAGCGAACTGAGTCGGCTCGCCGGCAAACCGGACCGACCGTTTTTTCTGGCGGTGGGGCTGATCAGGCCGCACCTGCCGTTCGGCGCGCCATCAAAATACATGCAGCCCTACGCGTCACTCGAACTGCCCCCTATCCCGCACCCGGGCCAACCGATCGGGCGCACGACCTGGCATCCGTCGCGCGAGTTTATGAAGTACCACCGCTGGGGCCGGGACCCCAACCACGACCCCGAGTTTGCCGATCAAGTACGCAAACACTACCTGGCTTGCGTAACGTACGCAGACGCCCAGGTCGGGCGAATTCTGGAAACTCTTGAGACAACCGGCGCCGCGGACCGCACCATCATCGTGCTTTGGGGAGACCACGGTTGGCATCTCGGCGAACACGCGGTGTGGGGCAAACACACGCTCTTCGAAGAGTCGCTGCACGCTCCGCTGATTATCCGGTATTCACATGCACCGAACCCCGGCCAGGCGACGGATGCGTTGGTCGAAACCGTCGATCTGTTCCCCACGCTTTGCGAGTTAGCTGGACTCCCTCTGCCGGAGTTCACCAATGGGCGATCCCTGCGAGACATCCTTGATGAGCCCAATGCAGCCGGTAAACCGGCAGTTTCATATTTCCGAGATATGTGGACGATCCGTACGCGCAAACACCGCTTGATCGTTCACGGCGACGGCTACATGGAGTTGTACGAACACGCGAGCGAAGACGCCGAGTCTCGAAACATCACGGCAACAAACCCCGAACTCGCTGAACATCTACTGAATCAACTAAACGCACGCATCGCTTCACCGTGAGACCCTTGACCACCGGCATCGAGAGGATTGCGGAAAGGAAAAGCTCGAGAAAAACCAACCCCGGTAACCACACTTCACTCAGATGGCCGACGAGTCGCGGTTCGCCATGGTCGGCTTGTGGGAAGCGTGGACCGCCTCCGACGGGTCCGAGACCGACACCTACGCGATCCTCACCACGTCGGTGAACGAGACCATGCGTCCGATCCACGAACGCACGCCGGTGATCCTGGAAGACGAAAACCAAGCCGATCGTTGGCTGGGCGGCCAAGCAAGATTGACCTGCCCCCACGATTCATATCACGGACTACGTTAGTCCAGTGATCGCGTTGTCCCCCTGAAGAGGCGGGCGGAGCGTAGCGGAGCCCGGCTCTTCAACCCACCAAGCCTCGGGGGCCGACGACCGGTAGCCCAGCGAGCTGTGCGGCCGAACCGTGTTGTATTGCACCCGCCAGCGTTCGATCGACATCTTCGCCTCGTGCTGAGCTCTCTTGCGCCTTTGCGATGGGCCATCGGTTTGTGGGGGCTTGCGGCGTCTGATGCCCTGTTAAGGAAGTGGAGCCGGGGGGATTCGAACCCCCGTGTCGTGACAGTCGGAGGGCGGGCGCTACGCGCGTAGTCGGTTCTTGAGTCTCGGCCGGTGCGTGGCTGCCGACAGCCGTTCACCGGCCCAGCCGAAGGAGTGTTTAACCCGCGGGCACTGCGGCGCTACCGTTGGGCGAGCCCGTTGTCAGTCACCCCTCGTCGCCACGGGCCCAACGAGCGAGGGGTGTTGCGGCCTTGTTGAATCGAATCAACTCAGGCGGCGAGACGGACCGGGCTATCGAAGCCGATCCGACCAGCGATGGAATCGTTGGCATTTGTGTTGCGCATCCTTGTTGACGCGGCCGGGATGCTCCGCGACGCGCTCCCACCAACCGGAAACCTGTCCGGTCGATTCCAGTCGGCCCCAGTTGTCAAAGAACGAACTGATTATACGCGTCGGTCCGACGCGGCGTTCGTCGACCGCCCGGAAAACCTGTATGGGTTCACGGGCGCGAACGGTCAATCTGCATCGTCTATTTTCACGGTTGAGATGAACGGCTCCACGTCGACCCGGCCGTCCGCGAAGAACTGCACGGCGGTCATCCCGCGGCGGTCGCTGACGAACCGGCGGATCGGCTGGCCGGCGAGCACCGGGGCCCATCGGTCGTCGCGGAGCCGGTCCGGGCCGGAGGACTGCAGCACGAGGTCCGGCGACAACGCGTCGAGCCAGGCGGCGGAGGCGTCGGTGAAGCTGCCGTGGTGGGGGAGGTCGGCGGCGTCAACGTCGAGTTTTGCGCGGGCTGCGTCGTCGTCGAAGAGGACCGACATCGCGTCTTCCTGGATGTCCCCGGTTAGGAGTGCGGTGTGCCCGCCGGCCTCGAAACGCAGCACGAGCGAGTGGTCGTTCGACCGCTCCGCGACGAATCCGGGCATCGGCCAGAGCGCCTCGGCGCGCGCTCGACCGAGCGCTTCGGTCCAGCCGGCGGTCACGGGCTGTGGCGCGAGCTGCTCATCGGCCAGCCAGTTCACCAGCTTGGCCGTCGCGCGGTCCGGGTGGGCTTTGGCTTCGGCGAGGACCTCCGGCGAGCAGAGCACACGCCCGATCGGCACGGCTTTCACGAGATCGGGCACGCCGGAGAAGTGGTCGAGGTCGGCGTGCGAGAGCACGAGCGTGTCGATGCGTTTAACGCCGAGGCGGTGCAGCGCGGGCACGACGCTCCGCCGGCCGACCTGCGGGTAGTTCTGTGAGCCGCAGTCGAAGAGCAGTGTTTCGTCGCCGCTTTGCACGAGCAAGCAAGACCCGTCGCCAACGGCGAGCATCGTGATCGACATCGCCGGCTTCTCGCGTAGCCAGCGTTGGACGATGCCCTGCTCCCAGACGAACCAGGCGGAGACAAAGACGGTGAGCGCCACGATGACCGAGCGGCGTTGCTTTAGCCCGTTGGCCAGCAGGAAGAAGCCGAACGCCGTCGCGACGAGCGCCCACGCGACGCCGACGGGTTGCCGCAACGTAAAAGACGAACCCGGCCAGGTGTCAGCGCGCTCCGCGAGGGTGACCAATCCGTCGACTGCCCAGCCCAACGGGCCGGACAGCAACAGGCCTGCGCTGGGCAACGCCAACCCGACGAGGATCTTGAGATACCCAAGTGCGAGCACGGCCACCAACGCCGGCCAGGCGAGCAGCGACAGCAACACGGCCAACGGGCTGACCACGCCGAAGTGGTACGCGACGATGGGCAGCACCGCGACAAACGCCGCGATGCTCACGGCCAGGTAATCCACCGCGGCGCGGGTGAACAGCAGCAGCGGCGTCGGGTGCCGGACGGGCACGAGCGGCTCGGGCCAGAGGCGTCGGCTGACGGGTTTTGCGAAGGCCATGATCGCTGCCACCGCCGCGAAGCTGAGTTGGAACCCCGCGGCGAACAACTCGCCGGGACGCCAGAGCAGGACCGCGATCGCCGCAAACGCGAACGCCCGCGTCGGTTTCACGTGTCGCCCCAACGCGGCGGGCAGGAAGAACGCCGACGCCATGATGGTGGCACGGATGATCGGCACGCGCGTCGGCAGCATCCACGCGTAGGCCAGCACGACCAGCAGCACGACGGTCGCGACCAGCCGCGGCGAGCCCGAACACGCCCGCGCGAGCGCCCACGTCAGCAGCACGAGGATGCCTAGGTGTGCCCCTGAGATCGAGAGGATGTGCGCCATGCCGACGCGACGGAAGGTCTCGTGCAGGTCGTCGAGCGAGCGTTGCGACCGCCCCAGCAGCAGCGTCTCGAGCAGCGCGAGGCGTTCGGGTTCCCCGGCCATTCCCGTCGACAGCGCGGTCCGCGCCGCGCGGTTGACGCGTTCCGATAGCGGTAGGGCGGGTATTGATTCGGTGGCACGCTTCACTTCACCGTTCCCGTCGAGGCGTGCGACGTGTGACCGTGCCGTGACCGACAGCCGGCCGACGACGCCTTGGCTGCGCAGCCATCGCCGGTAGTCGAACTCGCCGGGGTTCTTGGTCGGGCCGACGTCGCCGAGCCAACCGAGCAAGCGGACGCGTTGCCCCTCGCGGAGGTCGAGCATCGCCTCATCGATTTTGACGAGGATGTTGCCCGACAGCGGCTCAGTCTGATCGTGCCGGACGAGTTGCTCGGTGTTGAGAGTAAAGACGGACTTCGGGCGTTCGTAGCCAAACTCGGCGAAGAAGCCGTCGTCGGGGGACGTGAGCCGGGGCGGGCTGGCGATGGTGCCGACGACCTCGGCAAGCTGCCCGTCGGCGGTGACGTAGCGCTCGACGGTGTCGGTCGGGGCCTTGTGCAAGCGGATCGCGGTGTACGCCGCGAGCAGACACACCACGAGCAGAACGGCCACGTTTCGGCTCGGGGGTTGACGCCCGTTGGCGCGCGATGCGGGCCGGAAGTGGTGTCGCCAACCGAGCACCAACCCCAAAAGCGCGAGCAGCAGCCACGCCGCTACGCTTGGCCAGACATGCCCGAGCCAGACACCGGCCACGACCGGCACGGTCAATCGGATCGCCTCCGGCCACCCGGTGGGTTCCCGTTGCCCCGGCTCGGACGCGAACGACATGGCCCGCGATGCTACCGCACGCGACTGATGCGGCCGAGCTTTGCCCGTGGTGCTGCTGGCGACAGGCCGCGTTGCGTGGCAACGCGGTCATGCAAGCAGACGAAACAGAAACCGAAAACAGACGTTGTCGCTTACGCCCCGCGTGTGCCTGCGTTGCCGACTTCGCTGGTGTCGTCCATCGGCGTGGGCTGGGGCTTGCCGGCTGCGGCGGCTTGGTTGCGCTTGATCTGCGCGATGGCCATGTCCAGGCGTTCGATGACGGTCCGCATGCCGTCCGGCCGGTCCTCGGGCTTGCGTTGGCAGCAGTCCATGATCAGCGACGACAGGGCCGGCGTCATCTGCGGGTTCAGCTCGATCGGCGGCGTGATCTTCTTGTAGTCGTCGCCGCCCTTGAGTTGGACGCCCGCCTGGTTCCGGCGGGTGAACACGGTCGGGATGTTCTTGCCGGTCAGCAGCCAGTACATCGTCGCGCCCAGGCAGAACACGTCGGTCTGCTCGGTGATGGCTTGGCGTTTGACCTGCTCGGGGGCGATGTAGTCCGGCGTGCCCTGGATGCGTTCCTTGACTGTGTTCTTCGGGCAGCTCTGGCCGAAGTCGATGATCTTCACGACGCCGTCGCCGGTCACCATGATGTTGTTGGGCTTGATGTCGGCGTGCACATACCCGTCGTCGTGCATCGACTTCAGCGCCGCGGCCACGTCCCGGCAGACCTGCACGGTCTTGAGCATGCTCGGCGGGCGATACTCCTCGAGGGTCAGTCCATCGACCATCTCCATCACGACCACGACCTCGCTCACGCGGATCAGCTCCCGGAGCTTGACCACCTTGAAGCTCTTGCGGAGCTGCGGGTGGTCGAACTTGCTGGCGATCTGGTGCTCGGCGACGGCCTGATCGATGTACCGCTGGTCTTGCGGAGCTTTTTTGGTGACGCGTTTGAGACAGAACTGGGTGCCGTGCTTGTCGCGGGCGGCGTACAGAACACTGCCCGCGCCCTTGCCGAGGGTGGAGACGATGTCGTATCCCGCGATCTGGTGATACTTCGACATAGGCACGCACGGCGGGCCGAAACACAGCTAAGTCGCGTCCTGACAAGCACATCCGACGCGATTCGCACGGCAGGCCCGGTGGATCAGGATGTCCGGAATGACCGGATAACGTATGCCCACAGCTTACCGCCCCAACGCGGATCTCACAATTTCATTGCCGGCCATTTTCTCCCCAGCTTGCCCAAAGTCACGATGCCCGGCGGCTTCACCGGCATAGAACCCCCGGCGTGACGTAGGCGAGTCGAGCCCACGCCAAGCGACAACCCGCACTTGGGCGGCGCGGGTCTCAACAGACTTGGAATGGCGGGGCGGCCTTCAGTTCGCCGCAGCAACACCGGTCGCGACCCCACTGGGGCGGATCTGGTCACGGAACCGGGCGTAGGGGAAGTACGCCGCCGAGCCGTCGCCGTCGGAGCCGGCGTCGACGAAGACGTGGTCCGCCGAGATGCCGTAGCGGGCGGTGAGTTGCTGGATGAGCCAGACCAGTTCGCGTTCCTGAGCGGCGGTGAGCGGGCCGGCGTCGAGGTCGCCCACGACGCAGATGCCGATGGTCTTGAACCGCTGGTTGAAGGTTTCGGCCTCCGGGCCCTCGAAGAAGTCGCCGGCCAGTTGGTACTTCCAGCGGTAGCCGACCTCGATCCGGCCGTCGTCGCTGCCCGTGCCGTTGCCGATGACGAAGTGGTAGCCGCAGCCGTCCTTGCCCTGCCGTTGGTGGGCCTTGTCGATGGAGTCGTACCCGCCGGTCGGCTGCTGGCTGTCGTGGACGACGATGACCTGCCAGGGCTGCTCAACAACACGGGCGCCGTCGTCCCCGGGGCGGTCGTGGTAGGCGGCGATTCCCGCGAACAGGCGGTCTTCCGGGGCGGCGGTCGCGGTTCGCTCGATCGACATCAGGGTCACGCCCGACAGCGGCGGCACCTGACCGGGCTCGAGGACGCGTAGCACGCCGTAGGTCGCGGACATGCCGAAGACCAGGGCGGCCAGCACCAGGATGGTCCGTTGATCGAAGGCCAAAAAATCCGCCTGAGAGTCGTGAACTACGGGTCAGAGTCCTGCGGGACCCGCCGACGGTGACACCCGCGGGTTCCCCATGCATCGGACGGTGTTGTCAAACTCCTGCAAAAACGCGGTTTGGCCTACCCAGCCAAGAACGTCCCGCTCCGGGGATCAGGCATTCGGCGATCAGGCTTCGGGGATTACATCCCGTCGCCGCCGCCCAGCCGGCCGCGGAGATTCGGCTTCTCCCGGCCGAACGAGTCCGTCACCGTCTTGGGCACCGTCTGTCCCCGCAACGCCGCGTATCGCTCGTACGGCGACCGCGGCGCATCGCTCGACACCGGCGAGGTCCGACAACCGCTCAACCCCACACCGAGCAACAACAGCAGGCCCACCAGCCCGACACCCAACCCCCGCGCCGCCATCCGTGACCGCGTCGTCATCCGAGCATCCTACACCCGCCCCCGCCGGATCGCCAAAGGTTCCAGCCCCTCTAACCCGCAGATGATCCGATTCGGGTTGTCGGTCGATTGTTGGTAGCTTTCCGCCTTCGCTCGACCCGTACCCCTCGACTCCCAAGACTCGACCCTCAACTCCCGACCCTCGACCCGTCTTCCATGCCCGACCTCTGGACCCAGACCCTCGTCCCCACCCTCCGCGAAGCGCCCGGCGACGCCGAAGTCCCCTCGCACCAGCTCATGCTCCGCGCGGGGCTGATCCGCAAGCTCGGCGCGGGCAGTTACACCTACCTGCCGCTGGGGCTGCGCAGCCTGAACAAGGTGATCGCGATCATCCGGGAAGAGATGCACGCCGCCGGCGCGTGCGAGGTGTTCATGCCCACGCTGCAGCCGATCGAGTTGTGGCAGAAGACCGGGCGCGACGAGAGCTACGGCTACAACCTGTTCCAGATCGACGACCGCCACGGCCGGCACTACGCGCTCGGGCCGACGCACGAGGAGGTGGTCACCGAACTCGTCGGCTCGTGCGTCAACTCCTACAAAGACCTGCCCAAGACGGTCTACCAGATCCAAACGAAGTTCCGCGACGAGTTTCGGCCGCGCTTCGGCGTGCTGCGCTCGCGCGAGTTCCTGATGAAAGACGCGTACTCCTTCCACCGCGCGCTCGAAGGCCCCGGCGGTCTCGACGAGGAGTACGACCAGCAGTACGCGGCGTACGAACGCATCTTCACCCGCTGCGGCGTGCCCTTCATGATCGTCGAGGCCGAGGCAGGGCCCATCGGCGGCAACGCGTCGCACGAGTTCATGGTCCCCTCGCCCACCGGCGAAGACACGATCCTGACCAACGATTCGGGCTACGCCGCAAACGTCGAGAAGTGCGAGACCGGCGAACGCCCCTACGACCTGTCCGGCGAGCCCACCGGCGAACTCGAAGTCGTCGAGACGCCCGGCTGCCCCGGCATCGACGACGTCATCGTGTTCTTCAAGAAGCAGCTCGGCACGAAGCTAAAGCCGGCGAACATGCTCAAGACGCTGGTGTGCAGGACACCCACCGGCTGGCTGCTCGCGGTCGTGCGCGGCGACCACGAACTGAACCTCGCCAAGCTCCGTAGCGAGGCCGAGACGGACGTGCAGCTCGCCGACGAGAAGGAGGCCCGCGCCGCCGGGTTCAAGATCGGGTTCGTCGGGCCGCACGCCGCGGTCGGACGCAAGGACACGGCGGTCGTCGTCGACCCCGACGCGATGCGTACGGGCTTCTGGGTCACCGGCGCGAACAAGGCCGACGCCCACGTCAAGCACTTCGACTGGAAGCGCGACTTCTTTCAGCCCGGCCTGGGCAAGGAGATGGCCAAGCTCGACGCCGTGCTGAAGCAGAAGCAGGGCGCGCAGGCGGGGCCGCAGAAACTCAACCTCGCGTTCACCGCGATGGTCGCCGACATCCGCAACGCCATCGAGGGCGACCCGGCCCCCGACGAGAAGGGCGGCGGGACGCTGCGCGCGACCAAGGGCATCGAGGTCGGGCATGTCTTCAAGCTCGGCGACAAGTACACGCAGTCGCTCGACGTCAACGTCTCCGGCGAGAGCAACGACCGCGTCACGCCGATCATGGGCTGCTACGGCATCGGAGTGAACCGCATCCTCGCCGCCGCCATCGAGTCCGAGCACACCGACGCCGACGGCAACGCTCGCGCCGGTCACGACGAGTTCGGTATCGTCTGGCCCCAGGCGATCGCGCCCTACGCCGTGTGCATCACCGCGATCAAGTGGGAGGACGACAGCCAGGTCGCCGACGTGTGCCGCAACCTCGCGAAGCAGATCGAGGACGCGGGGTACGACGTGCTCATCGACAACCGCGACGAACGGCCCGGCGTGAAGTTCAAGGACGCGGACCTGGTCGGCTTCCCGCTGCGCATCACCGTGGGCGACAAGGGCCTGTCCGCGGACACGCCGCAGGTCGAGCTCAAGGCCCGCGACGGCCGGACCGGCCCCAAGGGCGAGGCGGTGGACCTGTCCAAAGCCGTCGAACGCGCAACGGAACTGCTGAGTTGAACTGCCTCTGTCTTTTTCCGGACGCCTAGCCGCGTTGCCACGCAACGCGGGGCGGTGCTGTTTACACTCGCGCCGTGGCGGAGCCCCAACAACCCGACGTCCTCCCGCCAACGACACCGGTCGCCGACCTCCCCGGCGTCGGCCCGCAACGCCTGAAGCTGCTGCACCGGCTGGGGCTCGTCTCCGTCGCCGACTTGCTCCGGCACTACCCGCTGCGCTACGAGCAGTACGCCGGCGCGACGCCGATCGTCGAGCTCGAAGCACTGCCCAAGGACGCCGTCGGCGCGACGCGCGGGACCGTTGAAAAAGTCCGCTGGGTCGGGCCGCAGGTCCCCTTGCGCGGGCGCGGCAACAAGGGCCGGTTCGAGGCCACGCTCCAGGACGACACCGGCACGCTGCTGCTCACCTGGTTCAACGCCGCGTACCTCCGCGACAAGCTGCACCCGGGGCAAGTCCTTGATGTGCAGGGCAAGGTCAAGTCGTTCCAGAACTACCCGCAGATGGTCAACCCGAAGTGGTCCGTCGTTGAAGACGGCACGCCCGACCCAGGGAAAGAGGGCGGGCTTGTTCCCGTTTATCCCGCGACGGACGGTCTACCCTCGGCGGTGATCGCGAAGCTGATCGGCGATTCGCTCGATGCCGCGGTGCGCGGGTTGGAAGACCCGATTCCTGCCGAGCTTGCCGAGCACCACGGCATGCCAAAACTTGCCGATGCGTTCCGCACGATTCACCGGCCGACGCACGCCGACGACCACAAGGCGGCACGACGCCGGCTGGCGTTCAACGAGCTGCTGCTGCTCCAGCTCGGCATCGCGCTCAAACGTGCCCACGTCCGCCACCGGCTCCGCGCGCCCGAGCTCCCGTTCGACGACGCGATCGACCAACGCATCCGGCAACGCTTCCCGTTCCCGATGACCGGGGCGCAGGACCGGGCCGTGGGCGAGATCGCTGGCGACCTGCAGCGCCCGTTCCCGATGAACCGCCTGCTGCACGGTGACGTCGGCGCGGGCAAGACGGTCGTCGCGCTCTACGCGATGCTCATGGCCGTCGTTGCGCAGAAGCAGGCCGCGCTTATGGCCCCGACCGAGCTGCTTGCCGAGCAACACTTCGCGTCGATCCGCCGGATGCTCGAGGGCTCGGATGTGCGCATCGAGCTCTTCACCGCCAACCAACCCGGCGACCGGGACGTGTTGCGTGGCGGCGGCATCGACATCGCCGTCGGGACGCACGCACTGCTGTCGGAGTCAGTCGCGTTCCATGATCTGGCGGTTGCGGTAGTCGATGAGCAGCACCGCTTCGGCGTCCGGCAACGCGCGGCGTTGCGCGGCGAAAACGAGGACTGCCCGCACACGCTCGTGATGACCGCCACGCCGATCCCGCGGACGCTGTCGCTCACGCTCTTCGGCGACCTGGACGTGTCGACCCTCGACGAGTTGCCCCCCGGGAGAACACCGGTCACGAATCGGGTCGTGGTGCCGCTGCAGGCCGACGAGGTCTACGCCTACGCGGCCACCCGCGTGCAGCGCGGCGAGCAGGCGTACGTCGTCGTGCCGACCATCGACGGGGAGGGCGCATCCGGGCAGCCTCTCAAGAGCGTCAACGAACACGCGGCGCTGTTGGCCGAACGATTCTTCGCCGGTCACACGGTTGGCGTGGTCCACGGCCGGCTCAAGCCCGAGGAGCGCCAACGCGTGATGGATGACTTCCGCGCCGGCGGCGTCGATGTGTTGGTGGCCACGACGGTGATCGAGGTCGGCGTCGACGTGCCCAACGCGACCGTGATGGTGATCGAACACGCCGAGCGGTTCGGGCTCGCGCAGCTGCACCAGCTGCGAGGGCGCATCGGCCGGGGGACTAACCAGCGCCGGCCGTTGTGCGTGTTCATCGCCGAACCGACGACCGAGGACGCGACCAAGCGCCTCGATGCGATCGCGTCGACGAACGACGGCTTCAAGATCGCCGAGCACGACCTCGCCATCCGCGGCATGGGCGACTTCTTCGGTACGCGTCAGGCCGGCGCGGTCCCGCTGCGGCTGGCGCGGATCCCCGAAGACCTCGACCTGCTCAAGCTCGCGCAGCGCGACGCCGAGGCGATGGTCGGCGCCGACCCGTCATTGACCGATTCAAAGCACGCCCTGCTCCGCCGGGTCCTGATGCACCAGCACGGCGAGACGCTCGGCCTGATCGACATCGGCTGAAACACGGACGGCCGCTCGTTCTCACGAGCCCATACTGGGCGTACACATGCCGCTACCATCCCGCCATGCCCGACGATGATTCTCAACCCGGCGTCCTCTTCGTGTGCATGGGCAACATCTGCCGCAGCCCCGCGGCCGAGGGCGTGTTCCGTCATCTGGTCCACGAGCGCGGCCTGAACGGCAGCGTCCGCATCGACTCGGCAGGCACGATCGGGCACCACGCCGGCCAACCCGCCGACGCCCGCATGCGTCGCGCCGCCGACAGGCGCGGCTACGACTTGGCAAGCCGCGCGCGCAAGGTCGACGCCGACGACCTGCGCGGGTTCTCGCTCGTGGTCGCGATGGACCGCGCCAACGTCGACGACCTCGAAGCGCTCCACGGCGGCGCTTCCGACCGCGTCCGTTTGCTCGGCGAGTTCCTTCCGGATGAGATGCAAAACCACGGCGGCCCGCCCGACGTGCCCGACCCGTACTACGGCGGCGACTACGGCTTCGAGCAGGTGCTCGACATGGTCGAGGCCGCCTGTCCGGCGATCCTCGACGCCGTGCTCAACGGGCAATCCGAGCCGTGAACCCGGAGCTGCGCGAGCGACTCAGCGCGGCGTTGGGCGACGGGGTTGCATCCGTGTCCTCCGTGTCCGGCGGCGACATCAACGCGGCGTTCCGGGTGATGCTCCGTGACGGCCGGGGCGTGTTCGTCAAGTCACACCACAAGGGCGAGCCGAGTGATCGCCGGTTCATCGCCGAGGCCGACGGCCTGCGGGCACTGCATCGCGCGGCCGAGAACTCGGGCCTCCGCATCCCGCGCGTGCTCGCGGTCGGCGACGGCTTTCTGGCGTTGGAGTACGTCGACTTTGCTCACGCCGGCCCCCAGTTCGAGGAGCGCCTCGGTCATGGCCTCGCGCAACTCCACCGCCACGGCACGGCCGACGCTTTCGGCTTTCCCGTCGACAACCACCTAGGCCGGCTGCCGCAGGACAACACCTCTTGTTCCGACTGGGTCGCCTTCTGGCGTGAACGCCGCCTGCTGCCGTTGCTCGTCCTGTTGCCGAATGAGCCCGACGTGCAACGCCTCGGCCGACAGCTCGCTGATCGTCTGGACAAACTCCTTGAAGGCCCCGCCGAGCCTCCGACGCTGATCCACGGCGACCTGTGGTCCGGCAACGCCGCCGCCGACCACGAAGGGAACGTCTATCTTTTTGATCCCGCCTGCTACCACGCCCACCGCGAGGCCGAGTTCGGCATGACCCGGCTGTTCGGCTTCGGGCGACGCTTCGAGGCCGCGTACCACGCCGCCTACCCGCTCGCCGACGGCTGGGAGCGACGCGTCGAGGTCTACCGCCTCCACCACCTGCTCTCGCACCTCTGGCACTTCGGCGGGTCGTACCGGGACGGCTGCTTGCGAACACTACGTGAGTTGCTGCGCTAAGCCGCAAGCGGCGGCGGTATGATCTTGATCCGTCCTCGATCGACCTGGAGAACCCGATGAGTCGCCTGCCTTTTGCGTTGCTGCTGATGACCGTTGCGTCTGTTCCCGTGCTCCCCGGCTGCCAGACCGTGCGCGAGGGTTATTACAACGCCTGGGAGAAGTACGGCGGGTACGCCAAGCGCGAGCGCCTCGTCGACGACGTCAAGGACGCCCGCAACGCGCAAGAGAAAGCGAAAGAGCAGTTCGTCTCCGCGCTCGACCAGTTCAAGGCCGTCGCCAACTTCGAGGGCGGCAACCTCGAGAAGGTCTACAACAAGCTCAACAAGGAGCTCGAGCGCAGCCAGGACCGGGCCGATGCCGTCGAGACGCAGATCGCGCAGGTCAAGCGGGTGTCCAAGGCGTTGTTCGACGAGTGGCAGGACGAGATCGGGCTGCTTGAGTCGGACCCGTCGATCCAGCGGCAGAGCCAGGCGCTGTACGACTCGACCTTGGCGAGCTACGAAGAGCTGGTCGACAAGATGGACACCGCCGCGGCGAAGATGGACCCGGTGCTGACCAAGTTCCGCAGCCGGGTGCTGTTCTTGAAGCACAACCTCAACGCCCAGGCGATCGCGTCGCTGAAGGGCACGGAGGTCGAGCTGACCCAGGAGATCGACGCGCTGATCGCCGACATGGAGGCGAGCATCGCCGAGGCCGACGCGTTCATCGCGGACATGCAGGGGTGAGGCGACGGGGCACTAAAGCCGCGTCGGATTCCGGGAATGGTTTGGCGGGCGTCCGCGTTGGATCGAGCAGATGTCAGGCGTCCGCGGACCAGACCGGGCTTTGCCGGCGAAACACAAGTTCCGCAAGCGGTGGTCGCTGACGCGGCGGGCGTCGTTGGTGTCGGCGGCAGTGGTGGTGCAGGCGTTGATCCTCGCGGCCGGTGGGGTGTTTGGGTACCGGATGGTGCGGGACGCGTTGGCGAAGACGATCGAGCAGACCGTCCTCGCGCAGAACACCGAGATCGCGGAGCGCGTCGCGCGGTTGTTCCCCGAGGAGCTCGACGCGGACCTGAGCCTGGGCACTGAGAGCTGGGGTCGAGCGCAGGCGGTGTTGGAGTCTTTGACCGATCTGCCGGGCGACGGGTTCGCGTGCCTGATCGATGAACAAGGCCGGCTGGTCGGTCACCCGGAGATGCGCGACAACCCCGGGCTGTGGGGCGTCCGGCTGGGTGAGGCGACGTTCGAGTTCCCCGACGAAGCGGGCGGTGCCGACGGCATGCAGCGCGTCGAGCTGGTCAACGCCGACCCGGACGCAACCGTCAGCGGGCGGATCAACTTCCTGGCCGAGGGCGTGCACTACGTCGCGACGCGCAAGCTGCCGGGCATGGACCACCGGCTGCTCGTGCACCAGAAACAGTCGGCGTTGGTCGAGCTCAGCCGGGAGCGGGCGCCGGCGATCGCGGTGATCGGGGCGTTGACCGGCGGGGCGGTCCTGCTGCTGTCGGGCGGCGGGCTCTGGTTCCTGCTAGGCCGGTACAACTCGGCGATCGAGCAGGCCAACCAACGGATGCGCGAGAACCTGCTCGTGGCGCAGCGCGTGCAGCGCGCGACATGGCCGCAGGCCGTGCCGCGGCCCGCGGGCTTCGACCTGTACGGGCACAGCGAACCCGCCGACGAGACCGGTGGCGACACGTTCGACTTCGTCCCGCTCGACGACCGCGGTCAGGTGAGCGACGACGCGGGTTGCGCGTGCGAGCTCGCACTGCTCGCCGATGCGACGGGCCACGGCATCGGGCCGGCCATGTCGGTCACCCAACTGCGGTCGATGCTCCGCGCCGCGATCGGGCTGGAGGGCGACCTCGCCGACACGCTGCGCGTCATCGACCGGCAACTCGGGGACGACTTGCCCGCCGGCCGGTTCATTACCGCCTGGTTCGGTCGGCTGGACACGACGACCGGCGTGGTCGCCGCGTTCTCCGCCGGGCAGGGCCCGCTGCTGCACTACCACGCCCACGACGGCACGGTCACCTCGGCCGGCGCCGACGCCCCGCCCCTGGGGGTCGCCCCCGACCTCGACGGCTACGCGCTGCGCGACACCCGGCTCGAGCCCGGGGACGTCCTGCTGGTTGCTTCCGATGGTTTCTACGAAGCCGCTGGCAACGACGGGGCGCACTTCGGCCAGGCGCGGGTGGAAGCGGTCCTGCGCGAACGCGCCGGCTCGTCTTCGCAGGACATCGCCGAAGCCTTGCGCCGCGCGGTCAACGCCTTTACCGACCACGCGCCGCCGCAGGACGACCGCACGCTGCTGGTGATCCGTCGCGTGCCGCGGCGTTCGGTTTGATCCACGACGCGCGTCGCCGGTCGGTTACATCCGCACCGTTTCGTCAGGCACACGGCCGAACGCGATCTTGTCGTCCATGCGGTAGTTGCGGCAGGCGTGCATCCCGCCGAGGTAGACGGTGTGCGTGCCGTGGCGGCGGTTGATGCGGTCCATCGCCTCGGCGAGGCGCAGCGGGTGGTCGGCTTGGGGGAATAGGTGCCCGGTCGCGCTGCCGATGTCGCACAACTCCGACAGCGTGACCTGCACCTTTTTGGGCGTGTGCCCGCGGAACCCGTGCGTGCGGCGCGGCCGGTCCCACAGCCGACGGAGGTGCCGCATCGCGGTGAGCGTGTCCTGGATCGCGGGCAGCGCGATGTCGTCACCCCAGCCGTCGCCTTCGGCAAAACCCACCGACGCGTGGAGCCGGCGGGCGACGTAGCCGTGCTCGCGCAGCCGAGCGGTCGCCTTGTGCAGCAGGCGGGTCAGGATCGTCAGCGCGCCGTCGGCGTGGCGGAACTTCGTGGGCAGGATGTGCCCGTGCCCCATGGAGTGGCGGTGCGTGACGGGTCGGGGCACCGCCACGCCGTGGAACTCGTCCCACCAGTGCAGGCCCTGTACCGAGCCCCAGATGTGCCGGGCCCGGTCGCGCGGCAGGTCCCAGAGTTGCTGCACGGTGTCGACGCCGTGCCGGCGCAGGCGCGTCACCATGCCCGCGCCGATCCCGGTGAGGTCCCGCAGCTCGAAGTGCGCGAGTCGGCCGGGCAGGTCCGCCGGGGTCAGCAGCACCAGGCCGCTCGGCTTCTGGACCTCGCTGGCGATCTTGGCGAGCAGCCGCGTCGGCGCGACGCCCACCGAGCAGGTCAGGCACGGGCCGAGGTCGTCGAGGACCTGCCGTTGGATCGACCGACCGATCTGCGTCGCCGCCTCCGGGTCGCGTTCACTCCCGAGCAGCTCGAGCGCGAACTCGTCGATCGATTCGGTCGCCTCCACCGGGAGGTGCTTCTCGATGCTCTCGCGGAGCCGGTGGTGCACCTGCACGTAGTGCCTCGGCCGGGCCAGGACGAGTTCGATCCCCGGGCACATGGCCCGCGCTTCCCGCACCCGGGTGCCGGTCTTGACGCCGCGTCGCTTCGCCTCGGCGCTGGCGGCGATGCAGCACGTGTGCTCCGAATCCACCGGGATCACGCCGACGGGCTGGCCCCGCAGCTCGGGCCGGTCGTTCTGCTCGACCGACGCGAAGTAGCTGTTCATGTCGAGGAACAGCCAGCGCAGCGGGGGGTTCGCGGCATACCCTTTCATAACCCAAACATAATAGCATCCGTGACGGAGCCGTTGGTGCCCGGTGTTTCCGCGCTGAGAAAAACCGGCCCGAAACGGACTTACTCGCTGAACGAGGAGCGCTTTTTCCTCGACGCCATCCCCGAGGCAGAGCCCGGGGGGTGGGTGGAGTCAGGTGTTGAAGTACTTCGCCTCGGGGTGGTGGCAGATGATCGCGGAGGTGCTCTGCTCGGGGTCGATCTGCCAGTTCTCGGTGAGTTCGCAGCCGATACGCGTCGGGTCGATGAGCTGCCAGATGACTTCCTGATCGCTCATCTCCGGGCACGACGGGTAGCCGAAGCTGTAACGCGACCCTCGGTACTTCTGCGTGAAGAGCTGCTTGATCTTCGGGCTGTCGTCGTTGCCGACGCCGAGCTCCATGCGGACGCGTTTGTGCCACAGCTCGGCGAGCGCCTCGGCGCACTCGACGCCCATGCCGTGCACGTAGAGGTACTCGGTGTAGTCGTCGGCGTCGAAGTGCCTCTTTGCGAGCACGGAGACCTCGTTGCCCATGGTCACGCACTGCATCGGCAGCACGTCGCGCCGGCCGGACTCGATCGGCAGGAAGAAGTCGGCCAGGCACAGCCGCTTGCGGTCCGGCTGGCGGGGGAAGTTCGTGAACCGCGCCACCTCTTTGTCGTGGTCGTCGGGGTCGAAGACGACGACGTCGTCGCCGTCGCCGTTGGCGGGGAAGTAGCCGTACGCGACCCCGGGCCGGAGCACGTTGTCTTCGACCATGGACTTCCGCAGTCGGTCGTAGATCGGCCGGACCTCGTACTCGATCTGCGCGTCGTAGTCCTTCGTCGACTTGTCGCCGCGGACGAACTGCCACTGCGTCTTGAACAGCGCCGCCTCGTTGACGAAGGGGAAGATGTCCTTCATTGCCAGGTCGGTCACGACACGCGAGCCCCAGAACGGCGGCGTCGGGACGTCGTCGAGCACGGCGACGCTTGGGCGCGGCTTGGTCAGCACCGCGGGGCCCGAGCCGTTCGCGCCCGCTTTCGTCTGCTCGGCGCGCTCGCGCAGCTCGGCGACCTTCTGCTCACGCTCCTTGCCCGCGTCGAGCCGGGTGTCGATCTCGGCGTTGAGCGCCTCGATCTTCCCGGTGCAGATGTTGTCCATCAGCCGCAGCCCCTCGAACGCGTCGGTGCCGTGGAACGTGCTGCCCTTGTAGACCGAGCGCAGGTGCCCTTCGCAGTACGAGCGTTGCAGCGCCGCGCCGCCGAGGATCATCGGCACGTCGATGCCGAGGTTGTTTAGCTCGTTGAGGTTCTCCTCCATCACGTTGACCGACTTGACGAGCAGCCCGGACAGGCCGATCGCGTCGGGCTTGGTCTCGTGGAACTTCGCCACGATCTCGTTGATCGGCACCTTGATGCCGATGTTGTGCACCGTGTAGCCGTTGTTGGTCAGGATGATGTCGACGAGGTTCTTGCCGATGTCGTGCACGTCGCCGCGCACGGTCGCGAGCAGCATCGTGCCTTTTGTCGAGCCCTCGACCTTCTCCATGTAAGGCTCGAGCAGGGCGACCGCGGCCTTCATCACCGTCGCCGACTGCAGCACGAACGGCAGCTGCATCTGACCCGAGCCGAACAGGTCGCCGACCGTCTTCATGCCGTCGAGCAGGTGGTCGTTGATGATGTCCAGCGGCGGGTACGCCTCCCGCGCCTGGGCCAGCGTCTCTTCGAGGCCCTTCTTCTCCCCGTCGATGATGTGCTTGCGGAGGCGCTCTTCCAGCGGGAGCTCGGAGAGGTCCACCTTCGTCGACACGGCCTCGGCGTTGCTGAACAGGTCGATGAAGATCTGCAGCGCGTCGGTCGTCTGGCTGCTGTCCTCGAGCGTCACCGGCTGCGGTGCGTCCCGCGCGTAAAGCACGTCGAGCGCGGCCTGCCACTGCTCCTCGGGGATGCGGTTCTTCGGCAGGATCTTGCTGACGTGCAGGATCGCGCTGGTCATCCCGGCCTGCACGAGCTCGTACAGGAACACGGAGTTGAGCACCTGCCGTGCCGCGGGGTTCAGGCCGAACGAGATGTTCGACAGCCCGCAGGTGAGCTGGCAGTTCGGGAAGCGCTGCGCGATCAGCCGGGTGCCCTCGATGGTCTCCAGACCCGAGCGCTTGTCCTGCTCCATGCCGGTCGACACGGGCAGCACGAGCGGGTCGAACATCAGGTCGGCTTCATCGAGCCCGTGCTTGTTCGTCGCCAGGTCGTGCATCCGCTCGGCGATCGACAGCTTGCGGTCGCGCGTGCGCGCCATCGCCTCCTCGGGGTCTTCGTCGATCGTGCCGAGTACGAGGCCCGCGCCGTAGTCTTTGGCGAGCCGGCACATCACGGCGAACTTCTCTTCACCGTCTTCGAGGTTCGCGGAGTTGATCAGGCACTTGCCGCCCGCGGCCTTGAGCCCGGCCTCGATGGTCGTGGGCTGCGTGCTGTCGAGCATCAGCGGCGCGTTGACCTGGTTGACCAGCTTGGACACGATCGTGGTCATGTCGGCGGCGTTGTCCCGGCCGGCGTAGTCGACGTTCACGTCGATGACGTGCGAGCCTTCCTTGACCATCTCGCGCGCGAGGGAGACGATCTCGTCCCAGCTTTCTTCTTCGAGCAGCCGCTTGAACTTGCGCGAGCCGGAGGCGTTGGTGCGTTCGCCGATGTTCAGGATCGAGTTATCCTGCCGGTACTCGACGGCGCCCATGAGCGACGAAATCGCCGGTTTCCAAGGCTTTTTCGCCACCTCCACGGGCGGCGCGTCGGGGCCGATGGCGTCGACCAGCGCGCGGATGTGCGCGGGCGTCGTGCCGCAGCAGCCGCCGACCACGTTGAGCCCCGCGGTCCGCACGAACTCGGCGACCTTCTCGGCGAACGGCTCGGGCCCGAGCGGGAACACGGTCTTGCCCTCGACCAAAGTCGGCAGCCCGGCGTTGGGCAGCAGCGAGATGCCGCGGTCCCAGTGCCGGCCGAGGTAGTGCACGTGCTCGGACATCTCGACCGGCCCGGTCGCGCAGTTCATGCCGAGGCTGAAGATCGGGTAGTCGCGCAGCGCCGCGACGCAGCCGGCGATGTCGGTGCCGACCAGCGTCGTGCCGAACTGCTCGATGGTGACCTGCACCATCACCGGGACGTCGCCGTTGCCGTCGCCGACGTCGGGCGTCAGGCCGCGTTCTTCGAGCACGCCGAACGCGGCGCTCAGTGCGCACTTGACCTGCAGGATGTCCTGCGCGGTTTCAAGTAACAACACGTCGGCCCCGCCGTCGAGCAGGCCGCGTACCTGCGCGGCATACGACTCGCGCATCGTGTCCCAGTCGACGTTGCCGAGGGTGATGAGTTTGGTGCCCGGGCCCATGGAGCCGATCACGAAACGCGGCCGGTCGGGCGTGGCGAACTTGTCGCACGCGGCCCGCGCCACTTCCGCCGCGGTCTTGTTGAGTTCGTGGACCTTGTCGACGAGGTCCTGGTCCTCCATCGTGTGCAGCTGCGCGTTGAAGCTGTCGGTCTCGACGCCGTCGGCGCCGGCTTCGAGGAACTGCTCGTGGATGGTCTGGATCACCTCGGGGCGGGTGAGCAGCAACACCTCCGTGCAGTTCTCCCGGCCGAGGTAGTCGCGGTCCAGGTCGAGGTCGTCGAGGTTGTGGATCGACGTGCCCATGGCCCCGTCGAAGAACAGGACACGGCGGGCGGCGTGTTGGGCAAAGGTGCTCATCGGGGCGCGGGCTGAAGGGCTCGGGGTTGGGGCGGGGCTTCCGAAGGGCGTATCGGCCGGTTCGTGATCAGATACATCCGTTTATCCGGATGAACGGATTTTATCACCCCCCGAACGCCGGTCAAACCGAGAACTTACAGGGATCGAGCCGATACGCTCCGGGCCCGCCCCCGCGATCCGGGCGAATCCCCGAACTCTGTGCCCGGCCCTCCGTACCCCACTGACCCATGTCCTGGTGGCAAGCCCTGATCCTCGGCGTCGTCGAGGGGTTGACCGAGTACCTGCCGGTCAGCTCCACGGGGCACCTCATTCTGGCCGCCTGGTTGCTGGGCCTGGACGACCCCGAAATCAAGCCGGCCGTCGACGCGTTCAATATCGTCATCCAAGCCGGGGCGATCGCGGCGGTCCTGGGGCTGTATCGCCGGCGTGTGGTCCAGATGCTCCGCGGGCTCGTCGGCAAGGACTCCGCGGGGCTGCGGCTTGCCATCGCGTTGGTGCTGGCGTTCCTGCCCGCCGCGGTGCTGGGGCCGATGCTCGCCGACCGGATCAAGGAAGAGCTGTTCCACCCCTGGCCGGTGATCGGGGCGCTGTTTGTCGGGGCGTGGCTGATGCTCGCGGTGGCGTGGAACCAGCACCTGCTGGACCGGCGGGCGGCGCGCGAGGTCGAGGACGTCGACTGGCGGATCGCGCTGCTGATCGGGTTCGGGCAGTGCGTCGCGATGTGGCCCGGGACCAGCCGGTCGATGATGACGATCGTCACGGCGCTGCTCCTGGGGCTGCGGCCCAAAGCGGCGGCGGAGTTCAGCTTCCTGCTCGGGCTGGTGACGCTCGGCGCCGCGACGTGCTACGACGGCTACAAGGACGGGCACCTGATCCTAGAACACATCGGCTGGGGCAACCTGGCCGTGGGCTTTGTCGCCGCGACGGTGTCGGCGGCGCTGGCGGTGTACTGGTTCGTGAAGTTCCTCACGAAGCGCGGCCTGGCCCCGTTCGGCTGGTACCGGCTGGCGTTGGCGGTGCTGTTCGCAGGCCTGATCCTCAGTGGGGCGATGGAGGGTTTTGGCGAAGACGTTGAAGCGGCTGCTGCCGACGACGCTGCGGATGCCACGCCGTAACCCACGTGCCTTGCGCGGCTTCCGTAGGGGTGTTCCGGCGAGGGCGCGGCCGAACCGTGGGCGCCAAACCCGACCCGACCGACGCGGCCGCCAACGCCGTGGGCCACCTTGACGGGACCACGGCAGCGCGTCAACGGATCAGGCTTCGACCCGGTGTGCCGGGCGGGCGACGCCGTAAAAGCCGCCGAGCAGCAGGAGTCCCAGCAGGCCGAGCGTCGCGGGGTTGGTCTCGGGCACGACGGCGAGTTCGTGGTTGTCGATGGCGACGCCGCCGGAAACGTCCGCCGCGGTGAACCAGCCGTACCGGTTCCCGCCGACGTCGGACGCCTCGACGGGCGTGCCGGATTGGATGACGGTCCGGGTCTCGGTGAAGAGCAGCGAGCCGCCGCTGTCGTACAGGTTCATGTCGCCCTCGATGTCCGTGCCCGACACCGCCGGCCGGAAGACGTGTTCGAAGGTGTACCACCCGGTGGAGGTGACCTCGTAGTTGTTGCCGACGTTCTCGAGGTCTTCACGCGGCGCGAAGTTCGTGTTGTTGCTGCCGGCGACGAGCAAGCGGTTGGTGCTCGAGTCCTTGGTGACGTGGAAGATGAAGTCTTGGACGTGCGCGTTGTCCGAGCCGTTGATCGCGACGGAGTAGTCGAACCCCGAGCCGGCCGCCCACGCGACGTCGAGAAAGACGTCGATCACCGCGGTGAACCCGCCCGTCCAGGCGTCGCGGTAGCCGTCGAACCGGCTGAACGGGCCGGCACCGGCGGGGGTCTGGTCGACCACGGCGTGGTGCGTGCCCGTCGCGGAGGCGATCCCGTTCGTGCCCGACGGCACCCGGGTGATGTCGCCGTAGTCGGCAAAGTCGTCGTTGTCGAACCAGCCCGCGGTGTCCGTCTCGAAGCCCTGCTCCCAGACCATCGACGCGGCATGAGCGGAGCCAGACATAACAACAGCAACAGCAACCCCGACTACGGCTACCCGAAAAACTCTCATCTCTTTCTCCCGTGCTTGGTGTCGAACCGCTAAGCCAACTCCCCGCGCGGCCCCGGTGGCCATACGGTTTGAGGACTACTCCAGAGGTCTGAACCATAGTGGAATGGACCATTCAACGATACAGGGGATTCCCCAGGTTTCGGGTGATTGATTCCTCCTTAGCGATAGGGAGATGGCTAGCGCGTGCACGAAACCGGCAGCCAAGCGAGTACGGCCACCATTGATCTCGACACGTGCGCCCGAGATCGCGTTCCCGCCCCCGGGTAGAGCCGGTGCCCCCGCGGGGAGCGCGGCGGGTGGGGCGACGCCTCGCCGGACGGACCCCCGCCCCCGGAAGTTTTCGTTCCGCTTG